>JANNBP010000553.1:0-44662 GCA_031385555.1 Deltaproteobacteria bacterium | reverse complement strand
AGGGTCGCCAAATCGCCAAGCGAGGCCCGCCAAGGTTCGCCAAAGGATCGATCAATCAGCGGTCCGCGCCGCGGCGACCGGCCGTATAGATCCATCAAGTTCGGTCGACGTTGAGGCGTCGACCGAAGGCGCGCGTTTCCCCAGCTTGGGTGTTCTCGTGGGCGATCGTCGAACGTCGGAATTCTCGGTATGACTTATTGGCGACCATTGGCGGGTTTCGTTTGGCGACTTGGAGCCCACGCAATGCGACGAAAACCCCGACCCTCCGAACGCCATCGAAGCGCGTCAGGCGCTGCGCTGATGCGCGCTAGATCGAGCGTGATGCCGCGTCGGTGCCAGGTAGCTGACGCGATTGTCTGCCCGCCCGCATCGAAGCTCGAGGGATGAAGTTCGTGGCCATGCGCAGCAGCACCAAGCTCGTTCTCCTGGGCAGCCTGTACCTCTCGCAGGGGTTGCCGTTCGGGTTCTTCACCCAGGCGCTGCCGGTGCTGCTGCGTGCCGAGGGCCTGTCGCTGCCGCTCCTCGGGCTCGCGCAGCTCCTGACCATTCCGTGGGCGCTGAAGTTTCTGTGGGCGCCGTGGATCGATCGCATCCAGAGCGGCAAGCTGGGCAAGCGCAGGAAAGTCATCGTCCCGCTGCAGATCGGCTGCTGCCTCGTGCTCGCGACCCTCGCACTCGCCTCGGGGCCGGGTGCGTTGTGGCCGCTGTCGATCGCGATCTTGCTCGTCAACCTGTGCTCGGCGACGCAGGACATCGCCACGGATGCCCTCGCCATCGAGATCCTGTCGCCCGACGAGCGCGGGCTCGGTAATGGGCTCCAGGTCGGCGCGTATCGCGTCGGCATGATCATCGGCGGCGGGTTCATGCTGTGGCTGTTCGCGGCCACCGGGTGGACCACCGCCTTCCTCGCGATGGCCGGCTGCCTGCTGCTCGCGACGATCCCGGTCCTCGTGTTCCGCGAGCCGCCGGTGAGCGAGGCGACGAAGCCCGAGCAGCGTGCCTCGATCGTCGCGTCGATGCGGCGGTTCGGGCCGTGGCTCGCCGTGCTCGCGACCTACAAGACGGGTGAGTGGTTCGCGTCGGGCATGCTGCGCGCCTTCTTCACCGACGAGCTCACCGCGATCAGCACGGCGGCGCGCGGGTATCCGTTCCCCAAGGGGGAGCCGGATCCGTACGTGCTCGCCCAGATGTCGACGATCCTCGGCTACGTCGGGTTCTCGTGCGCCCTGGTCGGCGCGCTGATCGGCGGCGTGCTGGTGCGCGTGTTGCGCCGGCAGCGAGCCTTGATCCTCTTCGGTGCGCTCCAGACAGTCGCGATCGCGACGATGGCGTTCGCGGCCGAGGCGCCCAGTCTCGGCATGTTCTACGCGATCAGCGCCGCCGAGCACCTGACCTCGGCGATGGCGACCGCGGCCCTGTTCACCGCGATGATGGATGTCTGTCGCCCCGACGAGGCCGGCACCGACTACACGGTGCAGGCGTCGCTGGTCGTGATCGCCAGCGGCGTGGCCTCCGCCGTCTCGGGACTGTCCGCAGGGGCGCTCGGGTACGGCGGGCATTTCCTCGCCGCCGCCGGGCTGTCGGCGGTCGGCGTGATCGTCGCTGCGGCATATCGTCCCAAGGATCCCGCGCTGGTGCTGCCGTAGTAGATTCCGGGCGTGACCGCTACCGTCGACCACTACAAGCCGAACCTCCGCGACATCTACTTCCAGCTGTTCGAGGTCCTGAACATCCAGACCAGCGTGCTCGGCAAGGCGCCGTTCGCCACGATGGACGAGGACACCGCGCGCGAATCCCTCGCGGGGTTCCTCGAGGTGATGCAGAAGACCTGGGCCCCGACGTTCGCGAGCGGCGATCGCGAGGGTGCGGTGTTCGACGGCAAGGGCAACGTCACGCTGCCGAAAGGCTTCAACGCCGCGCTCGACGCGGTCTACGACGGCGGCTGGAACAAGCTCGACCTGCCGGAGCGCCTCGACGGCTACGGCGCACCACCGACGGTGCAGTGGGCCGCATTCGAATTGATGGCGGGCGCGAACCCGTCGATCTGCTTCTACATGCTCGGCAACTCGATGGTGCGCATCGTCGAGTCCCACGCTACGCCGGAGCAGAAGGAGCGCTACATCAAGCCGTGGCTCGCGAACCGGTGGGGCGCGACGATGGTGCTCACCGAGCCCGGGGCAGGCAGCGATGTCGGCGCGGGCACCACGAAGGCGACCCACGTCGCGGGCGACGAGTACCTGCTCGAGGGAGTGAAGCGGTTCATCACCAACGGCGACTTCGATCAGCCGAACAACATCATCCACATGGTGCTCGCCCGTCCCGAGGGTGCGAAGGCGGGCACCAAGGGCCTGTCGCTGTTCATCGTCCCGAAGTTCTGGGTCGAAGCGGATGGCTCGCTCGGCGAGCGCAACGGCGCGATGGTCACCAAGGTCGAGCACAAGATGGGCATCAAGGGCTCGGCCACCTGCGAGCTGACGCTCGGGCTCGATGGCACGCCGTGTCGCGGTCTGCTCGTCGGCAACGTCCACGACGGCATCGCGCAGATGTTTCACGTCATCGAGTACGCGCGGATGGGCGTCGGCACCAAGTCGATGGCCACGCTGTCGACGGCGTACTTGAACGCGCTCGCCTACACGCGCGAGCGCAAGCAGGGCGCGGACCTCGCGAAGATGACCGACAAGGAGGCGCCGCGCGTCGAGATCCTCCGACATCCCGACGTGCGCCGGATGTTGATGCTGCAGAAGGCGTTTGCCGAGGGCCTGCGCGCCGTGATCCTGTGGACGGCGAACGTCCAGGATCGGATCGAGCTCGGGGCTGTTGCTGGCAAGCAGGGGGCAGGCGACGAGGCGACGAAACACCCCACGGGTATGGGCTCGCCTGACGGCTCGCTGGCACAGCTCGAGGCGCTCAACGATCTGCTGCTGCCGCTGATCAAGGGCTACGCGTCGGAGAAGGTCTACGAGCTGCTGTCGCTGTCGCTGCAGTGCTACGGCGGCTCCGGCTACTGCGAGGACTATCCGGCGGAGCAGTACATCCGCGATCAGAAGATCGATTCGCTGTACGAGGGCACCACCGCGATCCAGGCACTCGATCTGTTCTTCCGCAAGATCGGTCGCGACCGCGGCGCCACGCTCAACGCGTTGCTCGCGCAGATCAAGACCACGGCAGATGCGCTGCCGGCCGACCTCGCCGTCGAGCAGGCGGCGCTGCTCGCCGGCCTCGGCGACATCCAGGGCATCGTGATGTCGATGCTCGGCAAGCTCGGGCAGTCCGTCTATCACGTCGGCCTCCAGGGCAATCGCATCCTGTTCGCGCTCGCCGAGATCGTGATCGGCTGGCGGCTGGCGGTGTCTGCCGAGGTCGCGCTCGGCAAGTTCACCACAGCGACCGGCGACGACAAGGCGTTCTATCGCGGCAAGCTCGCTGCGGCGCGGTTCTACGCGAAGCACGTGCTCCCGGGCCTCGCGTTGACGCGCAAGCTGATCGAAGCGAGTGATCTCGATCTGATGGAGCTGCCGGACGACAGCTGGTGAGCATCGGTCTCGTGTTGTCGTGCGAGCACGCGTCGTGGACGCTGCCGCCGGACGTCGACCTCGGCGTGCCGCTCGAGATCCTGCGCTCGCAGGCAGGCTGGGATCACGGCGCGTACGACATCCTCGCCGCCGTCGCCGACGTGCTCGGGATCCATCTCCACACCGGCCTGTTCTCGCGGATGTTCGTCGATCTCAATCGCGGGCCCACGCACGCGGAGGTGATTCCACGGATCTCGTACGGCGAGGTCGTGCCCGGCAATCACGAGCTCGACGACCGCACACGCGCGGAGCGCCTCGAGATGTTTCACGCGCCGTACTGGGCCGCCGTGCGGCGCGATTGCGAGGCGCGGCTCCTCGACTGCGGGCGCGTGTTTCACTTCTCGTCGCACACGTTCTCACCGGGGCTCGATCCGGCGAATCGCACGTACGAGATCGGCGTGCTCTACGACCCGTCGCACCCGTTCGAAGCCGACATCGCCGAGCGGATGATGTTCGCGCTCCGCGGCGCCGGGCTCGATGTTCGCGCGAACCAGCCGTACGGTGGTACCGGCCCGGCGATCTGCACCGAGCTCCGCAAGGTCCTCGGTGCGCCGTACGCCGGCATCCAGCTCGAGACCTCGCACGCCGTCACCGAGACGCCCGGTGGCTGCGCGCGGGTTGCTGCTGCGATTTTGCCCTTCCTCGACACCCTCGCGAACGAATGATCCGCTAGGTTTCCGCCCATGTTCTGGCGTTGAGACCACCACCGATCCGGCGTGACCGGATCCCGATCAGGCTAGCCAGGGCTCCTGGGTAGCCGGGAGCTTCATGACGTTCGACTACCTGACGAAGATCGAGCCGATCGCTGTGGCGATCGCACAAGCCGCGCCCGAGACCGACAAGGGCACATTTCCTTCCAAGGCGCTGCGCATCCTCGGGGATGCAGGCATCCTCGGCCTGATCTCCAGCAAGGAAGTTGGAGGGCAGGGCCTCGGCATGGATGCCGCGGTGGCGGTCGTGCAGCGGATCGCACGCGAGTGCACGTCCACCGCGATGGTGGTGATGATGCATTACGCGGGGACGGCGTTGCTCGAGGCGCACGGGCCTCTCGACGTTCGCAAGGACATCGCCGCCGGCAAGCACCTCACCACGCTGGCGTTCTCCGAAGTCGGCTCGCGTAGTCACTTCTGGGCACCGGTGTCGACCGCGACTGTCGAGGGGAACCAGGTGCGGCTCGACGCGAAGAAGAGCTGGGTCACCTCGGCGAACCACGCCGACTCGTACGTGTGGTCGAGCAAGCCGCTCACCGGCACCGAGCGGTCGACGCTGTGGCTGGTGCCGCGCAAGACCGCCAGGCTGCAAGTGCTCTTCGGTGGCTTCGATGGCCTCGGGCTCCGGGGCAATGATTCGATGCCCGTCACCGCCGAGCACGCCCTGGTGCCTGCGACCGCGATGCTCGGTGCCGATGGCGCGGGCTTCGGGTTGATGATGAGCATCGTGCTGCCGTGGTTCAACGTGATGAACGCCGCGGTGTCGTGCGGCGTGATGGAAGCGGCGACCGCAAGGACGGCAGCCCACGCCGGTGGAACGAAGTTCCAGCACGCGGATTCCTCGATCGCGGAGCTGCCCACCGTGCGTGCGTACATCGCGCGCATGCAGATCCAGACCGACATGTGCAAGGCGCTGCTCGCCGACACGGTCGCCGCGATCGCGGGAGGCCGGGCCGATGCGACGCTGCGCGTGCTCCAGAGCAAGGCCGCGGCAGGCGAGAGCTCGACGATGGTGACCGACCTCGCGATGCGCGTGTGCGGCGGTGCGGCGTTCCGCAAGGAAATCGGCGTCGAGCGGCTGTTCCGCGACGCGCGTGCAGCCACGGTCATGGGCCCGACCACCGACGTGCTCTACGACTTCATCGGGAAGGCCGTCACCGGCCTGCCGTTGTTCTGATCATGGCGCCGCGCGATCTTCTCCTCGGTGCCGTCGCCTACGATGCCAAGGTCGTCCCGATCTGGGAGGGCTTCAAGGTGTTCTTCGAGGCGAACGGCTTGCCGTTCGATTTTATCCTGTACTCGAACTACGAGCGCCAGGTCGAGGCGCACCTCGCCGGCGAGATCGACGTCGCGTGGAACTCGCCGCTGGCATGGATCGAGACCGATCGTGCAGCTCGCACGCATGGCCGTGCGGCGTCGGCGATCGCGATGCGCGATACGGATCGCGATCTGACGAGCGTCGTCGTGGTGCGTGCGGACTCGGCGATCGAGACCGCCTCCGATCTCACGGGCAAGCGGCTCGGTGTCGGGGCCGGGGACTCACCGCAGGCGACGCTGATCCCGCTGGCCTCGCTCGCGGAGCTCGGCGTCTCCGGCACCGTGGTCCGCCACGACGTGCTGAACGGCAAGCACGGCGACCATATCGGCGGTGAGCGCGATGCGGTCAAGGCGCTGCTCAGCGGCTCGGTCGATGCGGCGTGCATCATCGATGGCAATCGCCTCGGCTTCGCCCGCGAAGGTTTGATCGGGACGGCGGGGCCCACGGCCGTGCGGGTGGTGCACCAGACGGGCGCGTACGACCACTGCAACTTCACGGTACTCGACAACCCGCATCCGCAGACGATGAAGTTCGTCGAGCTGTTGCTGGGGATGTCGTACGACGACCCGGCGCTGCGTCCGTTGCTCGATATGGAGGGTTTGAAGAAGTGGCTGCCGGGTAGGGTGAGTGGTTATGTCGCACTCGAGCAGGCGGTCGATCGCTATCGCTATCTCGATCACTGGCTCGCGCGCGTCGCATGAAGCTAGGGGTGGGTCAGAAGTGCGCCACATCGTGGCGCAAGGCGCCAAGTCGCCAAGCCTCGCCAAGGATCGTTTCCTTTGGAAAACGTTCCTTGATCGGGGCTGGTGACAGACGATTGTTTTGATGATCGAAGCCCGCAACGGTCGAGTGTTACCAGGGGTCTTTTTCCGTAGGAAAAGGCCCTCGGCGAACCTTGGCGACTTGGCGCCTTGTGGCGCGAAGCGACACACTTCTGACCACGCACTGGTCAAAAGCGCATGATCGAGCTCGGTGACCTCGGGCTTGACGAAGGCGCGCACCTGCTGGTCGATCGCGCGTTGAAACACGCCGCGATCGTCGACGTGCGAGGGACGTCAGCGAACCTCGCGTTCGACTTGCCGGCGTGGTGTCGATCGAAGGGACACGCGATCGAGAAGACCGCAAACGGTTGGACGATCGTGCGTGGCGACGCCGATCGCACCGTCGGCGCCGAGCGGGCGGGGACGATCGACAGGCCCGTCGACCATGCACCCAAGCGATGGGGCCTCGCGGCGCGCGGAGCCCTCGTCGAGGCCGGCGCACCCGAGCTCGACCTCGCGATCACCGAACGCGCGGCGATCTGGGCCGACGAGGCGGCACGCCTCTACGCACAGGCCGCCGCCGCGCAATGGGATCCGGCGACCGCGATTCCGTGGGACGCACCGATCGATCATCCCGCCGAGGTCGAGGACGCGATCGTTCAGCTGATGACGTATCTGATCGAGAACGAGACCGCGGCCCTGCTCGTGCCCGCACGGTTCCTCGCCCGACTGCATCCGCACTTCCGCGAGGTCATGCAACTGCTCGCGATCCAGGGCGCCGACGAGGCCCGGCACATCGAGGTGTTCACGCGCCGCGCCCAGTTGCGACGCGACGTGCTCGGACTCTCCACCGTCGGTGGGCAAGCGTCGCTCGCGTCGCTGTTCGACGAGCCCGAGTTCGCGGTCGCGAGCTTCCTCCTGTCCGTCCTCGGCGAGGGCAGCTTCTTGTCGCTGCTGTGGTTCATCCGCGATCACGCACCCGATCGTTGCACGCAGGAGCTCGCGCGGCTCGCGGCCCAGGACGAAGCACGCCACGTCGCGTTCGGGCTCGCGCATCTCCAGCGCCACGTCGCCGAGGAGCCCGCACTCCGCGACCGGCTCGCCGCCGCGATCGAGCGCCGCCACGCCGCGCTCGCGACGACCGCCGGGCTCAACGCCGAGGTGTTCGACGCGTTGATCTTGCTCGCTGCCGGAGGGTGGGCGCCAGCAGATCTGCGCCGTGGTCACGCCGCCGTCGTCGATCTAGTGCGCACGATGGACCTGGGCCGGAAGAACCGGCTGATCCGGCTCGGCTTCGATCCGGTCGGTGCTGGACGGTTATCGACGCTGCACACCAGGAACTTCATGTGACTGGAACGCCGAGGTCCTCGGTGCGGGGGAGCGTGACGTAGGAGGTCACACGCGGGTCGCGCGCGGCACGATCGCCGCCGAGAGCGCCGCCGCGAGGATCACGACGCCGCCGTGGATCAGCCCGATGTGCAGACCATCGGCGATGTGGCAGTGCAAATGAAGCACGAGCCCGCCGAGGCACCCACCGCCGGCGCCGAGCGCCGCGGCGATCCAGCGCGAGCCGACGGGCAGGGCGCCGCGCAAGAAGATCGCGCCGATCACGACGGGCATCAGCGCGGTCGCGAGCCCGATCTCGAGGCACGTGTGGCCGTTGCCGAATTGCTCGACGCCGTAGTTGCCGCTCGAGGGCCCCATCGGATGCATCGCGAGCCCGAGCGTGACGAACGCGACCGAGGTGATCGCCACCGCGATTCCGGCGACCTGCCAGCGCGGGCTCATCGATCCGGGACGCGGCACCAGCGCGAGATAGCTCGGCACCAGGAAGCCGAGGAACCAGGCGGTCGCGACCCCCGCGAGCCAGCCCATCGGTAGCTCGTGCATGTCCTTGCGGAGCGTCAGCACGAGGACGAGCGCGCCGCCGTAGATCAGCGACAGCACCGCGAGCACCAGCACGCGATGCATCGGACGGCGCGTCTGGACGGGCGCGAGCGAGCCGAGCTCGGCCTCGAGGTCGCTGCCGAGCGCGGGCGGTGGTGGCAACGGCAGGTGCGCGAGCTGGTCGACGGGATCGGTCATTTGCTTCCTCCCGCCTTCTTCTTCGGCTCGTCCTTGGTCTTGCCCAGGAGGCCGCGCAGCACCTCGTAGCCGCGATGCGCGCGCACCTTCATGGCTCCGACGGTGGTGCCCGCGATCTCCGCCGCCTCGGCGACCGATTTTCCCTCGAGCTTGGTCAGTACGACGGCCTGGCGCTGCGGCTCGGGCAACGCGGCGAGGGCGTCGAGCGCGGTCTTGACCAGCTCGGGGTCGGCTGGCTCGTCCTTGCTCGCGGCGGTCTGGCCGTCGAGCTCGGCGGAGATTTCGGGCAGGGCGTCGTCCTCGCCGACGCGGACCACGGCGCGCTTGGTCTTGCGGGCCTCGTCGAGGAACGTGCGGTGCGCGATCGAGTAGATCCAGGGCACAGGGTCGGCTCCTCGGATGTACGCGGTCCGCGCGCGGTGGACCTTCATGAACGTCTGCTGGAGGAGGTCGTCGGCGAGCGCCTTCGAGCGCGCCATCCTGACGAGGTAGCCATAGAGCCGCGGCGAAACCAGCGCGTAGAGCTCGCGGAACGCGCTCGCATCGCCATCGCAGTACCGCGCCATCAGGTCCTTCGCGTCGGACATTGCGACCGACGCGGGTATACGCCAGGAGGGGCAGCCGGTTACAGGGGCTAACCTTGCGATCCCTGGAGCTTGCTCTCTGGGCCCGCATTGCGGATAACCCCCGCATGGGTCGTACCAAGTCCAACGTCAAAAACCGCCCGAAGTACAAGATCGCTCGCCGGCTCAAGGGCCGGAAGATGAAGTCGAAGAAGAAGGCGGCGCACAAGCGTGGCCTCGGTCGTAGCAAGGCCCGCCGTCGCAACCGCGGGAAGAAGAAGTAGTCGAGAAGCTAGTTGATCGCGCTGGCGATCAGCAGCTGCGCTACGAAGTACGCCGGCAAGCCATAGAGCTTGTTCTTGAAGTCGCGCGCGATGAAGCGCTCGCGTGCGACGGCCAGGTCCGACAAGAAGAACAAGGCAGCACCGAGTGCGAGGAGATCGCGCTCGGGCGCTGGCAGTCCGCCTACGTTTCGGATGCTGAACGCACCCATCGTCATCAGCACGATCGCGATCACGTAGAGCACGACAGGCACCTTGAGCTTGCCCAGGTGCGGCCACAGCCAGCGCAGCGAGAAGGCGCCGCCGGCGATCGCGATCATCCCGAGCCGTCCGCCGTAGACGAACCAATACGCCGGCGATTCGATCTGCGCGAACGCGATCACGTACGCGAGGTGACCGACGAGGAACGCCGCGAGGCCACCGACGAATGCGCGGGTGCTGCGGCCGAGCAACGCGATATCGCCGATCGCGCCGAAGATCAACCCGACGACCATCCAGGTGTGGAACGGGCTCGCGCCGAGCGCCGGCATGCCGAGCACCAGGAACGCACCCGACGCAGCGAATTTCGAGCCGGTCCGCAGCTTCGAGTTGCCGGTGTACTCGGCGAAGATCAGCGACGCCGTCGCAGCGAGACAGAGGACGATCATCATCGTCATCATGAGCGGTGGAGCCATCCCGCGAGTGTCTTCGCGACGAACTCGAGGCGATCCTGCCCCCAGAACAGGTGTTTCCCGTCGACGACGAACGTCGGTACGTCGAACACGCCGGCCTCGCGTGCGGCCGTGGTGTTGGCGACGAGCCGCGCCTTGGCCTCCGGTTCGCTCGCGCGCTCGAGCCAGCCGGGCTCGAAGTCCTCGCGGTCCTCGAGGATGTTGCGCAGCGTCGCAGGGTCCTCGAGGTCGCGATCCTCGGCCCACATCGCACGACCGAGCGCGACGGCGAGGCGATGTTGCACCTCGAACCCGCGATCACCGGCGAGCAGGATCAAGCGCTGCGCGGTCACCGTGCGCTGCGGAAACTTCGACGGCATCGCGAACGGCACCCCCCACCAGTGCGCCCAGCGCTGCATGTCGAGCCGGAGGTAGCGAGCCTTCGCCGCCGGCATCGCGAACAGCGGCACGTCTGCCTGACCGAGGTCGCGGAACAAGGCACCGAGCAGGATCGGCACGAGCCGGACCTCGGCCCCCATCGCCGCGAGCGCCGGCACCTGCGTGAGACCGAGGTACGCGAACGGGCTCGCGACATCGACGTAGACCTCGACGCGCGCACCAGCACGCGCACGATCCGGCCACGAGAACGGGCGATTCATCGGGCTCTCGAGATCCCAGCCGGCGAGCATCGCCTCGACCCACGCCATGCGATCCTGTCCCCAGATCAACCGCGGTCGCGACACCCAACCCGGCGCACCGAAGATGCCGAGCGAGATCGCTTCGTCGGTGCGGCGCCGGAGCTCGTCCTTGATCGCCTCGGAGTCGGCCGCCTCGAACGCAGCGTCGACGATGCCTTGCGGAATCCCCGACAGCGCGGCGCGGATCACCGCATCCGACGTGACGTCCTCGGCGCGCTGCCAGTATGCGGCGTAGATCGCCTCGATCGCCTGGGGCCAGCGGGAGTGGGGCAGGCCGAGGAGCACCCGCAGCGCGCGGACCGTTCGCATCGGGTGCGCCGCGGGCATCTGGAACGGCTCACCCCACGCGGCCGCCCAGCGAACCATGTCGGCGAGGTTGTTCCTCGCCTTCGCCGGGCCGAGTGTCGCCATCGGCCCATCCCCGGCGCCGATCCCCCGGAACACCCCTCCGAGCAGCATCGGGCGCCAGTCGATCACGACGCCGAGCTGGTTTGCGCGCCGGGACGCGAGGTACGCGTAGGGGCAGGAAAAATCAAACCACAGCTCCACGTACCGAGCATGGCGATGCCCCTTTCCCCGAGTCAACACACCTGTGTAGACTCGCTCTCGTTCGATGGCGAAGCTGGTCGACGGGTTCAAAGACGGACGTGCCGAGCTCGGTCGCCGCACGTTTCTGGTGCCCGAAAATCACGCGGAGGTGCTGGCGTTGCTCTATCACGAGCAGACGGGCATCGTCGGTGGGCTGCCCGTCGGGCCGGTGACCACCGATCCATTCGGGGCGCACGGTATCCGCATGTATCCAGACCAGGATCCGGTCGTGCTCGAAGAGACCCGCCGCTATTTCGAGAAGCTGGCCGAGCGCTTCAGCAACGACCTGCCGAAGGCCTGAGGTTGTTGATCCTTGGCACCTGTGGGATCGGCTGCTAGCTTGACCGCGAAGGCCGGCTGCCCGGCAGTGTTGGGACTGTTCTTGATTTCTTGTAGTGGTGGAGAGGCCGAGGCGCCGAGGCCGAGTAACGAGGGTTGCTCGAAGGACACGGACTGCCGCGCGCCTCGGATCTGTCGAGCGAGCGCGTGTGTGGATCCCGCGCCCACCGTCGATGCGGGCCTCGCTACCAAACCGGTCGCCGGTGCACCCGGCTTCGCGATGTTCGGCGGCGACGCACGCCACACAGGAAGACGCCCGGGACCCGTGCCTGCGAAGCAACCCAAGGAGCTGTGGAAGGTGCCGGTCGGGATCGTCGCCGGCTCGCCGACCCTCGGGCCCGACGGCACGATCTACGTCGCCTCGCACGACGGTCATCTCTACGCGATCGATCCGGCCGGCAACCAGCGCTGGAAGTTCGAGATGGGCGATCGCTCGTGGAGCACCCCGGCGGTCGCCGAGGACGGCACGATCTACGTCGGCTCCGACGACGATCACCTCTACGCGGTGAAGTCCGACGGCACGCTGAAGTGGAAGCTGCGGCTCGGCGCGTGCGCCGCCAACGGCTTTGGCCCCGAGTCGTCGCGTTGCGATGTCGACGGCGGCCCCACGATCGGACCCGACGGAACGATCTACGTCGGCGGCGATGGCATCCACGCCATATGGCCCGACGGCACGCTGCGCTGGAAGCTCGCGACGGCCGAGCACGTGGCGTCGACGCCGGCGCTCGGCGACGACGGCACGGTGTACGCGGGTTCGCAGGACGACGCGCTCTACGCGGTGTCGCCCGACGGGACCAAGCGGTGGGAGGTTCGCACCGGCGGTGACGTCGACGCGCCTCCGCTCGTCGGCAAGGATGTCGTCTACGTCGGCAGCGACGACAAGCGCTTCTACGCGATCGACCTCGCGGGGCGCGTCAAATGGAAGACGCTCGCTGCCGAGCCGATCCGCGGCGGTGCGGCGATGGCCGACGACGGCACGCTCTACGTCGGCTCGCTCGATTCCCACCTCTACGCGATCGCGCCCGGCGGTCAGGTGAAGTGGAAGCTCGCCGCCGCCGACAAGATCGTCGCCGCTCCCGTCATCGGCTCCAATGGCAACCTCCTCGTCGGCGCCGAGGACGAACATCTCTACGCGATCGCAGCCAACGGCACGTTGCTGTGGCACCTGCCACTCGGCGGCGATCTCGATACCACGCCCGCAATCGCGAAAGACGGCACGTTGTACGTTGCCGGCGACGGCGGGCATCTCCACGCATTTCGTTAGATAAAGAAGAAAGCCACTATGACTACGTTTGATCGACAGGCGGTCATCGACTGCCTGTCCCGCATCGTCACCCCCGGCATCAAGCTCACGGCACTCGCCGACGAGCTCGGTGTCCGCAAACATGAATACACCGAGCTCCGCGAGATCCTGTTCGACCTCGTCGAAGCAGGCACCGTGCACGTGCTCAGCGGCGGCGCCTTCGCGCTCGCCCCCTCGGGACGCCCCAGCGATCCGCGCGGCAAGCCCATCCCCGAACCCAAGCCACTTCCGGCGCCGAAGAAGTTCGCGGCGAAGCCCCTCAAGTCGAGCGGGCCCAAGGGCGCGCTCAAGGCCGGCCTGCCGTGGACCAAGCCGAAGCCGCCGCCGATCTCGCACAAGGCCGGCGCCGTCAAGACCTCCGGGCCACGCGAGGAATACGACCAGGAGACCGGCGAGATCCGGGTGGTCCGTCCTGGGGCGTCGGCCCCGGCCCCGGTCGGGCGCTCGGCCCCTCCGGCTGCACCCGCGGACTCCGCGAAGCCGCGCACGCTGGGTCCGCAGTTCGCCCCGCACCTCGTCGGTCGGATCACGGTCCATCCCGCGGGCTACGGCTTCGTGCAGACCGACGCCGGCGACACCGTGTTCGTGCCCGCGAAGTTTCGCAACCTGTCGCTCGACGGCGATCGCGTCGCGGTCGACACCTGGGCCGGTGTTCGCGGCACCGAGGGCCGCGTCACCGAGGTGCTCGCCCGTGGGCGTGCGCGCCTCACCGGCATCCTGCGGCGCGTCGCGCGCAGCGTGTACCTCGAGCCCGACGATCCGCGGATCGCCGCCGACTATGGTCGCGTCGCGATCGACGACGCACCGGGTGGCAAGGATGGCGATGCGATCGTCATCGAGATCACGCGCTACCCGGATGCCGCGCGTCGCGAGATCGCCGGCAAGCTGCTCAAGGTGCTCGGCGATCCCGAGGATCCCCGCACCGAGATCGAGAAGATCCTCGCCTGCGCGGTGATCCCGATCGAGTTCCCCGAGGAGGCCAGCGCGCAGGCTCGTGCCACGCCGCAAGAGGTCGGTACCGCGGATCTCGCGGACCGGATCGATCTTCGGGATCGCCGGTTCTGCACGATCGATCCCGAGACCGCACGCGACTTCGACGATGCGCTGTGCATCGAGGACGGCCCCCAGGGGCCCCGCGTGTGGGTCGCGGTCGCCGACGTCTCGCACTACGTGCGGTGGGGCGACGCGCTCGACAAGGAATCCACGATCCGCGGCGTCTCCGTCTATCTGCCCGATCGCGTGATCCCGATGTTGCCGATCCAGTTGTCGGCGAACATCTGCTCGCTCAACCCGCTCGTCGATCGCTGCGCGATGGTGGTGCGCCTCGACTACACCGACGAGGGTGAGCTCCACGACGTCGGCTATGCGGCGGCGGTGATCAAGAGCAAGGGCCGCCTCGACTATCCCGGGGTCGCGGCCGCGCTCGGTGGTGACTTCCGAGGCCGGCGCGAGATCTACCGCCCGTGGGAGGCCGAGCTGCAGCGGCTGTTCCAGCTGTCGCGGATCCTGCGCACCAAGCGCCGCGCCCGTGGTGCCCTCGAGCTCGAGCTCTCCGAGCCCAAGGTGATCCTCGACGCCGACGATCCGCGGCTGGTCCGCGACGTCGTCAAGGCGAAGGGCGATCCGGCGGTCAAGCAGGCCTACGAGCTGGTCGAGGAATTCATGATCGCCGCGAACGAGGCGGTCGGTGCGTTCTTCAAGAAGCGCGAGGCGACCACGGTGTGGCGCGTCCACGCTCCGCCGAAGCGCGAGCGCGTCGAGCAACTCGCCGAGCTCCTCGAGGCGTACGGGATCGTCGTCGACGTCGATCAAGCGGTGACGCCGCTCGGCATGAAGGCGGTGCTCGATCAGATCGCCGACAAGGCCGGCGCGCAGGCGCTGTCGCTGCTCGTGCTGCGCACGCTCAAGCAAGCGGTCTGGGACACGGTGGCCGTCGGCCACTTCGGTCTCGCCTCCGCCGACTATCTCCACTTCACGTCGCCGATCCGGCGCTACCCGGATCTGCTCGTCCACCGGCTGCTCAAGTACCAGCTGCATCGCGATGGTCAGCCGTCGGGCGGTGGCTACGCGAAGCAGCCGCCGGATCAGGAGGCGCTGTCGGAGCTCGCACGGAATGCGTCGAGTCAGGAGCGACGCGCGATGGAAGCGGAGCGCGAGGCGGTCGCGATGTACCGCGCGTACATGATGCGCGATCAGGTGGGGCAGCGGTTCGAGGGTGTGATCTCCGCGGTCACCAACTTCGGTGCGTTCGTCGAGCTCGAGGAGCCGTACGTCGAGGGGCTGATCAAGCTCGACACGCTCGGCGACGAGCCGTGGGACTACGATCAGGTCCACATGCGGCTGACCGGTCGCAAGACGGGCAAGATGCTCGAGCTCGGCGACAAGGTGCAGGTCGACATCAACAACGTCTCGGTGGTTCGCCGCCGGATCGACTTCACGTTGATCGCGGTGGCTCATGCCGGCAAGACGGTCGACCACGTGCGCAAGCAGCGGCCCGAACAGCCGGGCAAGCCGCGCGACATTCGCGACGTCGAGAAGCGGCGCAAGGCCGCGCGCGAGGTCAGCAAGGTCACGGCGCGCCAGACCGAGCGCGGTGCAGCGCCGCGTCGCGAGTCCAAGTCGGGCAGCGGGGGCAAGCTGCAGCTCGGCGTCTCGCACCGCGGGATGACGGACCGCGCCGGTGGTGCGAAGCGCGGAGGCAAGCCGCAGAAGAAGCGGCGCTGATGGCGAAGGCGAAGACGACGTCGGCACGGAAGCCTGGGACGAAGAAGCCTGGGACGAAGAAGCCCGCGGCGAAGCCGACGAAGCTGGTCGCGAAGTACCCGCCGTTCGAGGAATGGCAGGGCTGACGTTCGTCAGTCAGGACACGACTGGATGATCTTCAGCGACCCGGACCATCGGGTCGCATTAGAGGCATCGGTCAGCGATCCGACGAGCGTGATCGTGTCGCACTCGTCGAAGTCGCCCGGTGAGAACGCCAGCTCGGCCGCCCAGCTCTTGTCGGGCAGCGGTCGGGTCCCTGCGGTCTTCGCCGGCTTGCCCTTCACCGCGAGGGAGCCGGTCAGCGCCTCGTTCCCGAGGCTGACCTTGCCACCGATCTGGCACGCGAGATCGTTGGAGGACGACAGGCGGGGCTTGACCTTGGCCCCGTTGCCCGGCCATTTGAACACCGTCCCGTCCTGCGCCTCGTAGACACAGGAGATCGCGGCGGCGATCGGCTTGGGCTTGGGGCAGACCGGCTGCACCTTGATCGTCTTCTCGAAGTAGACGCCGAGGTCATCGGACACCTTGGCGACGATGTCGAAGTCTTCGCAGGGATTGAACAGCACCTCACCGTTGCCATCCGCAACGCCGGACTTCATGACGAGCTCGAGGTCCTTGTCGTGATCGATATCTTCCGTCGAGCCCGACGTCGAAACCTTCTTGGCGTTCGCCGGGTAACGGATCGTGCGAATGGTCGCCATGTGTGATGGCTCCTTCGGGTTGTCGATGTGGAGCGCACACGCGATCGGATCGGTGAGCTTGCCGCGCTTGCCACCCGTGATCGGCTCCTTGATCGCACCACCGACGAACGTGCCGCACAAGAACTGCGCCTTGATGGGCTTGGGCTTGGGCTTGTTGTCGGCGAAGGCGGGAGCCGCTATCGCGGCGAGTACCCACAGGACACGCATGGATCGCTGCATGACACCTCTCGAACAGCATACGCGTCCCCGGGCCACGTATTCATCAGGTCGAGAGCCGAGTTGCTGTGGGTGTTGGTGAGCGCGAGCTCAGCCCTTGAGCACGACGGCGACCATCCCGATCACGGCGACGCCTGCGCCGAACAGGATCGCGCCGATCGGGCCGAACCCATTCCACACCGGCCACAGCAGCGGCGCGATCGCGGTCCCGAGCGCCGCCCCGCTGAGCGAGGCGACACGAAGCAGCGTGGTGTCGCCGCGCATCCCGATGATGCCGGCGAGCGCGTGCCCGACGAACAGCAACGCATAGGTGACGCGAAACAGGCCCTCGAAGATCACCAGGCCGAACACCGCCCCGCCGACCAGCGCGACCGCGCCGACCAGCACGGCCGCGGCGGTCTTGTCCTTGTCCGCCAGCGCACCGGCAGCGATGCCGAGCACCAGGAACACCGCGGCCCACAGCGTCGACGTCCTCGAGTGCGCGCCACGTTGACTCGCATCGGTGCCTGGCACCGGCTGATCGCCGCAGCTGATCCGCACCGTCAGCCCGCGAAGGGTGCGTGTCCCCGCGGGAGTCGTGCGGCGGACGTCGGTGTCAGGACGCGACTTCGTGACGGTGTCCGAGGTACGTCCGAGGACGTTGACCTCGCAAGCAACGCCGTCGAGCGTGACGGGGAGCCGGGTTCCCGCATCGGCCGGGCCGGATGGTGACTCGGCGGAGCTGGCGGGCAGGGCGACCGCGGTGATGGTGTTCGGCTTGTCGAACTTGCTGACCCGCAGCTGCAGCGGGAGGCCAGGCGGGGTGCTCCATGAATCTTCCCCGACGTGATCGAACACCACGGTCTCCGCCGCGCAACCGACCAGCACGAACCACAGCACGACGATCCGCACGCCCCATCATACCTGTCGGTAGTCCCCGACAACGGGATGGCGGGCTCCCCGGTGGCGCACCGATGGATCACGAGCTTAGGTGTGGTCTTGCCGAGGCACGCCGGGTGCTCTAGCTCCCTCGCATGAAGCTACGACGTCTCCTCCTGGCTCTCCTGGTCTCGTGCAGCGGTGGCGCAGAGACCGACGATCCGACGCTGTGTGCGGGCACGGCGTGCACCGACGGCATGTACTGCTCGGCGGCGGAGGCCTGCGTGCCCGACGACGGCTGCCTGGTCGACGCCGATTGTGCGACGGCGAACTGCAGCAATGACCAGACGTGTATCGCGCCCGGGACGTGCGCCGCCGCCGGCGACTGCGAGGTTGGCTCGAGCTGCAACACGGCCACGAGCCTCTGCGAGGTCGGTGGCTGTGGCGGAGAATTCCTCGACCTGACGTACGTGGCGCCGAACTTCATGGTGGTCCTCGATCGCTCGTGCTCGATGGACAAGCCGCTGGAGAACACCCGCACGAAGTGGGAGGTCGCAGTCGACGCGCTGCACACCCTGCTCGGCGATCATCCGGCCGATCTTCGGTGGGGCATGACGCTGTTCCCTGACACCGTGGGCGAGACGTGCGGGCAGGGCGCGTTGCCGTTCGCGGTGGCCGACGGGCAGGCCGGTGCGATCGACGTGATGCTACAGGGCGCACTCGACGAGGCAGATCCGCTGTTCCCCGCCGGTCCGTGCGTCACCAACATCGACACCGCGGTCCAGCAGGCCGCGACCGATCCGGGCCTCGCCGATGCGACGCGCGGACGGTTCGTCATGCTGATCACCGACGGCTCGCAGTCCGCCTGTGACCTCGGGGGTGGCGATGCCGGGACGATCCAGGCGATCACCGACCTCCTGGCCGCCGGCGTCACGACCTACGTCGTCGGCTTTGGATCCGGCGTCGACACCGAGATGCTGAACGCGTTCGCGGTCGCGGGTGGGGCACCTCGTCCGGGCGCGACCAAGTTCTTCCGCGCCGAGAATGCGAACCAACTCGCGACCGTGTTCCAGGCGATCACCGGCGCGGTGGCGAGTTGCGAGTACGTCGTCGACCCGGCGCCGCCCGATCTCGGGTTGACCTACGTCTACTTCGAGAACACCGAGCTGGTGCCGTACGATCCGTCGCACAGCGAGGGCTGGGACTACGACGCGGCGACGCAGAAGCTCACGCTCTACGGCACCGCGTGCGCGCGTGTCCAGGATCGCACCGTCGACGATGTCGACGTGGTGTTCGGCTGCCCTGTGCCGCCGATCGACTGAGCTACAGGCCGTGTGGATCGTGGAGGTCCGCGCCGGTGGGCTTCGAGGCGAGGCGCGCGCGACCGATCGCGATGAAGATGCCGCCGAGCACGACGCCGCAGATGCCAAAGGCGACGCAGTGGAGCGCCTCGCCGAGCCCGACGATCGCGTGGTAGCTCTGCGCGGGCTCCTCGATGCTGGTGAACGCCTTGATCGTGCCGGTCACCGTGCCGAGCGCGCCCGCGGTGAACGACAGCAGCGAGAGCTGCCGCAGCAGCGGATTCTTGCGTGCGTCGGGTTTGAGCGCGTAGCGGATCGCTGCCGCGACCAAGACGAGGACGGCCACGGCCGTCGGATACATGCCCCAGCCACCGAGATGAAATGCGTCTCCCATACAGCCTCCTGTTGTGTGAAGCGTGAGACACGAATGGTCTCGCAGGGTTGCGAGCGTATTCGCAGCGACACCTGCGACAACTCAGCGTGTCGCGAGCGCCTCGAGCAATTTCCGGCGAGTGATCGGTTTCGCGACCAGTGCGCGCACCCCGAGGTCGCGGGCGCGACGCCGGTGTTCGGGGTTCGCGCGCGATGTGATGATCACGATCGGCGTCGTCTTGAACCGGTCGTCGCTGCGCAGCCGCGCGATCAGGTCGAACCCCGAGAGCTCCGGCATCTCGAGATCGGTGACCACCAGGTCGTAGCGCAGCTGCTTGGTCATCTGCAGCGCGCGGGCACCGTCCTCGGCGACGTCGACGATCCAGCCCTCGCGTCCGAGCATCGACGTCATCGCTTCTCGGATCGCGCGCGAGTCGTCGACCACCAGCGCACGGCCCGCGAGCACCATCGGCGAGCTCTGCATGTCCTCGATCACCATCGGTGCATCGGGGTAGGCGCGGCGCACGAGCTGCGCGGGGTCGAGGATCAGCTGCACCTTGCCGGAGCCGCTGATCGTGGCGCCGGCATACAGCGTGAGCGGCGCGAGCAAGGGCCCGAGCGGCTTGATGATGATCTCGCGCGGCCCGACGATCTTGTCGACGGTGCACACCAGCGTCTTCCCCGCGAACGACACCACCACGCCGGGGCGGCGGTCCTCCGACGAGCCGTGGCCGAGCAGACGCTCGAGGCGCAGCACCGGTAGCGCCTCGTCGGTCTCCCCGCCGCGGCGGCGGACCTGCGTCGTGGTGGCGTGCGGATCGACGAGCGTGGTGTCGACGACGTGGACGTTCGGGATCGCGTAGACCTGACCGCCCACCTTGAACAGCATCGCCTGCGCCAGCGCCGTCGACAGGGGCAAGCGCAGGCTGAACGTCGTCCCGCGCTGCGGCGTCGACGAGACCTTGACCTCGCCGCCCAACCGAGACACGGTCTGACGCACCAGGCCGATGCCGATGCCGCGGCCGGCGAGCTCGTCGGTGTCGTCCTTGACCGAGACGCCGGAGCCGAGCAGCGCATCGAGGACCTCGCCATCGTCGGCGAGCCCCGCGCGCGCCTGCGACCACTGCCCACTCGCGATCAGTCGCTCGCGCACCGTCTGGGTATCGATGCCGCGGCCGTCGTCGGCGATCTCGAGTACCAGGAGGTTGCCGTCCTGGCGGGCGCGGATCGTGATCGTCGCCGTCGGTGGCTTGCCACGTGCGATGCGCTCGGCGGTGGGCTCGACCGCGTGCGCGACCGCGTTGCGCAGCAGCTGCGTGATCGGATCGAGCAGCTGCTCGGCGACAGCCTTGTCGAACTCGGTCTCCTCGCCGAGTGTGCGCAGCTCGACATGGACGCCGGTGGCTCGTCGCAACGCACGGAGGGTACGAGCCGCATGGGTCATCAGGCTCCTCGCCGATTCCATCCGGATCTTCGTCAGGCCGCGCTGCAGCTCGCCGATCGTGCGGCGCAGCGCTTCGATCTCGTCGAGTAACGCCGCCGTGGTCTGCGAGAGCAGGGCGGCCTGTCCGGCGAGCTCGTTCTCGGTGGCGAGCAGCGACGCGCGCCCCGGGGTGCCTGCATCGCCGAGGGCATCGTGCAGGGTCTGCCGCGTCCGCGCGAGGTCGCGGGCGAGCGTGCGGAGTAACTGCACGCGCCGCTCGATGCGCGTGCGGTCGAACAGCAGCTCGCCGGCGCTCGACATCAGATCGTCGATCCGCTGGGGCTCGACACGCAGCATCGCCTTGGGCTCCGGCACCGGCGTGTCATGCGGCACGGGCTCGAGCACCAGCTCGGGAGGTGGCTCGAGGAAGGGTGGGGCGGATCCCGGTGCAGGGTGATCGACCGGTCGTGCGATCGCGTCGATCTGGACGCGGATCTTGTGGATCAGCGTGTCCCCTGCGGGCTCACCCGCAAGCTCGAAGTAGCCGCGCATCCCGTCGACGATCTCGACGATCTGGTCCGCCGTCGTCGGGAGCCACGCGGTCCTCTCCCGCGCGAGCGAAGCCAGCACGCTCTCGAGGCGGTGCGAGAGGTCGACGACGCCGGTGAGGCCGACGGTGCCGGCCGCGCCCTTGAGCGTGTGGGTCACACGCATCATCTCGGTGAGGGCCTCGGCGCTCGGCTTCGCGGAGCCGGCCGCGAGCACGCGCTCGGTCACCTGCTCGAGCGACTCCTCGGCCTCGCTGCGAAACAGCTGGCGCAGCATCGCGAGCTCGTCGGCATCGAAGTCGAGCTCGTGATCGCTCACAGGCCTGCCACCAGCTCGACCGCCGTGCGCACCAGCTTCATCGGATCGAGCAGGGTCAAGGGCCGGCCGGCGCTATCCGTGACGACCCCACCGTGATCGTGGAGCGACGCAACGTGATCGATCTGATCGACGCGCAGCGCGCACACCACCCCCTCGACCTCGAGTACCAGCGCGCCGTCGCCTTGGCGTGGCGGTGGACCGGGAGGACCGCCGAGCAACACGCCGACATCGAGCACCGGCAAGATCGAACCGTGCAGGTTGCAGACCCCGCCGAGCACGGGTGGTGCCGACGGGACACCGGTCACGAACCCGAGGCTGACCACCTCGCGCACCCAGCGCAGCTCGGCCGCGTAGCGCACGGCGCCGATCGCGAACACGATGACGTTGCGCAGCTCGGCCACGAAACGAGCATACACGCGCCGTCAAAATCGAGTGGCGCGGCACGCCGGGCTGCGCCACAGCAGGGCATGCAACGGACCTGGTTGTGGTTGGCCCTGACCGTCGGGTGTGGAGGTGGAGCACCTTCCATGAAGCAAGCACCGGCCTGTCCTGATCCCGAGGCCGCGGTGCCCGGGTTTCCGAACGCGCAGCCGATCCCCGGGGCGTCGATGGCGACGTCGATCAATCCCGGGCTCAACTCGTCGCGCGCGGTCTACGCGCTCGCGAATCCGACCACCGAGGTCGTCGCGCTCTACGATCGCTGCTTCGGCTCGTCGACGACCGGTGTCTATCCGTTGCCCTCCCGGCAGGGGACGCGCTCGATCGCGGTCGCGCAGCTCGATGCAGCCCCGAACCGGCCCGAACGGACCCAGGTCACCGTCGCCTGCGAGCGCTGTTATTAGCCGCCGTAGCCTGATCGGCAAGCCCATGCCGCCACCGGTCAGGATGCCGACGGAGTTGAGGGCCGCGACGAAGTAGTTCCGTAGCCGGTCATCACCCAGTCGGCGACGATCTCGGCCTAGCTGGCGGCTTCTTTGCTCTCGAGGACGAGCTCGGGACGAGCACGGTTCTGGACCACATCACGCGTCACGATGCACTCCTTGACGCCGGTCAGCGATGGAATCTCGTACATCACGTCGAGCATGACTTCCTCGAGGATCGCGCGCAGGCCGCGAGCACCCGAGTTGCGACGCGAGGCTTCCTCGGCGATCGCCGTCAGCGCGTCGGGGCGGAAGTTCAGCTTGACGCCCTCGAGCTCGAACAGCCGGTGGTACTGCTTCGCGAGCGCATTCCTCGGCTTCCACAGCACTTCGGTGAGGGCTTCGACGTCGAGCGCATCGCACGACACGATCACCGGCAGGCGCCCCATGAACTCGGGGATCATGCCGAACCGGATGAGATCTTCGGTGCGCGCCAACCGGCGCAGCTCGTCCTTATCGTCCTCGGCCGTCGAGATGCCGGCCCCGAAGCCGAGCCCGCGATGCCCGGTGCGGCGGCGGACGATGTCCTCGAGGCCGTTGAAGGCCCCGCAGCAGATGAACAGGATGTCCGTCGTATCGATCTGGATCAGCTCCTGCTGCGGGCGGTTGCGCGCGCCGTCGGGCGTGATCGTGGCGGTCTTGCCCTCGAGGATCTTGAGCAGCGCCTGCTGGACGCCTTCGCCCGAGACATCGCGGGTGGGCGTGGGCGAGCCGCCCTTGCGCGCGATCTTGTCGATCTCGTCGATGCAGATGATGCCGCGCGCCGTCTTCTCGACATCGCCGCCGGCGGCGCGGAACAGCGCCTTGACCACGCTCTCGACATCCTCGCCGACATAGCCGGCCTCGGTCAGCGTGGTGGCATCCGCGATGGCGAACGGCACGTCGAGCTTCTTCGCGAGCGTCTGGGCGAGCAACGTCTTGCCCGAGCCCGTGGGCCCGATCAGCAGGATGTTGCCCTTCTGCAGCTCGACGTCGGTGGCCTTGCCGCGCATGCCGATCCGCTTGTAGTGGTTGTAGACGGCGACCGAGAGAGCGCGCTTGGCTTCGCGCTGGCCGACGACGTACTTATCGAGCTCGTCCACGATCGCGCGCGGCGGCGGATACTTCGGACGCTCGGAGGCCTCTTCCTTCGCGAGGATGTCGTTGCAGAGAGTCACGCACTGATCGCAGATGAAGACCCGCGGACCGCTGATGAGCTTTCGGACCTCGCGCCGCTGCTTTCCGCAGAAGGAGCAGTGGAATTCTTCCATGCAGTCCCGATTCTTACACGTTACATGGCGCTGGCAATAGCCCCGGTGCGGTGCGTCGCGAGCCGACCAGAAGTTCTAGCTAGCGGGTTGACCGGGACAGGCGGTCGGGGATCACTCGCACCGTGCGTGTTGTCGTGGTCTCAGACGCCGACCTGGATGGGGCCCAGGGCCCAGGTGCGGTCGCCACGCTCCTCACGGAGTTAGGGTGCCGGGTCACGCTGGGGCGGTTTGACCTGGGAGGGCTGGATCTCGAGGAGCTCGCGCAGAAGCCCCCGAACGTGGTGGTGGTCGAGGCGCGCGAGGATGTCGCGCGGGCCCAGCGGACGATCAAGCGGCTGCGCGATGAGGGGCCCCTCGTGGAGGTTCCGATCCTGCTCGCCGTCGCCGTGGGGCGACTCCCGGCGCTCGATTTCTCGATCGGGTTCGACGACTTCGTCCTGATCCCGATCGTGCCCGCCGAGCTCTACGCGCGAATGCGGCAGCTCGACTGGCGGACCGCGACGTTCGCCAACGACGACGTCCTCAAGATCGACGACCTCGTCATCGATATCGGCGGCTACGAGGTCCGGCTCGCCGGGCGTAGGATCGAGCTCACGCACCAGGAGTTCGAGCTGCTGCGGTACCTCGGGCAGCACCGCGGACGCGTGTTCACCCGCGAGGCACTGCTCGAACGTGCATGGGGGTATCGCTACGCGGGCGGGACGCGGACCGTGGATATCCACGTCCGACGGGTGCGCGCGAAGCTCGGTGAGGCGGCGGGGTCGCTGATCGAGACGGTCCGCAACGTCGGCTACAAGATGCGGGCGTAGCGGCCACATCGCCGCCACATCGGGTTACGATAGCCACGTGGCGGGGCGAGCCTCTATCGTCGGCGCTGCCGCGACTCACGTCGGCAAGGTGCGCGAGCACAACGAAGATGCGCACTTCTTCGATGCCGAGATGGGGGTGTTCCTCGTCTGCGACGGCATGGGTGGCCATGCCGCCGGCGAGGTCGCCAGCGCGATCGCGATCCGCACGATCCGCACGAACTGGCTCCACCACGACACCCAGCAGCTGATCGACGGCTACATGGAGACCGGCGGCTTCGGGGTGAAGAAGCAGCTGCTCACCGCCCTCAAAGAAGGCGTCAGCACCGCCCACCACACGATCATCGAGGAAGCGCGGCGCGACGTCGCCAAGAAGGGGATGGGCACCACGCTGGTCGGCGCGGTGATCGTCGGCAACGAGCTGGTGTTCGCGCATGCCGGAGATTCGCGGGCGTACCTCGTGCGCGACGCGATCGCGGTACAGCTGACCGAGGACCACACGCTGCTCGCGCGGCTGCTCGCGGCCGGGATCGACGTCGATCAGTCCGGCGAGGGCTCGCGGTTCAAGAGCATGCTGACCAACGCGCTCGGCATCGGCGAGGAGTGCAAGGTCTCGACGTTCGTCGTCCCGCTGGCCGACGGCGATCGGTTCCTGCTGTGCAGCGACGGCATCAGCGAGTACGTGCCCGAGCACGAGGTCGGCGAGGTGCTGACGAAGAGCCCGAGCCCGGCGCGTGCGGCACAGAAGCTGATCGAGCTCGCGCTCGAGCGCGGGGGTGCCGACAACGCGACCGCGATCGTGGTGCGCGTCCTCGAGGCCGGCGAGACGCCGCAGCCCGCGGCGGAGATCAAGCGCGACGACGAGATCATCGGATCGTGCCCGCTGTGGGGAACCAAGGTGACCCCGCAAGGGCGGTTGCGGGCCCTCAGGATCGCGATCCCGCGCGACGTGCCGATCGGCGAGCGGTTGCCGGCGTATCACCTCGGCGATCGCGTGGCGTGGATCATCGTCGAGGGCAAGATCGTGCAAGAGGGGCACGTCCTCGAGGCCGGCACCCTGCTGTATCCCGAGTCATTGGTCACCGACAGCCAGCAGCCGGATCGCGATGGGCTCGCCGTCGCGCGTACTGATGTGCGTGCGCTCGCGCTGCGCGCCGACGATTTTCGCGAGCTCTGCGAGGACGATGCGGAGCTCGGCGAAGCGCTGCTCGAGACGCTGACCCCGCTGATCGCGGCGCGCGCGCCGTCGGTGGCGCAGGGTCGCAGCGAGCGAGCCGATACCGAGTTCGATTCCGAGCTGCAGAAGGAGATGACGGGGCCGCACATCACCCGCGATGCACCGGATGCGCCGGCGTTCGTGCCGCGTCCTCGCCGTGCCGCGAGCCCGGTGTCGATCGAGCTCGAGGAACGCTTCGATGCAGTCACCACGACGCCCGTTCCCAGTCCCGAAAATGGACCGGGCGGGCCCGCGGGTCCGGAACATGGTGCCATGCCCCCGGGGGGCGAGCGCGAGCCGCTGCGGCTGAATCGGCCCAGGGCCGACTCGATCAACGCGTCGGTGATGGCGGTGATGGCGCCGCGGTCGCCGGGGGCGGTGCGGCTCGCGACCGAGCCCGAGATCGAGACGGTTCCCGAGCCGGTTGGACAGACGCGCCCGCAGACCGAGCCCGAGATCGTGATCGAGATGGAGGCCGAGCCGGGTGACGACGAGGACACGGCGATCGCGAACCCGCCGATCGTGCGCGTCACCGAGACCGACGACGCGCGTATCGTCGAGACCATCCACGAGACCAGCTCGCAGACGTTGTCGGTGACCGTCGCCGAGGAGACCGACGGCCCACAGACGTCGGCTCCGATCCATCGCGCGCCTTCGCGAGACTAGGGTCGCGCGTAGTCGACGAGATCCATCACGATGTCGCCGAGCTCGGTGTGCGCGCTGCACTTGAGCGGCACGCGATCGGCATCGTCGGAGAGCCAGACCCGGAACGTGCGCGAGGCCTTTCCCGGCTCCGCGGTGAGGTCGCGACGCGCGCGGAACGACGTGCCCTCGAGGACGATCGAGCGGCGATTGCCGGCCTTCGACCCGATCGTCTCCTCGCCGATGTACTTCATGTCGATCTTCCAGATCCGGCGCCCGCCGATCAGGTGGACGGTGCGCACGCTGCCGGGCGTCGCACGCCAGCCGCGGATCGCCGCCATCGCGGTGTGCATGTCGTGCAGCACCGTGGACTTCGCGTCGAACTTCAGGATCTGCGTGCGCGCTTCTTCGGAGCGTTGATAGGTGACGGTCGCGACCTTGCCGTCGAACGTCACCGCCGCCGTCGCCGTCTTCTCGCCGTTGACCGCGATCATATCGACCTTGAGCGGCTGACCGGTGTCGACGTCGATCACGGTGGTCGACTCGTCGGAGATCTGTTTCAGCAGCGCCGCAGCACCGGCCGTGGCCGCACGCGACTTGACGACGATCGCCCGCTTGCCGTCGATCTCCCCGATCTCCCCGACCGCGAGCTGCGCCTCGCCGACCAGCACGCCGGCGAGCTGGACGTCGTACGTCATCGATTCGCCCGGGTGTAGCCCGAGCTCGCGGTTCGCCGGTGGAGGCGCCGCAGCGGGCTCCTGCGCGAGCAGGGGCGTGGCCTCGGCGCCCGCACAGGCAGCAACCAGAGCCAGGAGAAGCGCGCGCATCACCCGATGATGGAGCGCAATCGGTGTTCGAGCAAATGCTGCCTTGCGATGGTGGTAGCGTACGTCACGTGAAGGCACACCGGCTGGGCATCACGCTGGGAGATCCGGCGGGCATCGGTCCGGAGATCGTGGCGGCCGCACTCGCGGCGATGCCGGAGGACTGGCGCAAGCGCGTCGTCGTCTACGGCGATCACGACCCGCTCGCCCGCGGTGCCAGGGCGATGAACGTCACGCTGCCGGACGTCGAGATCCTCGGCGCCGGCATCGGCAACGCGGCGATTCCAGGGCGGCCCGACGAGACGTGCGGTGCGGCACAGGTGGGTTATCTGGAAGCGGCGGTCGCGGCGGCGAAGGCCGGCGAGATCGACGCGATCGTGACCGCTCCGATCTCGAAGACGTGGGCGCGGCGCGGCGGGTTCGCGTTCCTCGGCCACACCGAGATGCTCGCGCAACGGCTCGGCGCCGGCGATGTCGTGATGCTGTTCGCCGGTCCGAGACTCAAGGTCGGGTTGGTCACGGTGCATCGACCGCTGGCCGAGGTCGTCGAGGAGTTATCGACCGACCGCGTGCGTGCCGTGATCGAGCTGGTCGTCCAATCGATGGTCGTCGATTTCGGGATGACTGCACCGCGGATCGGTGTGCTCGGCTTGAACCCGCATGCCGGTGAGGATGGGCTGCTCGGCGATGAAGACGACGACATCATCGCGCCCGCGCTCGAGGCGCCGTGCGCACCGGCCACGCTGTTCGGACCGCTCGTGCCCGATGTCGCGTTTCGCGATGCCCTCGACGGCAAGTACGACGCGATGGTCGCGATGTACCACGACCAAGGCTTGATCCCGGTGAAGCTGATCGACTTCGAGGAGGCGGTCAACGTCACGCTCGGCTTGCCGATCGTGCGGACCTCACCGGATCACGGCACCGCGTACGACATCGCCGGCACCGGCAAGGCGCGCAGCATCTCGATGCAACGCGCGGTCGCACTGGCGGTCGAGATGGTGTCGCGGCGACAGGCGTAGAACCCAGGTCTGCGTCGATCCGAAGGCCTCGACCCGGAAGGTCGAGGTCCACCGAGGTGGCTCCGCGGTTAGAACCCGGCGCGAGCGCGTCCTTGGGTCGGCACGGATTATTTTCACGATTAGACCGAAGCGCGTAACCGGGCGTCTCTCCGGCCATGAAGCTAGCCAGCCATGCTTGGGTGAGCGCGGCGCTCGGGGCATGCGCGAGTGGATCCGTCGCACCGCCAACCCAGCCCGCGCCTCGCGAACCCGTCTCGATCGCAACCACCGCCACCGACAAGAAGATGGCGGAGCTGACTCCTGCCGCGCTGGAGCCGGGCTCCGCGCTCGACGCAGCGATCGCGAGCTTCTACGAAGCGTCGATCACGAAGCGCACGTACATCATGACCGACAAGCCGCTGTATCAGCCCGGCGAGACGATCTGGTTCCGCGCCGATCTGCGCGCGACCGGGACGCTGCAAGGCGGCACACCGGTCGGCCTGACGATGACGCTGACGTCACCGCGCGGTGCGATCGTGGCGCAGAAGCGGGTGCTCTCGCAGGCCGGCCTCGCGCGCAACGACTTCAAGCTGCCCGACGAGATCGAGGGTGGCGAGTACACGCTCGGCCTGATCGCTGACGACGGCACGCAGGATCACAAGCAACTGGTGATCAACACGTACACCACTCCACACCTGCAGAAGTCGCTCGAGCTGCTGCGCAAGGCGTACGGCGAGGGCGACTCGGTCTCCGCCGCGATCGAGATCAAGCGCGCGACCGGTGAACCCTTCGCGGATAAGGACCTGACCGGCATCATCATGATCGACGACGCCGAGTTGCCGCGGATCAAGCTCAAGACCGACAAGGAAGGCAAGGCGACGGCGCGGTTCCAGTTGCCGGCGAAGCTGGCGCGCGGCGACGGGCTGCTGACGATCATGGCGGACGACAGCGGTGTGACCGAGAGCGTGCAGAAGCGCATCCCGATCGTCATGAAGAAGCTCGATCTCGCGCTGTTCCCCGAGGGTGGTGAGCTCGTCGACGGTGTGCCCGGTCGCGTCTACTTCCAGGCGAAGACCACGCTCGGTAAGCCTGCCGACATCGAGGGTCGCGTGGTCGACAACCAGGGCAAGACGATCAGCGAATTCTCGTCGGTCCACGACGGCATGGGTCGGTTCGAGCTGACTCCCGCGACCGACACGCAGTACCAGGTCGTGATCACCAAGCCCGCAGGCATCACCCAGAAGGTCGACGTGCCGATGGGCAAGGCCGGCGGATGCGTGATCCGTAGCGTCGATCAGAAGACGACTGACACGCTGCGCGTCGGCGCGATCTGCAACACGGCGCGCAGGGTCCAGATCCAGGCGGTACTGCGCGAGAAGCGGCTCGCGAGCGGCGCGTTCGAGGTCGGCGCCAACGTGCCGACGGTCGTCGAGCTCCCGATCGCTCCGAACACGCAAGGTGCCGTGCGGTTGACGCTGTTCTCGACGAAGAACGAGCCGCTGTCGGAGCGGCTGGTGTTTCACGGCATGGGATCGGGCCTCACGATCTCATTGACCACCGAGAAGAAGACGTACGGGCCGCGGGATCCGGTGAAGCTCAAGATCAAGACCACCGATGCGTCCGGTAGGCCGGTGAA
The DNA here is from genome assembly GCA_031385555.1 of Deltaproteobacteria bacterium. Classification (GTDB taxonomy): domain Bacteria; phylum Myxococcota_A; class Polyangia; order Haliangiales; family Haliangiaceae; genus JABFXX01. Next base: position 15,001 of record JANNBP010000553.1, on the reverse strand, counting down.
GGCCAACATCGGTATCGCCGTCGTCGACGAGACGGTGCTGTCGTACGCCGACGACAAGAGCGGAAATCTGCTGTCGCGGATGCTGCTCGAGCAGGAGCTCGGCGCGACCAAAGAAGATCCGATCGAAGACCCCAAGTACTACTTCAGCGACAAGCCGGATGCGGCCGCTGCCCTCGACGCGCTGCTCGGGACCCGTGGGTATCGCCGCTTCGAGTGGCGCTCCGTGCTCGAGCTCGCGAAGACGAAGAAGGAAGGTGCTCAGTGAAGCTGTTGACCAAGATCATCCTCGCCGCCGGCTCGCTCGCAGCGATCGGCACGCTGACCTCGCAGGTCCCGACGTCGTTCGCCGATGTCGCCGCCGGCACCATCGAAGGCTCCGTGATCGATCACACCGGCAAGGTGATCGCGAACGCGAGGATCTCGATCACGTGTGGCTCGACGAAGAAGCAGGTGACCACCGATGCCGCCGGTCACTTCAGCGTCGGCGGCTTGCCGGTCGGCTCGTGCACGCTGAGCAGCAACGCCGCGGGCCTCTCCGCATCGCTGATGATCGATGTCGCGACCGGCTCGATCTCGACGGTGCTCGTCAACCTGTCGCCGCCGATGCCACCGCGCAACATGGCGCCGCCTAGGCCGATCGAGCCTGCACCGGCCGTTGCCGTGCCCGCGATGGAGCGTGCGCCGGAGCCCAAGGCCGAGCCGCGCCGCGCCGCGCCTGCACGTCCGGCCGCGGGTGCAGCGATGGCGAAGAAGCCGCCGCCACCGCCGCCGCGGGACCTCGACATGAAGGAAGCCAAGCTGGACCTCGGCAGGAACGGGATTCGTCGAGAACGGGACGCGCTCAAGCTCGGCGAGGATCGCTGGGACGGGGAGGCCGAGAACGCGAAGCAGGTCGCCGGCTGGGCACCGATCCGCGTGTTCCCGGTGCCGACGTACACCAAGAACTACGACGGGCCGCGGAGTGACTTCCGCGAGACGATCTACTGGAACCCGAGCGTGCAGACCGACGCGGGCGGCAACGCCACCGTCGAGCTCGCGACGTCCGATGCCGTCACCGCGTTCCGGGTGACCGCCGAGGGGTTCGGTGCGAGCGGGACGCCGGGTACGGGGCAGCTCGCGATCCAGAACAAGCTGCCGCTGGTGATCGACACCAAGCTGCCCGTCGAGGTCACCGCCGGAGACACGATCCAGCTGCCGATCACCCTGGCGAACGAGACCGACCAGGCGATCGACGCGAACCTGATCGCGAAGTTCGGCACGGCGTTCAAGGTCGTCACCACGCCGTCGACGACGGGGCTCAAGATCGCCGCGCAGAGCAAGCAGACCATCCTGTTTCCGCTGCAGGTGCTTGCGAAGGGAACGACGACCGTCGAGCTCGAGGCGGTGACGCGCGGGCTGTCCGACAAGCTGTCGAAGACGATCCGCGTGGTGCCGAAGGGCTTCCCGTTCGAGGTCTCTGCCTCGGGCACGGCGAGCAAGTCCAAGCGCACGCGGCACGAGATCGATCTGACCGGATCGATCGCCGGTTCCATCGAGGCCAAGGTCACGATGTATCCGTCGCCCGTCGCGTCGATGACCGAGGGCATGGCCGGCATGATCCGCGAGCCGGGTGGGTGCTTCGAGCAGACCTCGGCGACGAACTATCCGAACATCATGATCCTGTCGTACCTGCAGACGTCGGATGCGGCGGATGCGCAACTAGTCGACAAGACGCACGGCACGCTCGACCGCGGTTACAAGCTGTTGACCGGGTACGAGACCAAGCAGAAGGGCTTCGAGTGGTTCGGGCAGACGCCGGGCCACGAGGCGCTGACGGCGTACGGTCTGATGGAGTTCTCCGACATGTCGAAGGTCTACGACGTCGACAAGAAGATGGTCGAGCGGACCGCCGAGTGGCTGATGTCGCGACGCGACGGCAAGGGCGGCTTCCAGCGCTCTGCGACCGCACTCGACAGCTTCGGTCGCGCGAGTGAAGCGACGACCAACGCGTACATCATGTGGGCGCTCGCCGAGGCGAAGCGCCTCGATCAGATGCAGGCCGAGCTCGCAGTGCAGAAGAAGCTTGGCGAGACGACGAGCGATCCGTACCTGCTCGCGCTCGCGACCACCACCACGCTGTCGTCTTCAGCGAAGAGCGAGGGCGCCGCGATGGCGAAGCGGCTCGCCGCGATGCAAGGCTCCGACGGTGCGTGGAAGGGTGCGAAGGAGACCATCACGATGTCGGGCGGCGAATCGCTCCACATCGAGACCACGGCGTTCGCGGTGATCGCGCTGATCAAGGCGTCGCCGAATAACGAATACGCGACGCAGATCCGCAGCGGCGCCGAGTACATCAACAAGCACCGCGGCGGGTACGGCCAGTGGGGCAACACGCAGGCGACGGTCCTCGGCCTCAAGGCACTGGTCGCGTACAGCGAGTCGGCGCGCCAGATGGCGTCGGGCGGCAAGGCGACGCTGTATGTGAACGGCAACGCGGTGAAGACGATCGAGTTCGACAAGGGTCGCAAGGACGCGCTCGTGTGGGACGACATCGCCGGTGCGTTGGCTCCCGGCAAGAACGTCGTCGAGGTCGAGCTCGACAGCGAGCTGTCGCTGCCGTACTCGGTCGCGATCGGCTATCGCTCGGCTCGCCCGCAGTCGTCACCGACGACGAAGGTCGCGCTCGAGACCAAGCTCGTGAAGTCGCAGGCGCGGATGGGCGAGGGCGTGGCCCTACACGCGCACGTCGAGAACACGACGAACGCCGGTCTGCCGATGACGCTCGCGCGGGTCGGCATCCCGGGCGGCATGGTGTTCCAGACCTGGCAGCTCAAGGAGCTGCGCGACAAGGGCCTGATCGACTTCTACGAGACGCGGCCGCGCGAGGTGATCCTGTACTGGCGCTCGCTCGCCCCGGGCGCGAAGAAGGACGTCGACATCCAGCTGTTGTCGAGCGTGCCCGGCACGTACGAGGCACCGGCGTCGAGCGCGTACCTCTACTACACCGCCGAGGACAAGGCGTGGACCGCGCCGGTGACGATCGCGATCGACAAGCCCTAGAAGCTGTGGAGTCCGCCGCAGACCTGGTCAGCGCCGGAGGCGCCGTCCGGCGTCCCGCGAGCTGACATCCGGTGAGACCAGATGGGGAGAACCCGCCGCATCGAGCGATCCTAGTACAACGCCTTGAGCGCTTCCGAGTCCGAGATGATCACCTTGCGGCCCTCGGTCAGGATCAGCTTCTTGCGCTTGAACGTCGACAGCGTCAGCGACACCGTCTCGCGCGTCGAGCCGATCAGGTTCGCGAGCTCCTGGTGCGTGATCTTGAGCGCGACCAGCGTGCCGCGCGCATCGTCGACGCCGTACTCGTTGCCGAGCTTGACCAGCAGCTCGGCGAGCTTGCTCGACACGTCGCGGAACACCAGCGCCTCGACCTTGTTCTCGAGCTCGCGGCGACGGACGATCATCAGCCGCGTCATCGCGAGGCCGAGCTGCGGGTGCGAGTGGATCAGCTCCTCGTAGTGCACGCGATCGACCTCGGAGAGCAGCACATTCTCGACGGCCTCGGCCATCTCGGTGCGCGGACCGCCGTCGAGGAGACAGCTGTCGCCGAACAGCTCGGCGGGGCCGTGGTAGGCGAGCGTCAGCGACTTGCCGTCGCGTGTGACCTTGCTGACCTTGACGCGGCCACCGTGGACGAAGAACAGCGAGCGCCCCGGATCGCCGGGGAGATAGATCACGTCGCGGCGACGCGCTTCGCGAAGCTCGACACGCTCTGCCATCCGCGCGATCGCGTCTGGACCGAGATCCGCGAGCAACGGGACCTTGCGGAGGTACCAGAGGACGCGTTTCGGGTCAGGCACCGCAAAACTGTAGCAGTGCTTGCTCTAGGCCGGGTGGGTGTCGCGCAGGTTACGCGGCGCGCGAGATCGTAAGGCCAACTGCGGCGGTTGCTGGAGTCCGCGGGATTGCTCAGGAAATCACAAGGTCCGCAACCCCGGGCTCACCCGCGGCGCGGATCGTGATCGTCGCATCGCGCCACGTCGGCGACTTCGCCATCCGATCCGCCAACGGCGCCACGATCAGGTCCTCGATCGTCCGTCGCAACGGCCGCGCGCCGAGCCGGGGATCGTGGCCGAGCGTGGCGAGCCGCGCGCGCGCCAGAGGCGTGACCTCGAGCCGGAGGTTGCGTGCGACGAGCCCCGGGCGTTTGCGCAGCTTGTCGATCTCGAGATCGACGATGCGCTCGAGCGCCGGAGGGCCGAGCGGATGGAACGAGATGATCGAGTCGATGCGGCCGAGCAGCTCGGGCCGGAAGAACTTCCGGATCGCGCCCGCGTGGTCCGGGTTGTCTGCGGCACCGAAACCGGCGGGAGATGGATCCGCGGCACCGAGGTTGGTGGTCATCACGATCATCGCCATGCGGAAGTCGATCAGCCGGCCGAGCGCATCGGTGAGCCGGCCTTCGCCGACGACGCCGAGCAACAAGTCGAACGCGGCGGAGTCGGCCTTCTCGATCTCGTCGAACAGCACGACCGAGAGTGGCTGGCGACGGATCCGGTCCGCGAGGCTCGTGCCGGCGGGCGAGGGCGTGATCAGCCGCGCGATCGCGGAGCCGGTGACGAGCTCGCTCATGTCGACGCGCACCAGGCGGTCGGCATCGCCGAACAGGAAGCGTGCGAGCTGCTTCGCGAGCTCGGTCTTGCCGACGCCGGTCGGCCCCGCGAACAGCAGCGTGCCGACGGGGCGCTGGGGATCGTCGAGCCCAACTTTCAACCTCGCGATCGTGCGGCCGGCAATGGCGCACGCGTGGTCCTGCCCGATCACGCCCTGCTGGAGCGCGCTCGCGATCGCGGCGGTGTCGAGCGCTTGCTCGGGTGCGAGCAGCTGCACCGGCAGGCCCGACCACTGCGCGAACGCGTCGGTGATCTCGGCGACGCCGAGGTTGGTGTGCTTCGTGCAAGTCGAGAGATAGTCGACGAACGCGAGCGCCTTGCCGGGGAACGCGGTGTCGCGACGAAACGCGGCGAGCAGCTCGACGAGCCGGCGCGCACCCTCGTGCGACAGCGTGACCTCGGGATCCAGGCGCTGGCCGTACGGTTCGAGCAGCGCGATCGTCAGCGCCGGCGTCGACTCGGGGACCCGGACCACGCGCAGCGCATCGACGAGCGCGGGGTACTTCTGGCGCGCGCGCACGAGCTCGAGCTCGTCGCACTCGGCGATCATCGTCAGCTGACCGCCGATCACGGCGGGTGCGAGCAGATCGGCGATCGAGGCGCCGTCGCTCGCCGGCGTCAGGATGTCGGCGAGGCGATCGACGTAGAGGATGTCGGTGGTGTCGGTCAGCTCGCGCACCATGTCGAGGCAGCGCTGCTGCCACATGCCGAGGTAGACCATCCCGGCGACGATCCGGTCTGCGCTCGTCGACCACAGCCGCCGACGGCGACCGGCGCGCCCACGGCTCTGCTCGAGGAGCCCGCGGGCGAATCGACGAACGATCGTCGACTTGCCACAACCTCGCGGACCGACGAGCAACAGCGACGGCAGCTTCGGCTGCTCGACGAGGGGTTCGGGGTTTGAGCCCCGAGAAGTTGCGAGCTGGTCGTAGGTGGGATCGATGCCGACCGTCGAGCGGAGCCGGTTCGCGCGGGCGAGCGCGACCAGGTCCTCGGCGACCGCTTCGAGCGTGGGGGCCGGGTTCGGCTCGGAGTCGTCCTTCTTGCGGGCGTGCACCGGTGCGTCGATCGGCTTCCACTCGATGATCTGCTCCTCGGCCTCGCGCCGCAGATCGTAGAGCGACGCGGGCGAGTCACCGACCAGCGCCGCGAACACCAGCGCGCGGATCGTGTCGGGCACGGTCTCGAGCGATTCGGTGACGAACGTGAAGTCGAACCGCGGCACGATCACGCGCCACAGCGGCACTCCGTCGAGCTTGCCGGCGGCGTAGCCGAGCCGGATCGGAACGAGTGAGCTACCGATCACGTAGCCTCGCGGATCCGGCCGGCCGGGATGGATCTCGATCGAGACCTGGCGGAGCTCGAGCGTCTCGGTCCACACGTACCGGTCGATCGACCCATCATCCTCGTCGGACAGCAGCGCGGCCTGCGGTGCGAGCCGGCGAAGTGCGGTCTCGGCATCGGCTGCCATCGCGGCGGGCAGTGGTGTATCGAAGGCGATGCGATGGCGGCGCAGCATCACCGCCGACCAGAGGCCTGGCCCGTGGTGCCTGGTGAGGAACACGCGAAACGAGGGCTTCGCCATCAGCGCCTGCTCCAGGCGAGGTGCCACGCGCGACGGATCGCGATGCCGAGGTCGCGCGCGTTGCCACGGTCGACCCAGCCGGTGCCGAAGTCCTCGATCTCGACGTGATAGGACTCGCCGGGACGCGGTGGAGGCCGGTACGTGATCGTGCGCGCGACCGGCAGCAGCACGTCGGGATTCGGCGGCAAGGCACCGCCGTGCTCGAGGACGCGGTCGAGCTCCTCGCGACCTGACAGCGTGGCCTCGAGGATCGCGGGTGGCTTCGCCGGGGCACCGGCTCGGACTTCGACGCGCACGATGTCGGGCTCCGACGCGGCGGCGCGGATCATCCAGACGCCGTGCTCGTTCGCGAGAGCCGCGTGGACGAACAGCCCGCGCAACACCAGCACCACGTCGCGCGCGGAGCTCAGGTTGCCGCCGCGCTTCCCCTTCGCTTCACCGAGCGGAAAGATCTCGTGCGCCGCATCCATGAACGCGCCCTCGTCGAGCCAGCCCGGCTGCGCGAGCGACGACGTGACGATCCCGATCCCGCCGGCGTCGGCGGTGGGGCCGATCCGCGAGATCAACACCGTGATCGCGTGCGCGTCGGGGTTCAGCAGGTCCGGCAGCGCGCGCTCGATCAGCATCGTCTCGGCGATGCCGGCGACCAGCGCATCGCGGCTCGCGGGCGGGCGAGTCAGCCGACCACTGTTGCCTCGCATGCGCAGGCGCCGCTGGTCGAGGCGATCCGGTTGTCTCGCGATCAGCCGCGGCGTGTATTGCGGGTCGTGATCATCGCGATCCTCGCCCTCTTCGGGATCCTCGTCTCGCGGTCGCGGGGTGTGGTGTTCGATCCCGAACAGCTCGCGCAGCGCGGTGAGGCGCTGGCCGAGCTCGTCGACGTAGTAGCTGAGCTCGCTGGCTTCCCGCTGCGCGCGGGCCCGGGCATAGACCGGCGAGGCCGCGATCCGCGCGAGCGCGGCGCCGGCCTCCGAGATCATCGGCTCGAGCGCCGAGGTCGCGACATCGAGCGAGCTCTCGAGCAGATACGGTCCTGGGAGCGCAGGCTTCTCGATCATCGGCTCGAGTGCGGCGACGATCTTCCCATCGTCCTCGGAGAGCCGGACGACACGGAGTCTCGCGGGTGGTGCCGTCGCGAGCAGGTCGGTGAGCGCGCCGCCGATCTGATCCTCGAGCCAGCGCTTCACGGTGCGCGCCCCGTAGCGAGGATCGAAGGCATCCGCGACGGCGCGCCGGCGCACCGCGGAGCCGGCGTAGACGAACGTGTTGCGCTCGCGGAGGCCGCGGCGCGCGAGGAGCTTCGCGAGCTCCTTGTCGACGACCTTCGCGGCGACCTCGTGAGTCAGCGGCTGGAACGCGACGACCTCGTCGATCCGGTTGAACAGCTCGATCGGGAAGAAGTCGCGCACCGCCTTCGCGACGTCGGCGAGGATCCGATCGCGGGTGTCGCCGAAGCCGATCGGTGCGGCGTTCCGCGAGCCGAGGTTCGACGTCATGATCACCACCGCACTCGCGAACGACGCGACGTCGCCGGCGGCATCGGTGAGCCGCCCTTCGTCGAACAGCTGCAGTAGCAAGTGCAGCGCCTGCGGATGCGCCTTCTCGATCTCGTCGAGCAGCACCACCGAGAACGGCTGCGCGCGGATCCGCGAGGTCAGGAGCCCCTCCGGGTTCCAGCGATCCCCGATCAGGCGCGCCACCGCGTCGGGCCCCGACAGCTCGCCCATGTCGATCCGCAGCAGCCGCGAGCCATCTCCGGATGATAGGCCGGGCGGGCCGACGGCGAGCCCGGCGCCGTAGAGGTACTCGGCGATCGCCGTCGCGAGCTCGGTCTTGCCGGTGCCCGTCGGGCCGGTGAACAGCATCACGTGGATCGGGCGATTCGGATCGGCGAGGCCGGCGCGCACCTTGAGGATCACGTTGGCGGCAGCGCGGGTCGCGCGCGGCTGCCCGATCACGCGCGCGGCGAAGGCCTCCTCGACATCCTCGGCGTCGAGAGGCGCGTCGAGGGAGATCAAGGTCGGCGAGAGCCCGGTCGTGCGCGCGAGATACGCGAGCACGTCGCTCGGCGCGACCTCGCGGGTCATCGATGCCGCCGCAGCGAGCTCGGCCACACGGCGCACGATCTCGATCGCGACACCGGGCCGCGCGCGCCACGGGAACAGCGACGCACCGAGCTCGAGGGCCGTCCGCGGGACGAAGGGATGCAGCGCCACCGGCAGCCGCATCTCGATCGAGCGGACCTCGTGGAGCAACAGGTGGGCTGTCTCCGCGGCGGAGGCCGCCGGGACCATGATCGGAGCCAGCGCTTCGGCGAGACCCGGCGAGTCGCGCTCGAGGCGCGCGAACTGCTCCGGCGTCATCTCGGCGACGAGCGCGAGATCGCCGCGACGCACCGGACCGCGGAAGAAGTCCGCGAAGCTACGCTCGCTCTGGCGCGACTGACCGAGACGCCCCCAGAGATGGAGATCCTCGATCCACAGGATGCCCTTGCGCGTGCTCGCCTCGGCGAGGAGCCCCAGGCAACGCTCCTCCCACTGCCCGAGGTGAGACATGCCGGCGATCATCCGCTTGCCGGTCAACCGCCAGACGTGAAAGCAGCGATCGAGGTTGCGGTGCAGCGTGAAGCCGTCCTCGACGAGGCGATCGTGGATCCACTGCGTGATCAGCGTGGTCTTGCCACAGCCCGGCGGCCCGATCACCGCCACGCTGCGCGGCCGCGGTCCGCCGAGCAGGTACATCAGCCGCTCGCGATACGGCGAGCGCGGTACCCCGAGCATCGAATTCGCGGGCGGGCCGCTCAGCCGATGGGTCTCGTCGACGGCGATCTGCTGCAGCACTTGTCCTGGGCGCGCGGCGAACGCAGCCGTCTTGCTGTCCTTCTTGCGCGACGGCAGCATGTCGAGCAGCGACTTGGCTTCGGTCGAGAACGCGATCTGGATCAACCGGTCGCGCCCGTTCGACAGCATGCCTCGGACGGTCTCCTCGTCCATGTCCTTCCAGTGGTGGCGGAAGAACGTGGCCGCGAGCGCAGGAACATCGGTACGGTCGTCGGCGAGGAACCACTCGGTGCGGCGCTCCGGGTGATAGCAGAACAGGACCTGCTTGTCGGGGTTGACCCAGCGCGGCTCGACGATCAGCGGCACCACGCCGGTGACGCGGCCGTCGTCGAGCTTGAGATCGAACGGTAGGCGCTCGAGCTCGGTGCCGAGGGGGAGCTGGTAGAGCTCCTGGAGCTGCGGCGGTGCTTCACGCAGCACCTGGCGCAGCCGATCGACCATCCGCTCGCGGAGCTTGGTCTCGCCCTGACCGGCTTGATACGCGTACTGCGTCACCGGGATCAGCGCGGTCCACTCCTCCACGCCTTCCTTCTTGGACTGGTAGACGCCGACCGTGAAATGGATCATCACGAGGCCGTCCTCCTGGTGGACGTGCTCGTTGCGACCTGCGCTCGCGATCGGCAGCACGTCGCACGCATCAATCCGACGCAACGGAGGGAGCAGGTGGCAGTCGGCGTTGCGATCCGAACCGGTGAGGCTGGCGCTCGCGACCGGCCGCACGTCGCTGTCACGCGCATCACCCCGAGGACGCGACCGACGGGGCCCGGACTCACGGCGTGCCTGCCTTCTGCTGGGCGAGCAACGTCTCGATCGCCTGGAGCGGACGCTCCCAGACCCAGAACTTGTCGACGCCCTCGGGCTTCGCGAAGGCAGGGAGCAGGCGCGTGATCGCCGCCTCGGCGAGCCGCGGACCGAGGTCCGCGAACGACACGTCGATCTCCTCGCCCTCGACGATCACGTGATCTCCGGTGACCACCGCTTCGCGCATCGGTGCGCCACGCGGGCCGCGTGCCGACGGAGGACCGGGCAGCCCCATCCATTCCTGATCGACAAACTCGGCGCGCGGCTCGAGCAGATCGACCCACGCATGGCACGCGTCGCCGGCGAGACCGTGGAAGCGATGGAGTCCGCCCTCGAGGCCGAGCAGCAAGTCGGCGCCTTGCCCGACCACGCGGAGCAGCGCCGACACCGGCGCCGCGGACGACAAGCTGGTCTCGGCCCACGCGAGATCGTGCGGCGGACCCCAGCCCAACCGATCCTTCGTGCAGTGCTTCCAGTCCGCCTGGATCTCGCCCCACAGGTGCACGCTCGCGCGCCACTGGTGCGCAGCCGCGGCACGCATCGCGACCTTCACCCACGCCGCGGTCGCCGCGCGTGCATCCGGCGAGTGAACCAGCAGCGTGGCGCCGGGCCGGGTGGGGCGCAGGGAGGTGACGAGCCAGAACAGATCGCGCCGGAACTGATGGCGCTGCGTGATCGCGGCGTCGATCAGGTCGATCGCATCGATGTCGCGTGCGAGTGCTTCGAGGCAGAGCTCCTCGGCGGTGCGCAGCTCGCCTTGCGCGGCGAGGCATTTGGTCCAGCGATCGAGGAGCCGCGCGTGGTCCGTCGAGATCCGCGCGATCTCGGCACCCGACATCGCCTTCGCATCCGACGTCGACTTGCGCAGCGCGGTCGCGAGCGTGGCCTCGTGCTCCGCGAGCTTCTCCTTGACCGCCAGCGATGCGGGCAGGGCGAGCTCGCGATCGGTGTCGCGGCGCAACCCGCCGAGCGCGAGGGCCGAGCGCACGAGGCGACGCCCGGTCGCGGCCGCGCGACGCCACAGCGTCACCGACACGTCGCCGACCTCCTCGCCGATCCGCGCGCCCGCGACTTTCACGCCCGGCTCCTCGGCCGTGCGGACGGTCAGCGTGCCGCCGTGGCCGTCGGCCCCGGCCTTCGCGAGCAGGCGAGCGGCGGGAGCGAGCACCTCGGCTTCGAGGTGGCGGCGCAGGGCGCGCGCGCCGAGCTCCGGCGAGAACCCGCGATCCGCGAGCTGCTCGAGCGAGGCGCGCGAGATGTCGAGGATCGCACCGCTCTGGGTGAACCCTCGCCGCTCGGCGAGCCGGCCCACCGCGATCTCGGCGATCCGCGTGATCTCGTCGGCGTCGAGCGGATGGAACACGACGATCTGATCGAGGCGGTTGATCAGCTCGGGACGGAACGCACCGAGCACCGCATCGCGATAGCGACGGTCTTCGTCGTCGGCTTCCCCAGCCTTGCGGACGCCGAGCTTTCCCTTCGCGCCGCGCGTGCCGAGGTTCGACGTCAACACGATGATCGAGTTGTGGAAGAACGTCGTGCGCCCGCGGCCATCGGTCAGCCGCGCTTCACCGAGCACTTGCAGCAGGAGATCGAACACCGACGGGTGCGCCTTCTCGATCTCGTCGAGGAGCACCACGCCGAACGGCTGGCTGCGCACGGCGGAGGTCAGGCGCCCGTCGTCATTGGTATCCGCGCCGAACAGCCGCTCGGCCGCCCACGGATCGGTGTACTCGCTCATGTCCAGCCGCACCATCCGGTCGGGCGCGCCGAACAGATACGCGGCCACGCTGCGCGCGAGCTCGGTCTTGCCGGTGCCCGTGGGGCCGACGAACAACAGCGACGCGAGCGGCTTGTCGGCGGGTGCGAGCCGCGCCTTCGCGACCGCGATCGCATCGGCGACACGACGCACCGCGGGCTCCTGGCCGACCATCCGGCGCCGCAGCGCAGTGATCACGTCACTTCGCGCAAGCGCTTTGTCGTCGGACAGCATCACGCCTGGGATGCCGGTGGATTGCGAGAACGCGGTGAACAGCTCCGCCTCGCCGAGCTCCGGTCCGACGCCGCGCGCATCGCGGCCGGCATCGTGCGCGACCCGCAGCTCCTCGAGCAGCCGCACCGCCTTGCCGGGAAATGCGCGATACGGGAGGTAGCGGCGCGCGAGCTCGACGGCGGCGGGCACCACGGCCTTCGCGATCTGCGGGCGCTGCGGCTGCGTGCGCGCCCAGTACGCGGCCCACGCCTCGCATGCGCGGATCGTCGTCGGGACATCCGTCGCAGGAACGGTGACGCGCAGCATCGCACCGATCAACGAGACGTCGCGGCGCTCCGCCCGATCGAGAGCGACCGCCGTCAGCTCGCCGATCACGCGGACGCGACCGTCAGCGACATGCTTGCGCATCGCCGCGTTGAGCTCGACCCCTCCTTCGGCGGGCCGATCCGCGAACAGCGCGCCGAAGTCGTCGAAGTAGAGGATCGCGTCGAGCGTCTCGGCGGCCGCGAGCACCGCGGCGATCCGCGCTTGCCATTCGCCGAGCCCACTCGCACCGGCCACCAGCTCGGCGGCCGACGTGGCCCACATCGGCCGCGGGTTCTTGGCCTGCTGCGCGGCCACCCACGCGAGCACCAGCGCGCTCTTGCCCGCGGCCTCTTCGCCGACGAGCAGCACGCTGCGACGCGGCCCCCCGAGGATCCGCGACAGCTCGCCGAGCACGTCCTCGCGACCGACGCACGGCGGCGCTGGATCCGGCACCTCGACGCGGCGGCCTGCGTTGTCGAGCGTCGCGACCGCGAGCCGCTTGCGCTCGGCATCCGCGAGCGCCTTGCGACCCTGCGCTTGTGCGAGCGGTGTGGTGGCGAGCTCGATCGCGACGTGCTCGAGCTTCGCGGGGGCGTAGGTCAGCAGGCGCTTCCACCCATCGGCGTCGAGGGCGAGCGCGGCGGGCAACACGGAGAGCTCGGCCTGCACGCGATCCGCGAGCTTGTCGCCACGCTCGACGTAGCACGCGTGATCGAGCGCCGGCACGAACACCCAGTGGCCGGCGGGGGCACCCTCCGCGCGCGGCTCGGGGACGACGATCACGCTGATGGTGATCGCGAACGTGCGACCGAGCCGGCCGGGGAGCTCGGTGCGAGCGAGCTCGAGCTCGACCTCCTGGAGCGTCACCCCTTCCGGCAACAGATAGCGCGCCACCGTCGTCGGCCGCGCCTCGTCGGGGAGCTCCGACAGTGCGAGCGTGAGCTCGTCGGCGACGCGGCCCTCCGCGCCATACGCCACGATCGCCGGCGCCGACACCGGAGCCATCTCGTGGTGATCCGAGGCGAACGCGCGGCGGATCGCCAGCGTCGTGAAGCGGAGCTTGTCCTTGCCGTCACTCATCCGACGCCCACGGCACGCGGCGCGGGTGCACGGGGCGCGACCATCGCGATCGCGATCCCCGAGAGGGTGAGGGCGGTGGCACCGGTGAGCGCCAGCGTCGGGTGGCGATCCAGCCAGCCCGTGCCATCGCGGCTCGCGAGCATCGGGAGCTCGCCGCGTGCCACCACGATCGCGATCGTGTTGTTGATGAAGTGCGCGAGCATCGTCGGCAGCGCACTCGCAGCGCGCAGGGCGATCAGCCCCAGCACGCAGCCGAGGGTGAACGTCGGGATCAACTGCACGAGGTTCATGTGATACGCCGCGAACACCAGCGCGGAGATCGGGATCGCAAACGTCGCATGGAACCGTGTCGCGAGTCCGCGCAGCAGCACGCCCCGAAACACGATCTCCTCGCACACCGCCGGCGCGACTGCGATGGCCAGGATGGTGACGGCGAGGGACGACTCGTCGACCACCTGCTCGATCGCCGCGAGATCGGTACGCACCTGAAGCAGGTCGACGATCCAGACGTTGAGGTACCAGGTGCTCGCGCCGATCAGCAGCGCCGCGATCGCGTACTGCCAGTTCGCGCGCGCGAGGCCGATCGTCTGCGGGCTCCGCCGGCCGACCCGGGCCGCGATCACCGGGACCGCGACCATGCCGAGTTGTCCCATCGCGATGGCGGGCGTCAGGCCGAGCCCGCCGAACACCGCCCCGACGCCGACGACGATCAGCGTGGCCCACGCCGCCGCCGCGATCCCGAAGGCCACGAACGCCGGGAAGGCCGATGCGGAGGCCGCGTGATACAAGCTAGCGGTGTCGCGCGGAGGACTCGTCGGACTGGTCATCGGCTTGGGCGTCGGTGCTGGTGCAATGTATCTCGTGCTGCGGCCACCGTGGGGTGGTGGGGCCACCCCAGCAGCCATCGACGCTGGCGTCGCGATGACCACACCGGATGCGGGCTCGGCCAAGGCGAAGCCGAGGAAGCGGCCACGGGGCAACGTCGCCGGGGGACCGCGTCGTCAGGGACCGGGCTCCGACTTCGCGGACGAGGAGACCGACGAGCAATCCGGTCCGGCGCGCATCGTGCTGACCGCCGCGGATCGCGCGCTCGAGTGGCGCGGCGAGGCCACCGCGATCTCGCGCAAGATCGACGTCAACGCACCGGGTGATGCGCGGCCGCTCGAGGACGGCGAGATCAACGCGACGGTGTCGGGGCAGACCGCAGGCGTGCGCGCGTGTGTCGAGCAAGGCGCGGCCGGGACGGATCTGCGCGCGACGATCACGATCAAGATGGTCGTCGAGGGCACCGGCAAGGTGTCGCGCAGCCAGGTACAGGCGCCGCACTACCTGTTCGAGAAGGGCTTGCTCAACTGCGCGCAGCGGGCACTCGGTCAGCTCAAGTTCCCGGCGACCGGCGCGCCGACGGTGGTGACGTTCCCCGTCAACCTCGGCTAGTCGCGTGCACGAGGAATCGTCGCGAGTTAACGCTCGCGCGCGCACTTCCAGCTCGGGGACAGCGCACGTCCAGCTCGGGACAGCGCACTTCCAGCTCGGGGACAGGATCTACCCCTACAACCATCGGTTACGACTGGTGTTCTGGAGCCAAACGTAAAATCGCTCATTTGTCCGGTTCTCGGACAAATCAGTCGGCCCGAGAAACCAATTTTACGTTTGCCGCCAGAACACTCGTGATCTCGGGGAGGTGGAAGGGTAGATCCTGTCCCCGATCTGGAAGTGCTTGGAATCGCGTGACCGGGTCAGT
>JANNBP010000547.1:0-23495 GCA_031385555.1 Deltaproteobacteria bacterium | reverse complement strand
TGATCCTCGTCGTCGGCGGGATCAACCGGCTCGGCACGGCGGCGGACTACCTCGGGTGGCAGACCGAGCGGGTGACGTCGCTGTTCGACGTCAAGCTGGGGTGGGCGTTCGCCGTCTCCCTGCTCGCGCTGTTCGGATCTGCGATCTACATCGCGATCGAGTTGGGACGTGACGGGCGGCGAGTGCGTGCCCGATGATAAGCTAGCTGCGGTGCGCGTCTCCTGCCTCGTCCTCATCCTGCTGACCGCCTGCGGTCCGGTGGCGTACGTCGGCGAGGTCACTCGCAAGGCATCCGATCGCGTCGAAAAGGCGCGCGTCGCCGAGGCCGACAAGTACGCGCCGTACTACTGGACGCGTGCGAAAGAGTATCTGGTCAAGGCGCGCGAGCGTGCCGCCTACGCCGACTACCAGGGCGCGAACCGGTTCGGTCGCCTGGCGTCGGAGGCGGCCGATCTCGCAGAGCAAGAGGCGGTCGCGGCGAAGAAGGATCCGTCGAAGCGGCCCCTCGATCTCAAGCCCGACGTCGCGCCGGCAAAGTCGAAGGACGACGAGACGCCGCTCGCGCCTGGCAAGGGGGACCGATGAGACGCCTCGCCCTCCTGATCGTCCTCGCGGGCTGCGCCGGTAGCGGCGTGCGCGATCGCACCCGCGCGACGGGTGGCCTGATCACCACCGCGCGAGAGAATGGGGCAGAGCGCTGTGCGCCGGTCGAGCTCGCGATGGCCGAGTCGCACAACGACTTCGCATCGCACGCGCTCGACGAGGGCAACTACTACGAAGCGCGCCGCGAGGCCGAGGTCGCCGAGACCAACGCGAAGGCCGCGATCGAGAAGTCGCCCAAAGCCAGATGCACGACCGCGCAGGTGGCCGTGAAGCCTGCACCCGGCGATCAAGACGGCGACGGCATCCTCGACGACGTCGACAAGTGCCCGCGCGTCCCTGAAGACAAAGACAACTTCATGGACGAGGACGGCTGCCCGGATCTCGACAACGACGAGGACGGCCTCGCCGACAAGGTCGACAAGTGCCCGGACGATCCCGAGGACAAGGACAAGTTCGAGGACGACGACGGCTGCCCGGATCTCGACAACGACGCCGACGGCCTCGCCGACAAGGCCGACAAGTGCCCGAACGATCCCGAGGATCGCGACGGCTTCGAGGACGACGACGGCTGCCCCGACAACGACAACGACAACGACACGATCGCCGACAAAGACGATAAGTGCCCCATGGTCCCGGGCAACCCGCCCGACGGCTGCCCCAAGACCTACACGCGCGTGGTCGTCACCGAGAAGAAGATCGAGCTCAAGCAGGCCGTGTTCTTCGACACCAACAAGGCGACCATCAAGCCGGTGTCGTTCCCGCTCCTCGATGACGTCGCCTCGGCCCTCCGCGACAACCCCAAGATCAAGGTCGAAGTTCAAGGGCATACCGACAGCCAGGGCAACGACGCCTTCAACAAGACCCTGTCCCAGAAGCGGGCCGAATCGGTGCGCAACTACCTCATCAAGAAGGGCATCTCCTCCGATCGGATGGACCCGAAAGGCTACGGCGAGGACCAGCCACTCGAGGACAACCGGACCGCCGACGGCCGGGCCAAGAACCGCCGAGTCGAATTCGTCATTTCGGGTCGTTAGACCTGCTCCTGAAACAACGAGCGGGCTAACAAATAGAGCGATCCGACGAGCGGCTGCGGTATATCAGCGCGATGGGAACCCGACGTGGGGTGATTCTTGCGCTGCTGCTAGCGAGCGGCGTTGCGTATGCCGATCCGAAAGGTGACGCGGACAAAGCCGCGAAGGCTGCGATGGAGAGCTACGACCTGATGGATTACGACGCTGCGAAGGCGTCGCTCCAGAAGGCGATCGCCACGGCGGCGAAGGCGAAGCTCGACAAGGATCCGGTCTCCGCGAAGCTCTACGTCTATCTCGGCATCACCTCGTTCGCGGGCGGCGACTCCGAGGGCGCGAAGAAGGCCTTCACCGCCGCGGTGAAGATCGATCCGAAGGTCCAGATCGAGGCCGCGTACAAGGCGCCCGAGCTGACCAAGCTCCTCGATAGCGTCCGCACCGAAGCGGGTGGCACGCCAGGTCCGACGGAGCCGGGCGATGGCACCGACTGCGCGTCGATCAAGGGCCTGCAGTTCAAGGAGCCTGACGGCGGTAAGACGGGCACCGCGCAGCCGATCGAGGCCTACCTCGCCGCCGATATCACGGCGGCGCGTGTCGTCGTGATGTACCGCCCCGAGGGCGCCACCGACTTCACCGAGGGCAAGCTGGCCAAGAGCGGCTGCAAGTACACCGGTTCGATCCCGGGCAGCGCGCTCAAGGGATCGATCCTTCACTATTACGTCGCCGCGATGGACGCGAACAACCGCCCGATCAGCGGCGCGACCGCCGGCAGCTCGCGCACGCCGAACCTGCTCGAGATCACCGTGGGCTCGGGTGGTGGCGGCGGCACACCCGGCGACGTCGAGGATCCGCTCAACGGCAAGAAGGGTGGCGGCGGTGGCGGTGGTGGCCGTGGGGTCACCAAGGGCACCACGATCACCGGTGGCAAGCCGGCGAAGGTGTTCATCGGCGTCTCCGGTGGCACCGGCTTCGGCTACGTCACCGGCATCACCGAGGCGAACAACGAGGTGCAGACGTGCTGCGTCGGCAACAGCCTCGTCGTGCTCACCCCGGAGCTCGGCTACTACGTCAACCCGCAGCTCTCGATCGGGCTCGCCGGTCGCGTGGGCTTCCCGCTGGGTGCGAACGTCGATCCGCCGAACGCGAAGCACTCGACGATCGCGCCGGCCGCGGTCGTGCGCGTTCGCTACGCGCTGTCGGAGACGGGCGAAGGCCTGCGCTTCATGGGACAGCTCGGCGGCGGCGTCATGCGCAACACGATCAAGCTGCAGATGCAGGCGAACGGTGGAGACACCGATATCGTCGCGCAGGGTCCGCTCCTCCTCGGTGCCGGCATCGGCTTCATGAAGCGGCTGACGGGCAACCTCGCGTTCATCGCGGATGTCTCGGCGATGGCCGGGATCGCGGTGGTCAGCAAGCTCGGGACGGCGCGGCTCAACACCGGTATCGGTGGTGACGTCTCGCTCGGTCTCGCCGTCGGCTTCTAGCGGGTTGGTCGCCCCAACTAAGGTTTCGGCTTCCCGATTCCGAGCGGATGAAGAAACATGTGGACCTCGCCCGCGGTGACCTCGGCGCTGCTCGGCGCCGCGGTCAGCACCACCGCGGCTTCGACCACGCGGTCACCACCCTCGTCGAGGTAGATCACGCGCTTGATCGTGCGGCGCTGCTCGACGCACGCGGCGAGATCCTCGAGTAGCTGCGGATAGATCTCGGGGAGTGCGGAGTCGGCGAGTGCGAGCCCACCGGCATCACCGGCCGCGCCCAGGAACTCGTAGAACGCGGCGTTCGCGGCGCGTACCTGACCCGCGGCGTTGCACGACGCCATCGGGAGCGGCACCGAGCCGAACACCTCGGCGGCCGCCTTCTGCCGGTGATCGATCTCGCGACGCTCGCGCGCGGCATCGGGGGCGAGCGCCCGGCGCGATCGGTTCTCCATACCGAGCATGCCCATCAGCGCGCGGAGCTCGTACATGAACGACTGGACGTCGGGATGGCGCTGCGCGGGATCCTTCGCGGTGGCGCGCGCGACCAGCGCATCGGCGCGTTCGTCGAGAGGATCCTCGGTCAAGCTCGATGGGGGAGGAACCGGATCTGTGCCGTGCTTGGTGAAGATCTCTTGCATGCTGCCGGTGAACGGCACCCCGCCGCTGAGCAGCTCGAACAGCACGATGCCGAGCGCGTAGATGTCGGAGGCCTGGCTGGCAGCGGCGCCGTCGATCCGCTCGGGGGCGAGGTACTCGGGCGTGCCATCGACACCCTCGGTGCGGCCGAGGTCGGGGCGCGCGAGCCCGAAATCGAGCAGCTTGATCAGGCGGCGTTGCAGCGTGGTGCGGACGAGGAAGATGTTCTCGGTCTTGATGTCGCCGTGGATGATCTGCTTGCCGTGGATGAAGCGGACGGCGTCGGCGACCTGCCACATCACGTCGCACGCGACCTTCGGTGTGAGCTTGCCGGTGTGCCGGAGCTTCGAGTGCACGGTCTGCCCATCGAGCAGCTCCATCACCATGAACAAGCCGAACGTGTCGTCCTGACCGAAGTCGACGATCGAGCAGATGTTGTCGTGGGTGAGCGCCGACGCGAGCCGTGCCTCGCGATAGAACATCTCGCGGATCTTCGGGTTGGTCGCGATCGCGCTCTTGATCAGCTTGAGCGCGAACGCCTTGCCGAGTGCCTGGTGGCGAACGCGCAGCACGCGCCCCATGCCGCCGCGACCGAGCTGACCCTCGACGATGTAGCGGCCGCCGACCACGTCACCACTACGAGCACCGCGCTTGCCGGTGAGCTCGAGCGACGAGTCGCGCGACGAATCGCGAAGCGCGAGGGGCATGCCCCCGAACAGGCCGCTCGGCAACTCGGTGACCGCGACCGCGCCGACCTTGCCGAGGACGGAGCGAGTCACCGACGGCAGGAGCGTCTCGTGACCGTCGCGCTGTTCCAGCGTTCCGATCTCGACATCACTGTCGGTCGGTTTTTTGCCCACGCGGCATCGTACCCGGATCGTCCCCAGACGAGGTAGAGATGAGTCATGGACGACGAAGAGTTCGACCGGGTCGCTCGCGACGAGCTGCATCATCTCGAGGACGCGTTCGCGGACATCGACCCCGATGAGTGCGAGGTGTCGACGAGCGACGGCGTGCTCAAGCTCGCGCTCAAGGACGGAACGAGGATCGTGATCAACAGCCACCGCGCGGCGCGCCAGATCTGGATGGCCGCGGTGTCGACGGCCTGGCACTTCGATCCGACGCCGGATCCCGCGACGTGGCACACCAGCAAGACCAACGAGGATCTGCGGCCCACCCTCGCGAGGGTACTTCGCGAGCGCATCGGCCTCGACGTTGCGTTGTAAGATGACGTGATGGCCGAGTCGCAGGTCCTCAGCGTGATCACCATGTGGGCCGCCGTCGCGTGGGCGGATGTCTCCGACGAGGTGGCGAGCGAGCTCGAAGCCGCTCTCCCCGAACTGATCTGATGCACCCGAAGGGTATTTGCTCGCCTCGCGGCGTGCTGGCACAGCGGCGGCATCGGGTTCGGCACCTGGTGTTCCGCGGCGGCGTCGCTGCGGTGACGCAGGCCGTGATGTACACGGGCCTGTACCCGCTGGTGCCACACGCCTATCGCGCGGTGCAGGGCCGGCGCAAGCAGACCGACTTCGGGATCAACCCGATACGCGTCGCGCTCGCGGAGTGGGGCATGTCGGCGGCGCTGTCGGCGATCCGGCCTGCGGGCTTCCTGGGCTTGCCGGGTGCGAGCAACAAGGGGCCGCGCCCGATCATCCTGCTGCACGGCTACGCGATGAACCGCGCGAACTTCGTCCCGCTCGCGTATCGCCTCGCGCGCGCGGAGCTCGGCCCGATCTTCGGCTTCGAGTACTGGACGCTCGGGCGCGTCGCCGCTGCCGCGCGGCAGCTCGGCTGGTTCGTCGACGAGGTCCGTGAAGCGACCGGAGCCGCGGAGGTGGACCTCGTCGGCCACTCGATGGGTGGTGTGGTCGCCCGCTATTACGTGACGCTCGCCGGCGGCGATCCGTACGTGCGCAAGCTGATCACGCTCGGCTCGCCGCACGCCGGCACCAACATCTCGAGGCTCGGGATCGGTCACCCGACGCGCGAGTTGGTGCTCGGCAGCAAGCTGGTCGACGAGCTCGCGAACGCGCCGGATCCGAAGCACGCGAAGGTGACGATGATCTGGTCGCATGCCGATGCGCTGGTCCCGGGCGCCTGGCAGGCCGCGCAGCACGGTGCCGAGGTGATCATGTACGACGACCTCGGGCACGTCGCCCTGCTCGGCTCACGGCGCGTCGCCGCCGACGTGATCCAGCGGCTCGCGCTGAGATAGTCCAACCTCAGGCGAACAGCGTGGCCATCGTCGCGCGCTTGATCTCGACATCGACGATGCCGCCGACCTCGCCGACGCCGGCGGGCAAGATCACGCTCTTGAATCCGTCGGTGCGACCGATCAGCTGCGCTGGATCACGCTTGCTCGGCCCGGTGACCAGGACGCGCTCGCGCTTGCCGATCTGCGCGGTGAACACCTCGACGCTGATCTTCTCCTGCAGCGCGACGATCTCCTGGAGGCGACGCTTCTTGGTCGGCTCGTCGATGTCGTCGGCCAGCTTCTTCGCGGCGAACGTCAGGTCGCGCTCGCTGTACGCGAACATGAACGCGCTGTCGAACCGGATCTCGCGCATCAGCGCCAGCGTCTGCTGGTGATCCTCGTCCGTCTCGCCGCAGAACCCGGTGAGGATGTCGGTGGACAGCGCGATGTCGGGCATCGCGGTGCGCAGGTCGTTCACGATGCGACGGTAGTCGCTGACGGTGTAGCCGCGGCGCATCCGCTCGAGCACGACGTCGCTGCCCGACTGCACCGGCAGGTGGACGTACTGGCAGACCTTGGGCTCCTCGGCGATCGCCGCGATCACGTCGGCGGTGAAATCGACGGGGTAGGGCGACGTGAAGCGCACGCGCTCGAGGCCGTCGACCTTCGCGACCGCGCGGAGCAACTCCGCGAACGTGACGTCCTCGTAGACGTACGAGTTCACCGTCTGGCCGAGCAGCGTGACCTCGCGATAGCCGGCGGCGACCAGCTCGCGGACCTGGCGCAGGATCTCGCGCGGCGAGGCACCTCGCTCGCGACCGCGCGTGAACGGCACCACGCAGAACGTGCAGAACTTGTCGCAGCCGCGCTGGATGGTGACGAAGCCGGAGATGCCGTCTCCACCGAGCGTGCCGGACAGACCTTCGTAGGTCTCCTCCTTGTCCAGCTTGATGTCGACCAGTGGGTGCGC
Source organism: Deltaproteobacteria bacterium (assembly GCA_031385555.1). GTDB lineage: Bacteria > Myxococcota_A > Polyangia > Haliangiales > Haliangiaceae > JABFXX01. The sequence continues at coordinate 16,580 of JANNBP010000547.1, read as the reverse complement.
GTGCTCGGCGCGCGCAGCCTTCAGCAGCTCGGGCATCCGGCGATACGAATCGGGTCCGGCGATCACGTCGACGGACGGGGCGCGCTCGGCGAGGCCCTCCTTGAGGTGCTCGGCCATGCAGCCGACGATCGCGAGCACGGCTCCGGGCCGCCGGCGCTTGATCGCGCCGAGCTCCGCCGCGCGCGCGACGACCCGCTCCTCCGCCTTCTCGCGGACCGCGCAGGTGTTGATCACGATGACATCGGCCTCGTCGGCTCGATCGGTGGTGCCATAGCCGGCATTCGCCAGCACGCTGCCGATCAGATCGCTGTCGGCGACGTTCATCTGGCAGCCGTAGGTCTCGACGTAGACCCGCAGCGCATCGGCGGCGATGACCGGGCGCACCGGCGCCGCCGTCTTGTTGCCGAGGGTGACCAGCTGGTCCGTCATGGGGTGGGATGGCTTAGCATATCCAGGTGGCCATAGACCCTCGGAAACGCGACGTCCATGCCCTCGATGCCGACGGCAACGTCCTGTGCAACCCACGGGATCCCGAGGCGGCGCACCGCGCAGACGTCGGCGACATCGCGACGGGCACCGGCGACGAGGTGACCTGCGTGAAGTGCCGAAAGCTCTCCAAGGGCTAGCGTGGCGACGTTCTGGGCCGTGATGTTCGTCGTCGTCGGCGGCTTCTCCCTGTTGCTCACGCGGTCGGCGTTCAAGGGCCTCGAGCGGCTCCAGTTCCACTGCCGGCGCTGCGATCGCGGGTTCCGGCGCAACCCCCGCCGGCGGATGCCGCCGCGGTGCCCGCACTGCAAGGCCGCGAACTGGCAGGTGTGATTTCGGCGAATCGCTCGCCCCGGTTCGTGCGTTAGATGACTCCATGCGCATCGTCCTGCTCGCCGCTGCCCTCGCCACGCTCGCTCCGCAGATCGCCGATGCGTGCAGCATCTCGATGGAGCCCTCCGCGCACGTGTTCCGGCCATCCTCGGGCAAGGCCGGTGGGCATCGCCCGCTGATCTCGCTGTGGCAGACCAAGAAGCCGATCCAGGTAATGCAGGTCAAGGCGACCTGCATCGAGGACACGATCTGCAAGGGTACGCCGGTCGAGGTCGAGACCGTCGGTCGCTACGTGTGGCCCAAGGCGGCGTTGCCCGATGGTGCGCGGATCCAGATCACCCACGAGGGCAAGCTGCTCGACGACGTCACGATCGCGAGCACCGCTGCATCGGTGCCCTTGCCCGCCTGGGACGGCGTCGCGTGGATCTCCGCGAAGCAGGAGAACGCAGGCCTGTGCTCGCCGGCGGGTCCGGTCGTTCGCCTCCAGGTCAAGCCGACCAAGGCGGACCTCACCGATGCATACCTGATGATCTACACGACCAAGCCCGACGCGGCGAAGCCGCTCGCGAACCTGGCGATGGTGTACGCGCTGTCGAACAGCAAGGACCTCCAGCTCGGGAATGGCTTCGGTACGCCCGACATGTTCAAGACCGTGCCGAAGCAGATCTTCGTACGCCTCGTCGACGGCGACGGCAACCTCGGCCCGGTGATCAAGCTACCGTGACGAGCCGCGCGCGATCGCGATAGTCCTCGGCGTAGTCGCGCTGCCCCTTCTTCTCCCAGGCCGCGGCGAGCTCGCGGCAGCGCTCCGCTTCGAGGCGCAGCGGCAGCTCTCCACCCGCGCGCATCGCTTCGAGCACGGCGATCGCGTCGTCGGGCCGACCCACGGCGATCAACGCGCGCGCTCGCGTGTGCAAGATCCCCGGGACGTCGGGACGCAGCCCGACGGCACGCTCCGCATCGACGAGCGCCGCGTGTGCATCGCCCTCCGCATCGAGCGCGGCGCAGGCGCGGTTGTTGAGCCACACCGCGTGCTCCGCGTTATCGAGGGTCGCGGGATCGATCGCGGCGAGCAACGTGTCCGCGTCGCGATGCCGGCCGGCCGCGAGGTGCGCCGCCGCGATCGAGAGCTGCGCCGCGCGCGCTCGCGTCACCGTGAAGGCGAGCGCGTGGATCACGCGATAGCGGCGAAGCGCGAGCTTGTAGCGCGCCGTCTCGAACGCGCGATGGGCGGAGCGCGGTAGCCACATCGACAGCCACAGCGAGGCGAGCACCGCGCCCGTCGAGCCCATCATCACGCCACCCTTGCCGAACAGCACGCCGAGGACCGTCGTGGCGATCGCGCATCCCGCGAGCCAGCCGATCAAGTGCCCGACATGCCTGACAGCCACGTGCGCAGCATAGCTCACCGCGCCGGCGCTTCTGTCACCTCGCGCTTCGCGCCGGTGAAACCGTCGAACAGCGCGCGGTGCGCCTGCCGCGAGAATTCATCGGTCCGCGTCTCGTAGGCGCGCACCCACTCGACCAGCATCGGCAGGTTCGCGTCCTGGGCTTCCTTGCTCGCGTACTTGTGCGGCTCCCACGGTCGCGCGCGGCAATGGGCGATGCAGACGTCGACGCCGGGGTCGAGGAACACCAGCTCGGTGCAGCGCGTCGCCGCATGCGCGAGCAGATCCGCGTAGCAACCCTCGATCACCCAGCGCTCGTTGATCAGGAACGCGTCGAGCTTCGCGAGCCCGTCGGGGTCGCGTTGCGGCGGCGTGGTGGGCAGCCACGCGAGCGTGTCGAGGTCGAGGTGTGCGAGGCTGTGCTCCGTGCTCAGCCGCTTCGCGAGGGTGGACTTGCCGGAGCCCGAGTTGCCCATGATGGCGATCCGCATGGCCGGAGTACGCCCGAAACCTGTACGCTTGTCGAATGGGGCGAACTCTCTGTCTGGCCGTCCTGCTGGCGGCATGTGGATCCGATCCATCCGGTCCGGGCGGTGGCGCTGATGATGACGCTGGCGCCGGCGAGCCCGCCGCGCTCTCCGGCATCACCGCCGCGCACAACGCCGTGCGCGCCGAGGTCGGCGTCGCCGGCATGACGTGGAACTCCGATCTCGCGACGCTCGCGACCGGCTTCATCGCCGACTGCGCGTTCGAGCACTCGAGTGGGGACCAGCGGAGCAACATCGCCGGCTTCGACTACGTCGGCGAGAACCTGTTCGCTTCGGGCGGTGGTGGCTCACCGACCGGGCAACAGATCACGGATGCGTGGGCGTCGGAGATCTCCGACTACGACTACGACAGCAACTCGTGCTCCGGCACCTGCGGCCACTACACGCAGATCGTGTGGGCCGACTCGACCGATCTCGGGTGCGCCGTCAAAGACTGCGGCGGGATGTTCATCGTGTCGTGCGAGTACGGCCCGGGCGGGAACTTCGTCGGCCAGCGCCCCTACTGACCCAACCGACAGTCATTGGCGCCCGGCGCAGTCCTTCCTTGATTCCGGGGGGCGCGCGAATGATCCTCGGGCTAGATGGCCACGGGGATGCAGCCCCAACGGGGAACCGCCTCGAACCACTACGATCTGCTCGCGCGGCTCGCAGGTGGTGGGATGGCCGAGATCTTCCTCGCGCGCGCGAACGGCCTCGAAGGCTTCGAGCGCTACGTGGTGCTCAAGCGGATTCGCCCCGAGCGCACCGAGGACCCGACGTTCGTCCGCATGTTCCTCGACGAAGCCCGGCTCGCCGCGCAGCTCCAGCATCCGAACATCGCGCAGGTCTTCGATCTCGGTCGGATCGGCGACGACTACTTCTACACGATGGAGTTCGTGCACGGCCGCGACGTGCTGGAGACGCTCGCGCGCCACGACGAGCTCGGCTCGCGCATGCCGTTGTCCGCGGTGCTGTCGATCGTCGTCGGTGCCGCCGCCGGCCTCGCGCATGCGCACGATCGCAAGGCTGCCGATGGTCGGTTGCTCAACATCGTGCATCGCGATGTCTCGCCGTCGAACCTGATGGTCTCGTTCGAGGGGACGGTGAAGGTGCTCGACTTCGGCATCGCGAAGGCGCGGTTCCGTCAGACCGAGACGCAGGCCGGCACGATCATGGGCAAGCTCGCGTACCTGTCGCCCGAGCAGTGCAAGACCGGCATCGTCGATCACCGCAGCGACATCTTCTCGCTCGGCATCGTGTTCTGGGAGATGGTCACGAACGAGCGCGCGTTCAAGCGCGAGGCCGACTTCGACACGCTGCGCGCGGTGGTCCGGGACACGCCGGCACTGCCAAGCACGATCGTGCCCTCGCTACCGGAGGGTGTCGACGCGATCGTGATGCGCTGCCTCGAGAAGGATCCCGACGATCGCTACCAGAGCGTCGCCGAGCTGATCGACGACGTGGAGGCACTCGCCGAGACCGCGGGGATCTCGCTGACCGCGGGCGTGTTGCGTCGCCACATGAAGGATCTGTTCGGCACCCGGCCCGAGCCGTGGCAAGCGCTCGAGGGGTCCGATGTCGTCGGCGGGTTGCCGCTCGATGTCGAAGCGGAAGACGTCCCGCTGTTGCCGCTGACCGGGTTGATCGATGTCTCGGTGCTGATGTCGCGTGCGGAGCTGGCGGCTCCCATGGCCCCTCAGGGCCCTCGGCCCCCTCGCCCCCCTCGCCTCCCTCACGCGCTGCTGCGCGAGCCCGACGAGGATCCACCCACGCCGCTGCGAATCCCGACGGGATCCGTGCCGATGGTGCCGATCGACGCCCTGCTCGAACGGCTCTCCGAACCGACGGTCGCTCAACCCTCCGTCGCGCGCGACATGCCATCCGAATTCACCGGCGTGTTGCTGGTCGGTCCGACGGTGCCTGCCACGCCGCTGGCGATGGCTCCGCTCCCGCAACCGCGGCGTCGCGCCGGCCTGATCGCGCTGATCGCCGTCGGCACCGTCGCGCTCGGGCTCGTGCTGTATCTCGTGCTCTCGCGGAGCAGCGAGCCCCCGCATGTCGCCGCGCCCACATCCTCCCCACCACCGATGACTGCGCCGAAGCCGACGGCGACGCCGATCGACGTGCCTGCGGCGGCGGCGATCGTCCCCGCGGAGCCCGCGAAGCCCGAGTCGAAGCCTCGCCCCTCTGCACCGGCCGCGATCGCAAAGCCAGCACAGGACGTCGTCAAGCGCCCCGCGGTCGACGCGAACAAGGCTACCGTCCCCAAGTCCCCGCCCGAGCCGGTCAAACCCGCCGACGCTCCCAAACCCGAACCCAAACCCGCGAAGCCTGAATGCGACGATCCGATGCGCTGTCAGTTCTACTGATCGCGGCGCTGGGCAGCCCGGCCTATGCGGACGACGAGGCGCGCGCGTTGTTCGAACGTGCGCTCGCACTCAAGGACGTCAACAACTACGCCGACGCGTGTCCGCTGTTCGAGCAGTCGATGCGGCTCGCGCCCGGTGTCGGCACACAGCTCAACGTCGCCGCGTGCCTGAGCCATTTCGGGCGGTATCAGGAGGCGAGGGCGCTGTTCGAGCGGATCGAGCGCGACGCCACCGAAGCGGGGGCTACCAAGGCCGCGGAGCGCGCGCGCGCCGAGATCGTCGCGCTCGACAAGGTGATGCCCCAGCTCACGATCGAGCTCGGGGCGATTCCGAGCAGCACCACCATCGAGCTCGACGGCAAGCCGATCGCGACCGGGACCCAGCACCCGATCGATCCGGGAACCCATCGGATCCGTGCGGCGGGGGTGCGCCGGGTCGACTTCGTCGCGAAGGCCGGCCACACCAGCACCATCACGCTCGAACCGGTCACCCGGCAGCGACCGCGCGAGGTGCTCTATCTCTCGGCGGGTGCCGGTGGCGCCCTGCTCGTCGGCACGATCACGGGCATCGTCACGCTCAGCAAACGCAACCACGCGCTCGAGCGCTGCGACCGTGTCGACACCACCTTGGTCTGTGACAGTCCCGGTGCCGTCAACCAGCTCGACACCGCACAGACGCTGTCGCACGTCACCACGGGGCTGTTCGTGATCGGGCTCGGCCTCGGCGCCGCGGCGGGCTACCTCGAGTGGCGCAGCCGGCGCGAGCCACCTCCGATCGTGATCGAGCCCGGACCGGACCGCGTCTCCGTCGGGATCCGAGGTCACTGGTGATCCGGCTCGTCGTGGTGTGTCTACTCGGCGGCTGCGAGCTGTTCGCCAACATTCCGGACGGCACGTTCGTGCCAGCTCCCGATGTTCCGGCTGGGAGTTGCGTGACCGGCGAGGTCGCGTGCGCGGCTCCCACACCCGTCTGCCGCACCGAGACCGAGACCTGTGTCGAGTGCGTCGGCGACGGTGATTGCGGCGGCCTGCCGTGCGACCTCGCCACCAACACCTGTGCCCCCGGCTGCCTCACCGACGATCAATGCCCGAGCGGCGCGTGCCTCGCCGATCGCACGTGCGCCGACGAGCCGCGCATCCTCTATGCCTCCCCGGCCGGCGCCGGCGATTGCAGTCGCGCGCTGCCGTGTGCGCTCGAGACCGCCGTGAGCTTGCTCGCCGTCGGGCGCGACGTCATCCAGCTCGCCGAGGGAACGCATCTCACGGCCAACCCGGTCACGCTCGCCGCCACCGCGATCCTCAACGGCACGAACGCCGTGATCCAGGTGCCGGCGGGCCAGTTCGGCTTCACCCACAGCGCCGTCGCCGTCCAGTATCACCGCCTCGCGATCGAGGCCCCGGGTGGCGGCATTCCGGTGCAGTGCCAGAGCGCCGGCACGCTGTCGCTCGTCGACGTCGAGCTCCGCAACTCGGGCGCCGCCCTGTTCAGCAGCACGTGCACGGTCGAGATCGATCGCTCGAGGCTGTCGAACAATACATCGTTCGCGTTCTCGATCTCGGGTGGCGTGCTGACGATCAAGAACAGCTTCATCACGAACAACGGGAATCCCGGCGTGGTGATCGGCACGATGCTGATGGACGCGATCGGCGCCGACAGCGTCGTCGAGCACACCACGATCGCCGGCAACCGGAACGACGGCTCGCAGCCGAGCGCGATGAGCTGTTCCAACGGCACGGGACCGACGTTCAAGAACAGCGTCATCCGCAACAACACGATCCCCGCCACCTGCACCGTCTCGAACAGCATCATCGATGCCGGCTACACCGGCGCCGGCGTCGACAACGCGATCCTCGATCCGCTGTTCATCGATCCGCTGACCGACAACTACCATCTGATGCCGGGCTCGCCGGTCGCGAACCTCACCACGCTGCCGACCTCACTCTCCGTCGACGCCGACAACGAGTCTCGTCCGCAACCGGCAGGCAGCCAGCCCGACTTCGGCGCCGACGAGATCCCGTAGACTACCTGGATGACCGTCTCGATCACCGGCTGGGCGCACCTCGGGATCCGCGTACACGATCTCGAGCGCTCGATCGCGTTCTACGAGGTGCTCGGCTTCAAGAAGACGGCTGGACCGATCGGCCCCGAGCCCGTCGCGATCCTCGACCATCCGTGCGGCGTCGAGCTCAATCTGATCCTCAACGCAGCGTCGGCGACCGCACCCAACATCCTGATGGACGTGCCGGAGAAGCACGCGGGGATGACGCACATCGCCTTGCTGACGCCGGATCTCGAGGCCGCGCAACGCGCGCTCGAGGCGGCGGGCATCCCACTCAGCGGCGGCCCGATCCAGTTCTTCCCCGGCGCACGCGGCCTGTTCATCCGGGATCCCGATCGCAACGTGATCGAGCTCCACGAGCGCAAGGCGTGAATCACCCGAGACGCCGGAGGATGGCGCGCGCGCGCTTGTCGATCGATACTGGAAGGGTTTGCAGGATCGACAGTCTTCCATAGGTGCTGCGAAACTCGGCGATCCAGGCCGTGAGCTCGTGTCGGACTCGTTCGACGAGGCGCTGCACGGTCGCGACCACGAGTCTTGACCCGACACCAACGTCCACGGCGAACTGCTCCCATTGCGCTCGGTGTAGTTGATCCGGATCCCGTCTGCCTCCGACGCTCAACGCGAGCTTTCGATCGAGCGATTCATACTGCCGGGTAGCCACGATGTCGTAGAACGGCGCCACGACAGCGTGGCCGCCCTCGTAGAGCACGGAGAGATTCTTGCCGTGCCCATCAGAGTTTCCGACGACGACGTTGAAGACCTGCCACTCCAGGAGTCGATTGACGTCGACCAGTGGATGCGTGAGCTGCGAGCGTACGAGCTCGATCATCGAGGCGAAGGTCGGTCCATTCTCCTGCTCGTACTTGCGTGACGGGGGGAATCCGAGTGCCTGGCAGAAGTCCTCTTGGTGAAGTCGAGTCGTTTGGCCGTCTGTCGTATGGCGATCGTAACGGGTCACGACCAAGCCGGACGGCGCCAACTCCGTCCAGAGCTGCGAGTCGGCCACCTGGAGGCCGACTCGTCGAGCCAACCCCATCACGAACGCTTCGTTGGTCGGTAGCTGCGGGTAGCGTCGGTTGGGAAGCTTCAAGATGTGCGTGCTCGGTGCAGAATCGAGCGGCAGGTGGAGCTCATCGTCGATCAGCGCGACAGGGATCTTGTCTTGCGCGCCGGCCAACGAGAGACGATTTGAAGCCCCGCCCACGAGCAAGGGGACGAGCTCGTCGTCATCGACCAGGCGCTGCAGTCGCTTCTTCGTGAGGCGTTCGTAGGAGGGCTCGAGACGCTTCGACGACGCGTGTGCGCGGTCGATCGTCAACGCACCCGCGCAATCTCCACCGATCGCTTGCAGTAGCGAAAAGTCATTGGATTCGGAGATGCCGAGTCGACGACAGACCGCGGAACGAACGCCCCCCTCCGGCAGCAGGTTGGCGAAGAACGTATTCGCAGGCCCTCCCCTGAATTCGTGCTGTGGAAGCGGGAGAGTCTGCGAGATTGGCCACGCGTCGCGCTCTAGCCAGTCGTCCGAGTAGCGAAAGCAGAAGGTGGAGCTCTCGTCCAACCAAAGCTCGCCGACGAGAATGGCTTCGTAGTGCACATACAGGCGGTCTGTCGTCACTGCGGTTCCCACTCTCGAGGTCCTATCCACACCGAGATCCCTAGGCGCTGCAAGACCTGAAGGACGAGCGCGATGCGAAGGTTTGGTCGTCCTCGTTCGAGGTCACCAAGGAATCGAGTGCCCACGCCGGCGAGACCGGCGGCGGTGGCCTGGTCGATGTTGCTTGCAAGACGTGTGGCGCGGACATGTTCGCCGATCGCTTTCACGTCTAACACCCGCTGCGCATGAACAACCAACCGGGTTGAAGTGCGACGACTCGAGACTCTGGCTCCCATATTCCCGATCGGGAAGATAGCGGATCAATTCAAGCTCAGCGAGAGTTATCTTCCCGATCGGGAATATAGAATTTAACAGGCTCCTTTCGAAGGTTAATCTTCCCGAATAGGAAGATTAGTGCTGAGAGTGAGCGAACGACGATTCTGACGACCTACCGGCGGGGTGACGAGCGCGAAGGCGCCGCCCTGCGGATCCCTCAGCTGGACGATCTGCTGGCCACCCCGGCACCGGCATCGGACCGTTGATCACGTCCACGCGATCGATGCACTGCGCGCCCTGCACTGGGCGATCAATCGCGCGCGCGGCTACCAGCGACGACGTCCGCGTCTCTTTCCGTCGACGGTCGCGTTACGCGCGCGGAGTTGCGTGGAACGCGTCGTCGCCAGTATCGGCTCGTGGTCGCAGTGGCGCGATCGCATGGCGCGAGACAGCGCGACAGCTCTGCGATTCGCGTCTTCGCGGTGTGGGAAGTTTTTGCGATGACGCTGGAAACGGGCGGGCTCCAGAGGGTCGCCAACACGCCAACACCCGCCAACCTTCGCCAAGAATTGTTTCGGTCAGGACGCGGGCTCGAGCTGCGATCACGGCATGAATGCGCCGAATCGCAAGAGCGGATCCGGAACGAACCTCTCCCAGGCCAAACCTTGGCGAGGGTTGGCGAACCCTGGCGAGTTGGCGACCCTCTGGAGCACGCCGTGCTCGAGCGCATGTGTGAGCTCGACGATGTAGCTCGCAAGATGGGTTGCTTTGGCGATCGCGTGTTCGTCGCTCGATCTCTGCAGCACGGCGCAGATCGATGGGGTTACGAACGTCCTCGTCCATCGATCTCGGCCTGTCGCTTCGCGACCGGGTTTGGCGGATCGTCCGGCGAGCTCGCGAGCCGGTCGGGATCGTTGCTCGGCGGCGGCGTCCACCAGAAGTTGACGTTCGCGTTGAACTCACCGAGGTGCCAGAACGCGTGCAACCACCACGCCGGGATGAACAGCAGGTCGCCGTGCTCGAGCGTCGCTTCGAACCCACCGGTCGGTAGCGAATCCTCGTCGAGCGCGCTGCAGTTGAGCGCGGGGTTCGCTCCACCGATCGGGAACAGGCCCATGCGATCGAGCGCACTCGGCGCGAACAGCAGGCACTGCTTGCGACCCGCGAGCTGCGCGTTGAGGTTGTGGCAGCCGTTGTTGTCGTAGTGCAGGCCGGTGTGAACGCCGCGGCCGGAGAACCACGCCCAGATCGTGTAGAGCTGCTCGCGCGCGATCTCGGGGATCACCACGTCGGCGAGCAGCGTCCGAAACGGCTCGTGCACCGCGACCTGTCCGTCGCGCACGCGCAGCAGGAACTGCTCGTCGCCGGTGAACAGCCGCCGCGCCGCTTCCTCGCCGCCGAACGTCGCGAACAGCTCGCGGAACGTCAGCTCCTCGGTCGCGAACATCTCCTTCATCGTCGGCGCGCGGAAGTCCGGGTGGACGTGCGAGCGCGACACCTTGCAGCGCGTCGCGAGCTCGCCGATCCGCGCGTTCAAGGCCTCGATCGTCCACGTCGAGGCAGCCCACTCCATCGCGCCTTGCTCGACCACGCACGGCAGCTCGCGCTCGACGTAGCTCGCGAGCTGCGAGACCGAGATCCGATCGATCAGCGCCAAGACGTTCCGAGCTCGGCGTCGAGGATGTCGCAGCACAGCGAGACACACTCGTCGCACAGCGCGGTGTTGTTGCGGCCCAGTAGCTTCTTGACCTGGTTCTCGAGCTTGCCGCACCACGAGCACACGTTGGTGGCGCTCACTCGTTCCCCGAGGTGCGGCGAATCGACGTCGCTGTGCGCCTCGATCTCCGCAGCGGTGGGGATCCGGAACTCACCCGTCGCGTTGACGGACAAGCCACCGCCGAGCGCCTTGTGGCAATGGTTGCAGACCATCACCAGCTCGCCTCCTTCGAGGATCTGGGTACAGATCGGGCAGTTCACGACGGCGAACCTACCTTTATTTTGGGCAACAGCACCACCATCTTGGTGCCACGGCCAGGCTCGCTCTCGACGTCGATCCGGCCACCGTGCTCGGTGACGATCGCGTGGCAGGTCGCCAATCCGAGCCCCGTCCCCTTCTGCTTCGTCGTGAAGAACGGGTCGAAGATCCGCGCGATCTTGTCCTTCGGGATCCCGGGCCCGTCATCCTCGACCGTGATCGCAGCGCCCTGATCCGTCGCGCGCGCCTCGACTCGCACGTGCTTGTTGCCGGTCGCCGCGGCGTCGCTCGCGTTGCGCAGCAGGTTCCACAGCACCTGGCGAATCTTCGCGGGGTCCGCGGTGATCTTCAGCTCGTCGGCTTGGCACGTCAGCTCGACGGCGGAAAATCCCTGGTCCGCGCGGGCGACCTGCACCGTCTCGCGAACCATCACGCCCAGATCTAGCTCGACGTGCTGCGAGGGCCGCGGGTTCGCGTAGTCGAGCAGGTCACCGATCAGCACGTTGAGGCGCTGGATCTCGCGCGACACGATGTTCATCAAGGTCCGATCGTCGTCGGAGACTTGCGGTGCGGTGCGCAGGAGCTCGATCGAGCCGGAGATCGAAGCGAGCGGGTTGCGGATCTCGTGTGCCACGCCCGCGGCCAGCTCACCGACGGTGGCGAGCCGCTCCGACCGCCGCGATTGCAGCTCGAGCCGGCGCAGCTCGCTGAGGTCCTGGAAGTTGACGACGCGACCGATCACGCGATCGTCGAGATCGCGCAGGGGTGACACGGTGACGCCGAGCGTGAGATCGCCGACGGCGAGATCGGCGCGGCGCAGCTCCTTCGCTGACGCGATCTGCGCGAGCAAGCCGGGCATCGTGACCTCGAGCGACTTGTTGACCACGTCGGAGGTCTTCTTCCCGAGGATGTCGCACGCAGCCTCGTTCGCCGTCAGCACCGTGCCGTCGGGTGCGGTGGTGATCAGCCCCGACGCGAGCGAGCGAATGATGTGCTGGTGCAGCGTCAGCACCTCGGCCGCCGCCTTGCGCGTGGTCGCCAGGGTCTCCACGCCGCGCTGAAGCTGATCGCCGAAGATGAAGGCGAGCGCGCCGACGCCGGTCAGCGCCGCGAGCTGGATGCCGAGCGTGCGCACGAGATCGCCGGCGGACTGCGTCCACGGCTGGATCCGGCCCGCCATCGGCAGCCACTCGAACGCGCGGATCCACGCGAGCAGCGCGACCGTGGTCACCGCGACGATCGTCGCCACCGTGATCGTCACCGCGCCACGCCGGTACGACAGCGCACCCGCCGACACGATCGAGAGCGCGTAGAGAAACGTGTACGGACTCTCGGCGCCGCCTGTGACGTAGACGAACAGCGAGGTGACGACGAGGTCGACCGCGTGCATCGGCCGCGCGACCTTTCGCGGCGGCGTGCCGACCCGCAGCAGCACACCGAACGCGATCGACGACAGGTACGTCAGCGCGATGATGCCGGACTGCAGCCACATCACGCCGCGCGACGAGCCCTCCTGGGCCGAACCTCCGATCAACCACATCGACAACCCGAGCACGATCGAGACGACCAGCGTGCGCAGCAGCAACATGCGCGCGATCCGGCGCCCCGACTCGCTCGGGCCAACGGTCGGCTGGTCGATCAGCGATTCGCCCGGTGTGGGCGTGTTCGGATCGAGCTTGGCGATCGGCGCCGGGATCGAGGTCGGCGCCGTGCGCCGCGCCAGGAGCCCGGGTTTACTACCCGCCGACGGCACCCGCCAACTTGAAGATCGGCAGGTACATGGCGACGATCAAACCGCCGACGACGACACCGAGGAACGCCATCATGATCGGCTCGATCAGCGAGGTCATCGCGGCGACGGCGGCATCGACTTCTTCTTCGTAGAAGTCGGCGATCTTCTGGAGCATCTGATCCATCGCACCGGTCTGCTCGCCGACGCCGATCATCTGGACGACCATCGACGGGAAGACCTTGCTCTCCGCGAGCGGGCCGGCCATGTCGTGACCTTCGCTGATCTTGTCGCGGGCCCGCAGGATGCCCGCCTGGACGACGACGTTACCGGCGGTCTTCGCGCAGATATCGAGCGCATCGAGGATGGGCACGCCGGAGGACAACAGCGTACCTAACGTCCGCGTGAAGCGAGCCACGACGATCTTGCGCAGCGTGGGCCCGATCACCGGGAGCCGCAGCAGCATGCGATCGAACATCTCGCGGCCCTTCACCGTGCGCCGCATCATCACCATCAGTACGACGAAGCCGATCATGCCGCCGATGATGAAGTACCAGTTGCGGACGAACGCGTTGGACATGTCCATCACGAAGTCGGTCATCGCAGGCAGCTTGGCCTTCGGGCCCATCTGCTTGTACATGTCCTTGAACGTCGGGATGACCTTGATCATCATCACGCAGATGACGCCGATCGCGACGATCAGGATCGCGATCGGGTAGAACATCGCGCTCTTGATCTGCGCCTTCAGCTTCACCGACTTCTCGATGTAGAGCGCGAGGCGATTCAAGATCGTGTCGAGGATACCGCCGGCCTCACCGGCGGCGACCAGGTTGACGTAGAGCTCGTCGAACACCTTCGGGTGACGCTTGAGCGCCTCCGAGAACGTCGCGCCGGATTCGACCGACGACTTCACCTGGTAGAGGATGCCCTGGAAGATCTTGTTGGGCGTCTGACTGGCGAGGATGTCGAGGCACTGCACGATCGGTAGGCCGGCATCGATCATCGTCGCGAGCTGGCGCGTGAAGACCTGGAGGTCTTTCGGCGTCACACCCGAGCCGATCACGATCTGGAACTGCTTGGCTTCCTTCTTGACGCGGTTGACCGACAGGCCATCGCCGGAGAGCCGTTTCTCGACGGCATCAGCCGTCTCGGCTTCCATGGTGCCGCGCTTCTTCTCGCCCATGCGAGTCGTTGCTTCCCATTGGAACTTGGCCATGGTGGTCCCCTTCTCTGCGGCGTGTATGCCGGCGTCGTCTAGCTACTATTGGCGCGGTGCACGGAGGTTCGGGGGAGCAGCATGGCTACCCAACGATCCGCCTCCGGCGAGAATCATTTGTTTGAGCTCGTCGAGCTCGCTCGAACGCGCGAGGCAATCCTCGAGAGAGACGATCTTCCTCAAGTACAGGTCACACAGCGACTGGTTCATCGTCTGCATGCCGAACTTGGTCTGACCGATCTGCATCTGCGAGTAGATCTGGTGCAGCTTGTCCTCTCGGATCAGGTTTCGGATCGCGGCGTTCGGGATCATGACCTCGGCGGCGAGCACGCGCCCGGAGCCGGTCGCCTTCGGGATCAGCGTCTGGGTGACCACGCCTTCGAGCACGAACGACAGCACCGCGCGGATCTGAGATTGCTGGTGCGATGGGAAGACGTCGATGATGCGGTTGATCGACTGGATCGCGTTGTTGGTGTGGAGCGTCGCGAACGCGAGGTGACCGGTCTCGGCGATCGTCAGGGCCGCCTCGACGGTCTCCTGGTCGCGCATCTCACCGATCAGCACGACGTCCGGGTCCTGGCGCAGGATGTACTTGAGCGCGCGCTTGAAGCTCGCCGAGTCGCGACCGATCTCGCGCTGGTTGACGAGACAGCTCTTGTGGGCGTGCTGGAACTCGATCGGATCCTCGACGGTGACGATGTGTCCCTTGAGGTTCGTGTTGATGCGATCGATCATCGACGCCAGCGTGGTCGACTTGCCGGAGCCCGTGGGGCCGGTGATGAGCACGAGGCCGCGGGGCCGCTCGGTCAGCTCGGTGACCACCGGCGGTAAGCCGAGATCCGCGAGCGGGATCACGTTGTACGGCACGACGCGGAACGCGCCGGCGACGCATGCCTGCTGCATGTAGACGTTCGAGCGGAACCGCGCCATGCCGCGGATGCCGAACGAGAAGTCGAGCTCGAGGTCCTCCTCGAATCGCAGCTTCTGCGCGTCGTTCATCACCGAGTAGCAGAGCGTCTTCGTCTCGGTCGCCGTCAGCGGCTCGGTCTGGAGCTTGACGAGATCGCCGTCGATGCGAAGGCGGGGAGGCGAGCCCACGGTGACGTGGAGATCCGACGCGCCCTTGTCGGTCATCGCCTTGAGTAGCGTTGGGAGAGAGAGAGACTGAGCCACTTAATCATCCACCGTGGTGCGGAGGACTTCCTCCGGGGTCGTCATGCCCTCCATGATCTTTTGGATTCCGGCCATGCGCAAACTCTGGACGCCGCCGCGAATCATCTCGGTCTTGATCTCGGCCGCGGAGGCGCCCTGGAGGACCAGTTCTTTAAGCGGATCCGTAAACGGCATCACCTCATACAGCGCGACGCGGCCCTTGTAGCCGGTGTTGTTGCAGGTGTTGCAGCCGCGGCCCTTCATGATCGTGGCCTTGCGGATCTGGTCCTCGGTGAAGCCCATCTTCGCGAGGGCCTCGGGGTGCTTCTCGTCCTGCATCTTGCAGTCGACGCAGATCCGGCGCGACAGCCGCTGCGCGAGCACGAGGTTCACCGAGGCGGTCACCAGGAAGGGCTCGATGCCCATGTTGAGCAGCCGGGACACCGTGGAGGGTGCGTCGTTGGTGTGCAGAGTGGAGAGCACCAAGTGGCCCGTCAGCGCGGCCTTGACGCCGATCTCGGCCGTCTCGAAGTCACGAATCTCGCCGACCATGATGATGTTCGGGTCCTGCCGGAGGAACGCGCGCAGGGCGGTGGCGAAGTTGAGGCCGATGTCCTCGTGCATCTGCACCTGGTTGATGCCGTGCAGGTTGAACTCGACCGGATCCTCGGCCGTCGAGATGTTTCGATCGATGGTGTTGAGCTCGGACAGTGCCGAGTACAGCGTGGTGGTCTTGCCGGACCCGGTGGGCCCGGTGACCAGCACCATGCCGTAGGGCTTCTTGATCGCGATCTTGAAGGCGTCGAGCGGTCCCTGATCGAAGCCGAGCTTCGTCATGTCGAGCTGCAGCGTCGACTTGTCGAGGAGACGCATGACGATCTTCTCGCCGTACAGCGTGGGCAGCACGGAGACGCGGAAGTCCATCTCCTTGTTGGTGCCGATCTTCAGCTTGATGCGACCGTCCTGCGGGAGCCGGCGCTCGGCGATGTCGAGCGACGCCATGATCTTGAGGCGCGACGTGATCGCGTTCCGCAGCTTGATCGGCGGCCGCATCTCTTCCTGGAGAATGCCGTCGATCCGGAACCGGACGCGGAAGCTCTTCTCGTACGGCTCGACGTGGATGTCGGACGCCTTCTTCTTGATCGCCGACAACATGATCGCGTTGCACAGCTTCACGACCGGCGCCTCGCCGGCCTGGTTCTCGAGGTCGACGATGTTGACCGCGTCGTCGCCGCTGGCGGAGAAGTCGACGTTGTCGATGTCTCCGAGCTCGCCCATCATCTGGTCGAGGTCGGGGCCCTTGTCGTAGTAGCGCGAGAGCGCGGCCTCGAGCGCACCCTCCGAGCTGACGACCGGCTCGATGTTGTACTGGGTGAGGAACTTGAGCTCGTCGATCGCGTAGATGTTCGACGGGTCGGCCATCGCGACCACCAGGGTCGGCCCGTTGCGGCGCACCGGGATGACCTGATG
>JANNBP010000535.1:0-5172 GCA_031385555.1 Deltaproteobacteria bacterium | reverse complement strand
CGCCGTCGACCTGCTCCAACGCGACGAACACGCGATGACCGGGCAGCATGCCGACGTCGTGCACGGCGATCACGTTCGGATGTGAGAGCCGCGCCATCGCCTGCGCCTCGCGCATCAGCCACTGCTGATCGGTGCTCCCCGATTGCGAGCCACGCGAGCCCTCGGAGCGCGCCTGCAACAGCTTGATCGCGACCTTGCGATCGAGCTCGGGATCGTAGGCGGAGTAGACGACCCCCATGCCGCCTTCCCCGAGCACGTCGATCACGATGTAGCGGCCGAGTGCCGTACCCCGCTCGAGGTGCTCCGCCTCGAACGCCTCGGGCGACGACGCGATCTCGACATCCCGGGTTGCTACCTGGCGCAGCCCCGGACCCTCGCGCTTGGTCGCGTCATCGAGCGCGTCGTCGGGATCGGTTCCCTCGCCGCCACCCGCTTCGTCGCGTTCGTCTGCATCGCTGTTGTTGCCGCGTCCCCCCACGCGTCCTCCGGGGCCATCGCGCTGCGTGATGTCGGGTTCTGTCACGCCCTCCCATGATAGCCCGGGACGTTCGTTTTCCGTGCTGCCTCAAGAGTCGCTGACGCCCTGGTTACTTCGAGGAGGCGCACACATGTCCGCCATGATTTCCCGAGGAATTGCCTGTGGTCTCGTCGGTATCGCACTGTCACTCACCTCGCTCTCGGCGGCTCCGGATCCGAAGCCGCAGGTCATCCACGTCGAGCTCGAGCACAAGCAACTCGGGACCCGGCTGGTCGCGTCGAGCCTCAAGCAAGCGGCCGTCGAGCCCGGCGGCCTCGAGGTCGCTGCGACTTCGCCCGCCGATTGGTTCCTGCTCGGCTTCAAGCCGGGCGACGTGAACACCACGGAGAACGGCAGCCCGGTCGGCGAGCGGATGTACGTCGGCGACGGCATCCACGTGTTCGACGTCCTCCGCAACGGCAAGCCGCTGATGATCCGCGTCGTGATCCATCCGGCGATCCGGCGCACCCGGACCCTCGACGAGGATCGGTTCGACAAGCTCGTCCAGCACGTCAAGGACGCCACCGATACGCGGGTCGTGCCGGTCAAGAACAAGCAGGGCATCAGTGGGGTCCGCGTGGTCGACACCTTGATCGGCCTCTACATGGACACCGAGGTCGGCGACATCCTCCGCTCGATCGATAGCACCCCGATCGTGAGCGATGCGCAGTTGACGGCGGCGATCGAGAATCTGCGCGTCGGCACCACCGAGGTCGCGCTCGATCGCGGCGGCCGCCCGGTCACGCTGACGTTGATCCGCAAGGCGCCGCTCGATCTGACGCAGGTCAAGAAGCTGTCGGCCACGCGCTACGAAGTGACGCGCGTGTTCGCGGATGCGATCAGCAACGACACCGACATCCTGTCGCGCAAGGTGACGGTCGCGCCGCGCATCAAGAATAACAAGCCGCAGGGCTTCACGATCTACGACATCCAACCCGACTCACCCGCGGCGAAGCTCGGCTTCGTCGACGGAGACATCGTGATCGACGTCGACGGCCGCACGATCGACACGCTCGACGAGCAGGTCGACACGCGCACCGAGCTCGAGAGCGCCACGAAGCTCGACGTCCACATCGAGCGCAAGGGCAAGCCCGTCACGCTGACGTACGTCGTCGCGCCCTAGCGGATCTCTGCCAGGACTTGCGCTCGTGTCCTCGGCGGCAAGTCAGAACGTGGTCCCGTCCTCGAGGCGCCTTCGATGAAGTCTACACCGGCAAGCTCGGCCGGCCCTTCGACCACTCGGAGAGACAGGTCTGCGAGCTCTAGCTCGCCGGTGAGACGTCTGAACCTCGCCAGCACGCGAGCCCATCCGGCACCACAGGCACAACCGTACGACCGTCGTTTGCCGAGAACTGCAATGGTGTTCCCGATCGGGTGCCTCGCGCGGAACAGCCACCACGAGAGATCGACATCCTCGTCGAGCCAGTGATCCTCGAACGCGACCCGGCTCCCGAGGAAGAGCACGCCGCCCGTCCACGTCGAGCCGAAAAACGACTAGGCAAGGCTCGTCCACTCGCTGCGTTCTCGCACGTCCCCGCACGCCTCGCATCGCGTCGGACCGACCATGAGCGTCATCCCGGCGATCACCTGTCCGCCTTCGGGCACGTAGAACCGGTTGTCGATCAACTCGCGAAGCAGTGCCGCCCGCGCGGAGAACGGGCCCGCGCCCAGGTCGGAGACTCGTGCATCGGTCGATTGTTGGTCGCCCGTCCAGAGCGGTTTGGCGTCTGCAAAGTCGGTTCGTGCGCGCGTCGAGCAGCTCGATCCGTTCGAGGGTCACGGTGCGGTTGCCGATCTCGAAGTGTAAGAGCGGAGCGAACGGAAGCTCGCAACCGCACGCGAACATGGCGTCGAAGTCGACTAGCAGCGTGAACCTCATCGAATCGTCGAAGGGCACGCGCACCCGCCATCTCGAGGCTCCGAAGGCGAGGCTGTCGAGCTCCGAGGGCACCACGTGGACACGCTCCGGCAGACCTGCCCGGAAGTTTCGCGAGCCGCCGAACGGCATGAAGAAGTCGGTCTGGCCCTCGATCGTGTAGATGTCTCCGCAGCTCGGACAGGCGACGTCGGCGATGTAGCTGTCGTACGTGCCCACTACCGGATCCCGCGGAGCGCGAGCACGGCGGCGAGGCCTTCATCGCACGCCGGCTTGATCTCCTCGGGTGGCAGCACGAAGCCGGTGCCGCCTTTCGGGCGCAGCTCGATCGCGTACGACATCGAGCCGAGCTCGCCGTACAGCCAGTCGTTCATCGTGCCCGCCGACGGATACAGCTCGACGCCCTGGATCAGCGTGTAGCGCTTGCCGTGCTGCGCGACCAGGGCCGACGCCATGTTGTCGCCGAGCGCGGCGAACCGATCGCGATCCTTCGCGGGCGCGGCGGTGTAGTTCCACGGATAGAGGACCAGCTGGCCGTAGGCGTGGAAGTCGATGTGGAGCGACGGCTTCTCGCGCGCTGCGAGATCGCGCAACGCGACGCTCTCCGGTTCGGAGAACTCCTTCGCGCCGCGATACACCTCCGAGCGCTTGTTCGAGCTCGAGCCCGAACCGCCCCACGCGACGCCCCAGTTGCGATTGAGATCGACGCCGTGGCCGTCGCGCCGGTTCTTGCGCCAGAACCGATGCCCCGCCCACGAGTACTGATAGCCGTCGGGGTTGACGACCGGGACGACCCACAGCGTCGTGGTGTCGACGAACTGCTTGATCTTCGGGTTCGTCGCGTAGTCGTTGACCATGCGATCCGCGATGCAGGTGGTGACGGCCGATGAGATCCACTCGCGCGCGTGCTGCGTGCCGTTGATCAGCATGCGCTCGGGACCGCTGCCGATCTTCCAGGCCCAGATCGTCTGCGCGTCGACCGAGCCGCCGACGCCTTCCATCTGGACGCGCTCGGGGTTGCGCTCGGCGAGCGACCGCAGATGCTCGGTGATCTCGCGATAGTCGTGAAACTCGGCGAACCAGTCGGCGTGGAGCGCGCGAAACTGCAGGCGCATCGACTCGGCGGCCGCGGTGGCGTCGATGTCGGGATCGAGCACGTCGTACTCGACGCCGAGGTCGTGGAGTTGGTCGAGCGTGTCGCTATCGACCACCAGATCCATCGGCAACCCGGGGCCCGCGTGCTCGCTCCAGACGTCGAGCGCGCGCGACTCGGCGAACGCGCACAGTGCCTCGCTCGTGCAGTCGACGCGGATCGCGACGTTGAGGGACGGTGCGGGCTCGCGGGCGACGAGTCCGATCGCGACACCCGCGAGCGCCGCGGCCATGGCGCCCGCGACGCTCACTCGAACCAGGCTGGTCATGACCACCATGATAGCGGCCTTTTACCTCGCAGGCCGGTGCACGCGGATATACGCGGTCGGGTCGAGGTAGCCGGCGGGTGGCTCGTCGGCGTAGCCACCGCCGAGGGGCAGTGGCCGATCGCGGATCTCGAAGTGGAGATGCGCGCCGGTGCTATTCGGGATCTTCCCGATGGTCCCGAGGCGTTGGCCGCGTTGCACGATCGCGCCGACGGAGACCTCGATCTTCCCGAGGTGTGCGTACAGCGTCTCGACACCGCAACTGTGGACGACGCGCACGACGTTGCCCCAGTCGTAACCGATGTCGGTCGCGGCGATCACGACGCCGGTCGCGGCGGCATAGACCGGATCGCCGAGATCGGTGTCGCGACCGCCGTTACCGTTCCAGTCGTTGCCGAGGTGGCGGGTGGTGCCGAACGGCTGTGCATCGTAGTAGCCCGCGGCGTCGGGTGGACCGACGGGAAAGTCGAAGCCGTCGCATGGCGGGAGGCCATGAGGCCACGGCACCGCGTCGTCGTCCCAAAAATACGGGTAGACGAGCACTGCGGTGACCGCAGCGATCGCGAGCACGACCACGATGACGATCGCGCGCTTCACTTCGTGTAGTTGTTGATCCGGATCAGGACGACGACGAGGTCGACCACCACGATCGGCGCGAGGTAGTAGAGGAAGACATCCTTGAAGCCCTCCTGCCAGCGATCGAACGTCGCCGTGTCCTGCGTGGCCGAGTGCACAGCGGCTGCGCCGGTCGCCGCCAACAGGTCGCCGACACCGCCGACCATCATGATCGCCATGGGCGAGTCATGTGGGCCCCGGTGTTTGACCGCTGTGTTGAACGTCGAGTTCATGCACCCGGTAGCGAGCGTGACAACGAGGGCGAGCCGAAGCATCGGCCGAGTGTGCCACGCGACCACGTCACGATCGCTCTCCAGGAGCCACACCCACGCTCGAGTCACCACGTCTCGATCGCCCTCGCCGAAAGTGTTGGAGCCGCTGCTAGCGGCGTGGTGGGAAAGGGTCGAGTCACCACGTCTCGTTCGCTCTCGCCGAAATTGGTTGTCACCCCTGACGGCGAGGTCGTTCGTTGTCGAACATCGCCCGCGTGTAGGCTGGCGGTGATGAAAGGGATCAGCGAGGCGGATGCGGTCCGGGGCCCATTCCGAACCGCACCCACGATCGAGTCACCACGTCTCGATCGCTCTCGCCGATGAGCGTGAGACGCATCCTCGCTAGCGCGAGCGCTCGTCGGCGGGACGGGTGACGTCGCCGATCTTGACACCCGGCACCGGCGCCTCGCCATCGGCCGTCTTGTCGCCCTCCTTGACCTTGTTGGCCGCGGTCGACCCGGGGATGGGACGCAG
>JANNBP010000520.1:0-5949 GCA_031385555.1 Deltaproteobacteria bacterium | reverse complement strand
AGGAGTGCGTAACCGACCAGCCTCATCGTCACCTCAATCCGTGGCTACCACGATCGAGCTCGTGATCACGTCGTGTGGAAAGTTGGGAACCCCAAGCTCGTGGTTCCAGTTGTATTCGACCTTCGCGCGCACGTGGGAATTCAGATCGACGTGCAGCCCGAATGTCCCGCGCACCGACCGCGCCTCGTACACGAAGTCGGCGCCGCGCTGGTGCGTGGCCTGGCGCCAGTCGACACGTGCGTACGGGATCCAGCGCTGGAACCGGCGGCTGACCAGCAGGTACGCACCCTTGTAATCGAGGCAGTCAGCGACGTCACACCCGGCGCGCTCGACGCCAGCCATCTGCTCCGCCAGCGGGTCGCCGCTCGTCGAGCCCTGCTGCTTGCCCTGGACGAACTCGGCGGTGGCGTCGAAGCCCCTCAGATCGATCAAGTTGAGATCGAAGCCGTAGTGCCACTGGTAGACATCGAGTTGCGGCTGGCCATCCTGCGGCCCGATCGCACCCGACGCACCCACCCACAGCGCTTGCCCGAACGGCAGCTTCCATTCGAGGTGGCCGGCGATGCTTGGCACCTTGTTCGCTCGCAACTCGTCATCGGGGGAGAACCGCTCCTCGAAGTTGTCGCCGTTGATGATCGCGGCAGACAGGTTCGTTCGCATGCCGACGTAGCGCGCATCGATACCGATCGGTCGACCGCACGTGTAGCGACAGATCAGCGACGGCGTGACGCCGAGCCGGCGATGCGCATCCTGTGCGCGATACTCGACGCCGAGCACCGGATCGATCTTGCCGGCGTCGATGTAGAAGTCGTGCTTCGTCGACGGCTTGTACTGGACCCTCGCGTAGCTGACCTCGAACTTGTCGTCGCCGGGGCGCGGCAGCATCTGGGCGAGGGCTTCGATGCGGATGTCATCGCGCACGGTCTTGCCGATGGCGAGGCCGATCGAGTTGACGATCACCGACGGGCGACCGCTCGAGTTGATCGTGTCGTTCTCGACCTCGCGTGAATCCCCGGTCTCCGCCGGATCGCCGAGCGAGTTGATCATCGTGGTGAACGGATCGCCCATGAACACCCACTGCCCGGCGACGGTGTTCGAGTAGCCCGGATAGTTGTGGTGCAGGAAGTCGCTGCGAATGCCGACGCCGTTGCCGGCGACCGCGAACGCACCGACATCGATGAACGCCGAGATCGCGACGGAGCGGCTGAGCGGCATCAGCGTGGCGACTTGCTCCTTCGTCGAGTCGTTGGTGCTCTGATTCTTCGCGAGCGTCTTCGCCTTCGTCTCGAGATCTTCGATCCGCTCGAGGAGGTCCTGGATCGTCGGTGCGTCGGGATCGATCACGGGCTTCGGCGGCTCGGCGGTCGGCGGCTCGTCCGGAAGCGCGAACGCGAGACGCGGTGTGCACACCAGCAAGACGATCGACAGCCGGTTCACGGTTTCACCTTGGGCGGGAGCCAGAACGAATTGGTCTTGCCGGTGAGCGAGCGAAGGAAGGCCTCGAGGTCGCGTGCTTCGTCGTCGGTGATCTCGAGGGGCTGGATCCGGAGATCCTTGATGCCGACGAAGCCGTCGGGCGAACCGCCGCGACGGTAGAACTCGATCACGGCCGATAGCGAATCGAACTGACCCGCATGCATGTACGGCGCGGTCATCTCGACGTGCCGGAGCGGCGGCGTCAGGAACTCGCCGAGCCGCTGTGCCGCAAACGCAGGATCCAGCTTCACCAGATCCTTGTCGGCGCCGAGACCTCCATCGACCGGGAGCACGTTCACTCCGATCTGCGGCACACCGGTGTTGTGAAAGCGCAGATCGGAGAGCAGCGGACCGTGGTGGCACTCGATGCACATGCCCTTGCCGATGAACACCGCGAGCCCGCGACGCTCGGCCTCGGCGAATCCTTTGATCTCGGCAGTCGTGCGACCGTCGACAACATCACTCTCGATGTAGCGGTCGAAGGGCGAGTCGGTGCTGTCGAGCTGGCGAAGGTACACGTCGAAGACCGTCGCCACGTTCGTGAACACCACCTCCGCGGTATGGCACTGCGGGCCCCCGGTCGCGCACTCGTCGCAGGTGTACGAGCTCTCGAACACGGTTGGGTCGCGAGGGTTCAGCGTACAGCTGTCTGGTGATCCCCCGAACAACTGCAAGTATCGAGCTCGATAGGCCGGATTGTTCGCGATCGCGATCGCGACCGTCGGGGCTTTGGAGTTCATCGCGTTAGGTCCCGCGAGCCTCAGCACCTCTCCAGCCGCCGGATACTTTCCGGTCCACGCGAATACGCGTGCACAGAGGATGTCGTCGGGACGGTCCACGCAGTTCTGGGTCGCGACGGCCTCCTTGTAAGCGACGTTCAGCACCGACATCGCGTTGTGCTTGGTTCGCACCGGCGCCGCACCGATCGAGACGTTGCGCGGCTGCGATCGCGTGTCGATGAAGTAGTTGTTCGGGTCGTGACAGCCGGCGCACGAGAGTGTGCCCGTGCGATCGAGCACGCCTGGAGCCGCAGGGTCATCGATCAGGACGGGGCCCGACAGCGTCTTGTCGAAGAACAGCCGACGCCCGAAGTCGATCGCTTCGGCGCACTGGTTATTGTTGACGTCGAGTGACGGTGGGCACCGTACGACCGGCGGCAGCCGAAACTCGGTCTGGAGGAACGCCCACTCGTCGGTCGTGAACGTGTCGTCGATCCGCGCTTCCTCGCTCCAACAACCAGCGATCGCGAAGACCCACCCTACGAGCGCTTGACCGCGCGTCATCACCCTCGACATCACCCTCGTCCACCGTATCATGCTTGCTGACGTTGCAGCCGACGTGCCATGGTCGCGCGTCGAGGCATGGGGAGTGCAGATAAACGGGGCGTGGTGGCCTCGGGGGATGACGATACGATCGACGGTGTTGTAAAGGACACCTCGCGACCGCCGCCGATCGCCGTGAAGTCAGGTCTATTGACCGACTATCCGAGCTTCGTCTCCATCGAGAAGGCGCACTACTACTTCGACGACACCATCGGCCAGGGCGGGATGGGGCGCGTCATCAAGGCGCGCGATCGCCGCCTCGGTCGCCGTGTCGCGATCAAGGAGCTGCTGCCGGCGGGGCGCGATGCCGCGCGCCGCTTCGAGCGCGAGGCGCGAATCACGGCTCGTCTTCAACATCCCGCGATCGTTCATGTCTACGAGGCGGGCGTATGGACCGGTGGGGAGCCGTTCTACGCGATGAACTACATCGACGGCGAGCCGATGTCCGACGTGATCAAGCAGCGATCGGAGCTGAATGACCGCCTCGCGCTGCTGCCGAACGTGATCGCGGTCGCCGAGGCCCTCGCCTACGCGCACAACGAGAACGTCATCCATCGCGACCTCAAACCCTCGAATATCTTGATCGGCGCGTTCGGCGAGACGGTCGTGATCGACTGGGGGCTCGCGAAGGATCTCGGCGCACCGATCGATCCGCAGGAGTCGCTCGCGATGCGGCGCGTCGACCGCAACCCCGACGACACCAACGACGGCAGCATCCTCGGCACGATCGCGTACATGCCACCCGAGCAAGCGCGCGGCGAGCTGTCGATGGTGGATCGGCGCGCCGACGTCTATGCGCTCGGCGCGCTCCTCTATCACGTGATCGCGAGGCACGCGCCGTATGGCTCGCTCGACAACTCGCCCGGCGAATCGCCCGACGCGCGGGCCGCGCGCATGCTCGAGCAAGTCAAGGCTGGCCCTTGCCCACCCGTCGAGCAACTGCAGCCCGCGACCCCGGTCGATCTCGTCACCATCGTACGCAAGGCGATGGCGCGCGATCCGGGAGAGCGTTACCGGGATGCCGCCGAGGTGGTCGCCGAGCTCAGGGCGTTTCAGGCCGGCCAGTTGATCGCGGCGCGCAACTACACCCGGTGGGAGTTGTTCAAGCGCTGGCTCGGCAAGCACCGCGTCGTGGTCGGCATCGCCACGGCCGCGGTGGTCGTGCTCGGGATCGTCGGCGCGGTCAGCATCCAGCGGATCCTCCACGAGAAACACAAGGAGGAGCTCGCGCTGGCGGACAGCGTGAGCCGCCGGAAATCGTTGATCGAGGAACGCGGGCGCAGCGAGCTGTTGGCAGGACAGGCCGGGCGCGCGGTGACCTACCTCGTCGAGGCGGCACGGGATGGCAACCGCGGTGGCGCGCGGGGCTTGTTGCTCGCCGATGCGTTGCGGCCCTTCGAGGCGCAGCTCGTGCGCCTGAAGGCGATCGGGACTCCCGGCACCGCCACGTTCGCCGCCGACGGCAGGGTGTTCACGATCGACGACAACATCTACGTCTTCGACGGTGCGAAGCAGGTGTTCAGCGCGGCGACCAAGCCCACGCGGGTGCTGGTCACCCGCCAGGGACGCGTGATCACGGTCGATGCCGACAACGTCGTGCGGGTGTGGTCGGCGACCGGCGCGCTCGAGCGCGAGCTGGTCGGTCACACCGCCAAGATCCTCGACGCGCACCTCTCCGCCGAAGGTCGCTCGCTCGCCACCGGGAGTGCCGACGGCACGGCGCGGGTGTGGGATCTCGACAGCACCAAGGTGACGATCGCGCAGTGCGGCGAGGGGTTACCGGTGACCGCGGTGCGGCTGTCGCCCGACGGCAACACGGTGGTGTCAGCGACGGACGACAACGTGATGTGTTACTGGGACGCGACCAACGGAGCGCAGCTGTACCTGGTGCGCGGTCATCGCGGACGGATCCAGACGATCCGGTGGTCGCCCGATCCCGCACGCAAGCTGGTGCTCACCGCCAGCGACGATGGCACCGCGCTGCTGTGGAATCCGTTCGACGGCAAGCCGGTGCTCCAGCCGATCACGCACGACGGGCGTGCGATCGCGAGCGCCGAGTTCTCGTCGGACGGCCGGTTGATCGTCACGGCGGGCGGCGATCAGCTCGCACGGCTGTGGACGATCCCCGACGACCTTCCACCCGACGCTCCGGCGCCGCGCGCGGAGGAGCTCCGCCGGTTCGCAGGCCACGCCTCGGCGCTGACAACCGCGGTGTTCGACTCCAACAACGAGCGGATCGCGACGGCCGGTGTCGACAACAAGGCGAAGGTCTGGGACGTCGCCACCGGCGAGCTGCTGGCCACGTTCGAGCATCCCGACGTGGTGACCTCCGTCGCGTTCTCCCCCGACAACAAGCGGCTGCTGACGGCGAGCACCGATCACAGCGCGGGGCTCTGGGATCTCGAGCGCGGAGCCTCGAAGCGACCCTTCGAGGTCGACGCGGTGGTCGAGGCGATCGCGATGTCGCGCGCCGGCAGCGTCGCCGTCGGGCGTGCCGACAGCCGGATCTCGGTGTGGCGAGCAGGGGCAGGTACGCCCGCGATCCTGCGCGACCACACCGCGCGCGTCCTCGCGATCGCGTACTCCCCCGACGGGAACCTGCTCGCGAGCGGCGGCGAGGACGCGGCGGTGCTGGTGTTCGACGCACGCACGGACGCGAAGCTGCGGAGCCTCGGCGGTCACGAGCGGGCGACTCGGTCGATCGCGTTCTTCCCTGACGGTCGCCGGCTCGCCACGGCTGGGGAGGAAGGCATCGTCCGCGTCTGGGACCTTGTCAGCGGCGAGATCACGAGGACGTTGCGGCACACCACTGCGCTCGCGCAGCTGGCGATCTCGCGAGATGGGACGCTCGCCGTGGTCGACGACCTCGGGATCGTGTTGACGGCGAGCCTGACGAGCACCGTCCTGGTGGCGCAACCACCGCTGACCAACGGCCGCACCCACGCGATCGCCTTCTCCGACGACGGCAACCGCCTCGTCGTGGGTGGCACGGACACCAGGGTCTACGCCGTGGTCGACGGTGTGATCGCGCAGCAGCCACTGATCGTCGACGGTCCGACGGGGGAGGTTCGCGCGGTGGCGTTCACCCGCGATGCCTCGTGCGTGATCACCGCGGGCGTCGACGGGTTGGTGCAGCTGTGGGACGCCGACA
>JANNBP010000230.1:0-41346 GCA_031385555.1 Deltaproteobacteria bacterium | reverse complement strand
GCTCGTGCTCGTGCTCGTGCTCGTGCTCGTGCTCGTGCTCGTGGCGCATCGCCTGGCGAATCCCTCGGCTCTTTGACGATGCCCTTCAAGTGGTCGTCAAGAGGGCGACATGCTCCGAGCGCCTGGTTCGATCGGCAGGCGGCGTAGACGGCCGCCGGATCGAGCACGAGCACGTGCACGTGCACGTGGCACGGGCACGAGCACGTATGCTTGTTCAGCTCCTCTGTTCGACGAAGAAGTCCGGGAACAGCGTTGCACCCGGCGTCATCGAGTACTCGGAGAGATCGGTCTTGCCCTCGGCGGCGAGCACCTCGTCGTCGACGAAGAACTTGCCGGTGACGTCGACGCCCTTGGTCAGGATCGCGTGCGCGGCATCGCCCATGATCGCCGGCTTGCGCGAGCCCTTCATCGTCGCGTCGCCACCGAGCAGGTTCATCACCGCGGCGGTCGCGATCGTGGTGCGCGGCCACAGCGCGTTGACGGCGATCTTGCCCTTGAACTCGCCGGCCATGCCGAGCACGCACATCGACATCCCGAACTTCGCCATCGTGTACGCGACGTGCGGCGAGAACCACTTCTCCTCCATGTTGAGCGGAGGCGACAGGTTCAGGATCTTCGGGTTCGCGGCCTTGAGCAGGTGCGGCACGCAGGTCTTCGACACCAGGAACGTGCCGCGCGTGTTGATGCCATGCATCAGGTCGTAGCGCTTCATCTCCGTCATCGTCGTGCCGGTCAGGCTGATCGCCGACGCGTTATTGACGAGGATGTCGATGCCGCCGAACGTCTCGACCGCCTTCGCGACCGCCGCCTGCACCTGGTCTTCGAAGCGGATATCGCAGACCAGCGGTAGCGCCTTGCCGCCCGCGGCCTCGATCTCCTTCGCGGCGGTGAACACCGTGCCGTCGAGCTTCGGGTTCGGTTCGGCGGTCTTCGCCGCGATCACGACGTTCGCGCCATCGCGAGCCGCTCGGAGGCCGATCGCGAGACCGATCCCGCGGCTCGCGCCGGTGATGAACAGAGTCTTACCCTGGAGAGATGCGCCTGACGTTGTCATGAGCACGCCAGCCTACGTCAGAACTCGTCGGGCTTCATCGCGTCTTCGAGCAAGTCGGGGTCGTGAGGGCGCATCAGTTTGTTGAGCGCGAGGGCGCTCCACAGTCCGAGCACCACGCCTCCGCCGAACACGAAGAACCCGATCCCGACACCCACGTACCCCGGTGGCCCCGGCTTGGTCGCCACGAACAGACAGCCCGTGATCAGCGCGATCAGCACGCCGAGGAGCGCGGTCGTCGTCGGCATCACCGGCAACCGCACACGCTTGCCTGCGACCACGATCACCACCGCGGCGAGCAGCGAGACCGCCGCGATCAGCACGGCGATCCATGTGATCAGGCCGAACATCCCCCACGTCCCCGACGACGTGTAGACGCGCTTTGCGATGATCAGCTCCTTCTGCGCGATCTCGAGCGTCCGCACGGGATCCGCGGCACGGTCGAGCGTTCGCTGGCGCGCGAGCGACGCCAGCTCGTCGCCCTGGAGCAGCGACTTCGCTTCCTCGTCGACGGGCTCGTCGGCCATGAACCGCGCCTTGATCAGCTCGCGGTCCCAGTCCTCGAGCATCGCGCCGTGCGCCATCGCCTCGCAGACCTTGCCGTCGCTGCTGCACTTCTCGAGGCTGCGCAGGCCCATCGACATCTCGTGGACCGGACCCTGCGTGTACATCATCCCGCTGTCGTCGTGGTACTGGAGCTGCGTGCTGCCCGCGTACAGCCACGAGTGGCTGATCAGCGAGAACCCGAGGGCAAGCGCGGCGAGCGCGCCGAGGATCACCGCGACGATCGGGGGCAGCGGCTTCGCCACCGGTTCGACGTTATCGTCGTCACTCACAACCCCAGCCTACAAGGTCCCGCTGGGCGGTTGGGGCATCACCTTGCCCATCTCGACATACTCGTGGTGCGCGCCCAGCCAGAGGTCCTCGGCCACCATCCCTCGGCCGGCGCGGGCGGCGATCACGGCGGCGCGGACGACGGCGTTCTTGATGTAGCCGCCGGTCATGTCGAACCGCTCGGCGAGCGCGTCGAAGTCCACCCGATCGTGCAGCCCCGAGGACGGCGGCAACAGCTGCCGCCACAGTCGCGAACGCTCGTCGGGCTCGGGCTCGGGGAAGCGGAGGCGGAAGTTCAACCGGCGCTGCAACGCGGGATCGATCGCGGCCTCGGCGTTGGTGGTCAGCACCGAGACGCCGTCGAACGTCTCCATCCGCTGCAGGATGTAGTTGACCTCGAGGTTCGCGAATCGATCCTGGGCGCTCTCGAGTTTGGTCCGCTTACCAAACAAACTATCGGCCTCGTCGAACAGCAGCATCGCGTGCGCGTCCTGCGCCTCGTCGAAGATCTTCGCGAGGTTCTTCTCGGTCTCGCCGACGTACTTCGAGATCACCGCGGATAGATCGATCCGCACCAGCTCGAGGCCGAGCTCGCTCGCCACCACGCTCGCCGCCATCGTCTTGCCCGTGCCGGGCTCGCCGGAGAACAGGCCACTGACGCCGCGCGAGATGCCGAGGTGACGCTGGTAGCCCCAGCGCTCGAGGATCTGCGAACGGCCGCGCACCATCGCGATCATGTCGTGCAGCGTGTCGACGACCTCGTCGGGCAGCACCATCTCGGTGAACCGACTCTTGCGCGACACGATCGTGCCGTAGCTGCCGAGCTTGAGCGACAGCCGGCGGCCGATGCTGGCCTCGAGGGTGGGGACGTCGAGCGGGATGCCGGCGGCGCGCGCGTAACTCGTGGCCTCGCCGATGACCTCGGCGATCGCACCGGGACCGATCACGTAGCGGCCCGCGAGCTCGGCCGCTTCTCCCTCACTGGCAACCGCGACTCCTGTCGCGTGCTGAGCGACCAGCGCGGCCTTCCACGCGGCTTCGCGATCCTCGAGTACCGCACGGGGCAAGGCGACGCTGAGCACCGGGCGATGCAACTCGAGATCGGCGCTCCGCGTGGTCCCGGCGAGCAAGCCGCCTGGATGATGCTTGATCGCATCCGCGTGCTCGGCGGCGAGCCCGCCACGCTCGTCGAACAGCGGTTCGCAGTCGGCGAGGTAGGGCACCGCATCGCGCAACCGTGCGGCGGCGAACGCGCTGGCGAGGAGGGTCGCCTTCGCGCGGGTCTCGAGCGCGAGCAGGGCAGGGGTGTGGATCACGAGCAGGCGCTTGCCGATCGTCTTCGCGAGCCGATGCGCGGCACCCTTGCGACCGGAGCCGCGGGGGCCGCGCAGCGCGATGGCGAGGCCACCCGGGATCGTGGGCGCGGCGGTCAGCCGCGGTGCGAGCAGGTCGATCGCGGTGATCGCGGCCGCGGGCAGCACGACGCCGAGCTCCTCGGTGGGCTCGATCAGCGTGCAGACGTTCGCGAGTGGCAGCTGCAGCGCATCGTCGCCGAGCAGCCAGGCGAGGGCAGGTTGCGAGAGCTCCAGGGTGGCGCCCAAGCCCTCGCCTTCGATCGCGAGGATGCGCGATCGCCGCAGGGGCGATCCGGTGAGCAAGGATTTCACCAAGGCGCTGCTGTCGCCCGCGATCAGATCGACGCAGGTCTCGGCATAGAGCGCCGTCTTGCCGCGTGGTGCGAGTGCATGACAGAGCTCTCGAGTATCGGGATCGAGGGCGTACGCAACGGCGATCGCGGCGAAGATCCGACCCGCGGGATCGAGGGCGAAGCGCTCGACGAGCAGCTCGAGACGTGGCGACCGTGCGCCTGACTGCTTCAGCTCGGCGGCGATCTCGTCAGCCGCCTTCGCGTGCGTCTTCTGCGGGCGTAGGGTTCCGCCTGCGAGGCGTGCAAGCGCGGCCGGATCGCGCAAATAGATCTGGCTCGCGATGCGAGCGTCTGCGAAGCCCGAGCCTGCGTTCAACCGCCGAACCAGCGCCGCTTCCGCTAGCAGTCGGATCTCCCGCACGATCGCGTCGAGCGTCCCCATCAGGAGGTCCGATCAACCACGTAGTCGGAGCCAGACCAGATCCTCTTGCCAACGCACGCAAACTGTCCGAACGACTGATCGGATCTCATGGTTCTTCCTCGCGGAGTGCCTCTGCGTTCTCTCTGACCTTCGCGTTCGATCTCGGATCCGAGAACTGAACGCAGGGGTCACGGAGGGCACGAAGGTAACGTCCGTTCGGAGCAAGGATCATGGCTTCTTCACCGGCTTCTCCGACGAGCGCACGGACAAGCCGCGACGCCCGGCCGATCTGGGCGGCTCCTCTTGCTTCGACGCTGGTTGCTCGAGCGCAGGCTTGATCACGGGTTCTGATTTGCGAGGTGCGATCGCAGGTTCCGATCTGCGCGACGCCTGGACGGGATCGAGCTCCGGCGCCGGCGCACGCTTCCGGCTCTCGCTCGTCGGCGGCGCTGGCCCGCGCCCATCGTCGACGTGCGGCGCGAATTCGCGCTCCTCGTGATCGTCCGTGCGCATCCCCACGGGCTGCGTCGTGGCGAGTCGCGGCCGCAGGTGCGGTGGCACGATCACCTCGTCGACACCCTCGGTGACCAGCGAGCTCGGCTTCGCTTCGCGCCCTACCTCGGGGCCGTCGAGCATCGAGACGTGGTCTGGCTTCGTCACTTCCGGGCCCGGCGCATCGAGCAGCGAGACGTGAGGCGCCGGCGCGGGCAGCTCCGGACCTGCGAGCGCGGACGGCCTCGCCTCGACCTTCACCTCGGGACCGTCGAGCGTCGAGCTCGCCGGCTGGTCCTCGGGGAGCGCTGGGCCCACCAGCGTCGAGCGGAACGGCTGCGCCGCGCCCGCGAGCGCGTCGAGCGCCGACGCCATGAAGCCGGTCACCGCCTCGTCCTTGTCGTCCTTGTCGTCCGTCTCCGGCGCCGAGGTGACCTCCTCGTCGCGCTGCTTCTGCTCGATCAGATCGTCCTGCGCGTCCTCGAGCCCGAGCAGCTCGCCGCGCAGGTTCGCGACGTTCTCGGTCAGCGCGTCGTACTTCGCGTGCAGCGCGGTCAGCGTCGCGGAGTCGCCGCGCGTCAGGTTCTGCTGGAGCACCGACAGCGCCTGCTCGAGCAGCGACTTGCGATCCTCGGCGAACAGGAACGTGTTCATCGAGCGATCGCGCCCGGTCACCGCCGCCTGGAGCGCCTCGAGGGCCAGCGCCTCGCGCTGCGGCAGGTACAGCATCGGGATCGAGAGGTTCTCGCCGTTCAGGATCGCCTGCAGCGCATCGAACATCCGGTGCGAGTGCTCGACCTCGACGACCTGCGGCCCCGCGTGCGCGGGCAGCGCCTTGTCGTGCTCGCGGGTCTCGTCCTCGAGCTGTTCGAGACCCTGCTCGCGTTCGAGGTCGGGACCTTCGAGCTCCTTGTCCTCGAGCCTCACTCGCTCAGCCTAATCGATCTTTTCCCACCACTGGCACCACCAATCACCGCCGACCAGGATCCGCAGTTTCGGGTGCCAGCAGTACGCCAGCTTCTCGTCCGGGTTCAGATAGAACAGGCAGTTGTCGCACTTCTCGTCGCCGTAGGGCTGGCCCTTGAGAACGGCGTCCTCGGCGAGGTGCTTGAACTTCAGCGCCAGCTCCTCGTCGATCTTCTTCGGCTCGGGCTTGGGTAGGTCGTCCGACATCACGGCGAACGTATCACTTCGCTCGGCGATGGAGCGAGCGCGAGAACCACGCGACCGTCTCGGTCATGCCATCGGTGATCTTGTGCGTCGGCACGTAGCCGAGCGCGGCGGTGATCTTGTCGATCGCGGCCTGCGAGTGGGGGATGTCTCCGGCTCGCGGAGCCTCGAACAACGGCTCGGCCTTCGCGACGTCGGGAAAGTCCTTCGCGAGGTTCTCGCGGATCAGCGAGAACAGCTGCTTGAGGTCCGTCTTGTCGTTGCAGCCGCAGTTGTAGACGGTACCTGTGACCGCCGCATCGGCCGTCGCCGCGAGGAGGTTCGCCTGCACGATGTTGTCGACGTAGCAGAAGTCCCGGCTCGACGAGCCGTCGCCGAAGATCACGCAGGGCGAGCCGGAGGCGAGCGCCGCGATCCAGCGCGGGATCACCGCCGCATACGGCCCGTCGGGATCTTGTCGGCGGCCGAACACGTTGAAGTACCGGAGGCCGACCATCTGCAGCCCATAGACGTCGTGGAACACCTGCGCGTAGATCTCGTCGCAGCGCTTGGTGGCCGCGTACGGCGACAGCGGCTTGCCGATCCGATCCTCATACTTTGGCAAGCCGGGGTGATCTCCGTACACCGACGAGCTCGACGCGTAGACCACGCGCTTGGTCCCGGCGTCCTTCGCCGCGACCATCACGTTCAAGAACGCGTCGACGTTGTGCGCGTGCGACGCCACTGGGTCCTTGATCGACCGCGGCACCGAGCCGAGCGCGGCTTGATGGAGCACGATGTCGACGTCCTTCACTGCCTCGGCGGCGATCGCCGGATCACGCAGATCGCCTTCGATGAAGCGGAACTGCAGCCGCTCGTCGGGGTTGATCGCGAGCACATCGTCGATGTTCCGCTTGTGCCCGGTCAGGAAACTATCGACGCCGACGACGGTCTGGCCGAGGTCGAGCAGGCGTTCGAGGAGCGCGGATCCGATGAATCCGGCGACCCCTGTCACCAACCAGCGGCGTGGTGAGTTGACCAGATCCTCGCAGACCTCGTCGTAGCGCGTTCGCTTTGTCACAGCGGGCGTAGCCTACCCGATTACAGACTCCAGAACCGGATCCCGCGCGGCGCCATGTAATCCCGCGGCACGGCGCTCTTGACGTCGATCAGCACGCCGTTGTCCTTCACGCGCTCGAACAGCCCGTTGATGTTCTTGACGTACTCGTCGTGCGAGACGGCGAAGATCAGCGCGTCGAGCCCCTGCATCTTGTCGAGAGGGGTCAGCCGTACGCCGTACTCCTCGTGCGCCTCCTCGGCGTTGCTCCACGGATCGGTGATCGTGGCCTCGATGCCGTACTGCTTGAGCTCCTTGATGATGTCCGGCACCTTCGAGTTCCGAAGGTCCGGGACGTTCTCCTTGAACGTCAGCCCGAAGATGCCGACCTTCGCCTTCGACAGCGGAACGTCGAGGTTTTGAGTGAGCATCTTGACGGTCTTCTGCGCGATGAACGGGCCGACGTTGTTGTTGACGCGGCGGCCGGCGAGGATGACCTCGGGCAGGTAGCCGAGCTCTTCGGCCTTGGTGGTCAGGTAGTACGGGTCGACGCCGATGCAGTGACCGCCGACGAGACCCGGCGTGAACCGGAGGAAGTTCCACTTGCTGCCGGCGGCTTCGAGCACGTCCTGGGTCCGGATGCCCATGCGGTCGAAGATGAAGGCGAGCTCGTTCATCAGCGCGATGTTGAGATCGCGCTGGGTGTTCTCGATCACCTTCGCAGCTTCGGCGACCTTGATCGACGGTGCGCGGTGGACACCGGCGGTGACCACCGACGAGTAGATGTTGGCGACGCGGTCGAGCGTCTCCGGGGTCTGCCCCGACACCACCTTCTTGATCTTGGTGAAGGTGTGCTCCTTGTCGCCCGGGTTGATGCGCTCCGGCGAGTACGCGAGGAAGTAGTCCTTGCCGTTCTTGAGGCCGCTCTTCTCGTCGAGGATCGGACCACACAGCTCTTCGGTCACGCCCGGGTACCACGTCGATTCGTAGATCACGACGTCGCCCTTCTTGATGAACGGGCCGATCGTGCGCGAGGCCGCGAGGCTGGGGCCGAGGTCGGGGCGGTTATTCCCATCGATCGGCGTCGGCACGGCGACGATGAACACCGTGCAGTCGGCGAGCTTCGACGCATCGGCCGTCAACTCCATGTGCTTCGCGGCGGTGAGATCGGAGTCCGAAACCTCGAGGGTGTCGTCGTGGCCCTTCTTGAGCTCGTCGACGCGCTTCTGACGGATGTCGAAGCCCACCGTGGGCAACGTGCGGCCGAAGGCAATGGCGACCGGGAGGCCGACGTAGCCGAGACCGATAACGGCAATCTTTTCTTCGTTCAGTGGGCGCATCGTTTTCTCCGAGGAGGACACCACGAACACTTCCTTCGATCAACCAACCAGGAGAATCCCGAGGAAGCGGTCGGGGGGCATGAGGGGGGCTAGCTGGAGGAGCTCCTGCTCCTGGGTCTCGTGCGCGGTCGCGACGAGCGCGACGCCATCCATGCATGCGG
Source organism: Deltaproteobacteria bacterium (assembly GCA_031385555.1). GTDB lineage: Bacteria > Myxococcota_A > Polyangia > Haliangiales > Haliangiaceae > JABFXX01. The sequence continues at coordinate 33,193 of JANNBP010000230.1, read as the reverse complement.
CCGCGCTGCCGTGCTCTCCGAGCAGCTCGAACCCAGTCAGATCCACGAGGACATGAGCAAACAGGTCCGAACCTTCGAGCAACACGCGGGCCAGCTGCGGCACGACTTCGCCGGGGCTCTCGACCTGCGGGGCCGACAGCAGCGCGAGCGAGTCTTGCAGCCAGCGCGTGCTGAACACGCTCTCCTCGTGGTCGGTCTCCTGGCCGCGCGCGAGCTCTGGAAGCCCTGGATAACGCACGTTCGCATCGACCACCGCGACGGTGGCACCGGTCAGATCGCACAGGGCGATCCCGAGCTGGATGAGCAGCGGCGGCACGGCGACCCGGTCGCTGGACGGCACGAAGCCGATCACGCGCAGCTTGTCGTTGTGGATGCGCCGTGCGACACGGGCGCACGCTGCCTTCAGCTCACCGGAGCGAACTTCCCCGATCGCGATTCCCAGCGCGGCGAGCGCCTCTCCTGCGTCCTGGGTCATCGACGACCCCAGGATAGCGTGTCGCGCCTTGCGGAGCCGGCCACACACACGGTAACGACGTGACGTGCTGTCGATCGTTCACGTCCTGTCGTCGTACGGCGTCGGGGGTCAGGAGCGGGTCGCGCTCGATCTCGCGATCGGGCAGCGCGCGCGCGGACACCGCGTGACCGTGCTGTCGTTGGCCCCTCCGCCCGATGGCGCGATGGCCGAGGAGCTTTCGCGTGCCGGTGCCGAGCTGGGCCGGGTGCCAAAACAGGAGCGCGGCGTCGATCCCACGCTGGTGTTTCGGCTCGCGAAGGAGCTGCGCACCCGCAAGGCGGAGGTCGTGCACACCCACAACCCGCTCCCCCTGGTCTACGGCATCCCGGCGGGCAGGCTCGTCGGTGCGGCGACGATCCACACCAAGCACGGCAAGAACCCGTCGGGTCGGGCGAACCGGATGCTCCGGCGGGTGGCGGCCCAGCTCGCGCACGCCTTCGTCGCGGTCTCCGAGACCACGGCGACCCAGGCGCGTGACCAGCACGAGATGCCGGAGAGCCGCCTGCACGTGATCCCGAACGGGATCCGCCTCGATCGCTACACCCCTGATGTAGAAGCCCGCGCGGCGATCCGCGTCGAGCTCGGCCTCGGCGATGCGTTCGTCGTCGGCACGGTGGGGCGGCTCGACAAGTTCAAGAACCAGGCGATGCTGGTGCGCGCGATGGCACCGCTGTTGTCGTCGAGGGTGCGGCTGGTGATCGTCGGCGAAGGCGATGCGCGTCCCGAGGTCGAGGCGGCGATCAAGGCGCTGCCCGAGCCGCGCTGGGTGGTGATGACCGGCCGGCGCATGGACGTGCCTCGCATCGTGCACGCGTTCGACGTGTTCGCGCTGTCGTCGATGACCGAGGGGCTCCCGCTCGTCGTCCCCGAGGCGATGGCGGCCTCGCTGCCGATCGTGACCACCGCCGTCGGTGGCCTACCCGACGTGGTCGACGAGGGTGAGACCGGGCTGCTCGTGCCGGTCGACGAAGCGGCGATGCGCGAGGCGATCGCGGGGCTCGAGCAGCATCGCGAGCTCGGTCGCGAGATGGGGGCACGCGGTCGAGTCGTCGCGCTCGAGCGCTATAGCCACGACCGCATGGTCGATCAATATCTCGAGCTCTACCGGCAGGCCGGCGCGAAGGTCTGAGCTCGGCGAGCTCGGACGCTCAGAAGAGAGCGTCCGGAAACCTGGGCAAACGTGTCGAGGACCGCGGAGCCGAACTCGCGTGCGGACGCTCCGCAGAGTTTCGCGAGCAGTACACGAGTACGTACGAGGACGTGCACTACGACGGAGCGCAGGTCGGCGCGCAGCTGCAGATCGCGCGCTCGATGACATCGTCGAGCCGCTTCTGATACGTCTCGAACACCACCTCGCGGAGCCTCCGCAGGTCGCGGTTCGCCGCGAGGGCGATGCGATAGCCGGTGCGCCGGATCAGCCCGAGCGCGCCACCCGCGGGTGAGCTCGTCGGCACCAGCACGTCGAACGTGGTGTCACCGCGGGCCCACATCACCTCGTCGATGCCCGGGATCTCGAGCTCGAGTTGGACTTCTCGTCGGGTCGCACCTCCGACGTACGGGCGCTCGATCCGCAGCCCACCCGACGACAGATCGAGTGCCACGCCGGCGAGCTCTCGGCCGTCGAACATCTCCCAGCACAGCGCCTCGACTTCGATCCGGGGGCTCTCTCGACGGTGAATCACCATGGAAAAATTGTCCCAAGCTCCGGTGGTGGATCGCCAGTTTTCAGTGCTTGTCGATGTACGCGAAGCGCGGGACGGCGATCTGCGCCATGAACATCGAGTCGTCCATCTGGCGGTCCGTCGATAACCTGCGGACATCGAACGGATCGACCGGGAGCACGCCGCGGAGCGAGAGCGGCCACAAGCGGTTGACCCCGCTCTTGTTCGACAGGCCGATCCGATACCCGGCGGCCGCGAGCGCGTTCCGGATCCGGCCCTGACGAGCGATCCGGCGACCGACGGGATAGGCCATCGCGCGGACCGGGCGACCGAGCTGGGTCTCGAGCTCGAGGCGCGAGTGCAGGCACTCGTCCTCGAGTTGTTCGTCATCGAGCGTCTGCAGCACACGGTGATAACGGCCGTGCGACTCGACATCCATGCCGGCACGAGCGAGGGCGCGGACGTGATCCCATTGCATGATCAAGTTGTTCGCGTAGCCCGCCTCGATCTCCGCCGACCACTCGACCTCGAGCGCGACACCCAGCTCGTCGAGGAATCGCTCGACGTCGAGCCCGGGCGTGTTCTTGACCAGCGCGGTCAGCGTGCCGTGCAGCTTCTTCTTGTCGCTGCGATCGAGCGTCATCGACTGCGGGTAATCGATCGTCGCCGTGGCGCGCTTGCTCTGGTTGATGATCAGCGCGATCCGCTCCCACCAGTACAGCCGGCGATCGTTGGTGAACCCCGTGGCGATGAAGAACGTGGCGCGGATCCCGACGGCGCGGAGGATCGGCAGCGCGGTGTCGTGGCACGACAAGTAGCCATCGTCGAACGTCACCATCACCGGGTTCTCCGGGAGTGGCTCGCCGTCGAACGAACGCACCAGCTCGTCGATCCCGATCGGCGTGCAGTAGCGGGCGAGCAGCTCGAGTTGGCGGCGGAACTGCGCCGGCGCGGCATCCGAAACATCCGGATCGTACGGATACTCGGGGTCGTGTTCCGCGATGTGGTGGTAGGTGACGATCGAGAGGTTCGGTACGGGCGCGTACCTCCGCAACCGCATGACGGCGCTTAGGGCGCCGGAGCGGTGCAGCAAGGAAGCGACACGCTCGCGCACGCCTGCAGCATACCCAACCCAGGTGCTATCGTGACCCCGATGTTCGCGATTCCCGGCATCGCTGGTCTCATCGTGTTCATCCTGGTGCGCCCGCAGGAGTTCCTGCCGTTGCTCCAGAAGGTGCCCTTTCTGCACCTGTTCGCCGCGTTCGCGCTCGTCGGCTACGTGATCGACGTTCGGCTGCGCCGGACCCAGCCGATCTCCACGCCGATGCTGCCGTGGGCGATCGCGTTCCTGCTGTGGGCGGTCGTGTCGACGGCGATCAACGTCCCCGACAACTTGATCTCGAAGGTGATCGAGATGGTCATCCTGTTCACGCTGTACGGGACGATCGCGCACGGGATCCAGCGCTTCCGGGCGTTCCAGGTCGTCGTCGGGGTGCTCAGCGTGGTCTGCGTGTTCGTGGCCGCGGTCTGTCTGCACCAGGGCATGTCCCCCTTGCAGTGCGTCGGCGGCGAGAACCTCGACGGGGAGGGCGTGGGCCGTCCCGACGGGCGGTCGTGCGAGATGACCGAGCAGTGCGGCGGTCCGGGTGCCGAGCCGGGGCTGCAGTATCGCTGCGAGCTGGTCGGGATCGGCGGGATGCACTCGGTCGAGGGGCGCGTGCGGTATCGCGGCGACCTCCAGGATCCCAACGAGGTCGCGCTGGTGATCGCCGTGGGTGGGATCTCCATCCTCGTCGCCTTCATCCAGAGAAAGCGAGAGGGCTTCTTCCGGTTCGGTGCGACGCTGGCGATCGCGATCTGCGTCGCCGCCGTGATGCTCACCAAGTCACGCGGTGGGCAGGCGGCGATGATGCTCGTGTTCTTCGTCTACATGGTGAAGAGGTACAGATTCAAGGCGTTCATACCCGCGGCCTTGATGGCAGTCCCGCTGATGATGTTCGGCGGGCGCGACGACGGTGGCTCCGCCGAGCAGTCGACGATGGAGCGCTACGAGGCGTGGTCGAAGGGGCTCGATCTGTTCGGCCAGAGCCCGATCTACGGCGTCGGTGCAGGCCAGTTCTCCGAGCACCACTACCTGACTGCCCACAACTCGTTCGTGCTGTCGCTCGCGGAGCTCGGCTTCGTCGGGTTGGTCCTGTTCGTCGCGATGATCTACCTGTCGATCAAGTCGCTGCTGCGAGGCCTGATCGTGCTGAGTGACGTGCCCGGCTCCGAGGTCGCGCGGACCTGGGGCATGGCGCTGCTCGGGTCGTTCTGCGCGACCACGTTCTCGATCAGCACGCTGTCGTTCTCGTACAAGCCGGTGCTCTGGATCCTGTTCGCGCTCGTCGGGGCGTGGACGGGAGCCATTCGCCATCACAAACCGGACTTCACGGTCCGGCTGAGCTGGCGAGACATCCTGATCATCATCGTCGCCTGCCTCGCGTTCTCGACGGTGCTGCTGCGCTTGTTCCTGCGCTACAAGGGCGTCTAGGAGGGCTGGCTACTTCTTCTTCGGGGCAGCGGGCTTCTTCGCCGCGGGTGCCTTCGCAGCCGGCTTGTCCTTCGCGGGAGCCTTCGCGGCCGGCTTGTCCTTCGCGGGGGCCTTCGCGGGCGCTTTGGCCGGCGCAGGAACCGCCGGCACGGGCTTCGGCAGCTCGGGCTTGTCGCCCTTGGCCGCCGGAGCATCCACCGGCTTGATCTGTGACCGGATCACGATCGGCGGCGGCTTGCCGGTCGGCAACGGCTTCGCGGGACGCGGTGGGAGCGGACCGCGCGGCGGACGATCGTCGGGATCGATGCGCTCGATCTCGTCGTCATCATCGTCGTCCTTCTTGTCCTCGCTCTCCTCGTCCTCGTCGTCGTCGAGGATGATCGGACGCGGCCGGACCACGCGGACCGGCTTCTTGACCTCGACGTCATCGTCGTCGTCGTCGTCGTCATCGTCGTCGTCGTCATCGTCGTCGTCGACGACCTTTTCTTTCTCGTCGTCCTCGTCTTCTTCCTCTTCCTCTTCCTCCTCCTCGTCCTTGCCCCACGGCGGCTCGTCACCGCCGCGCCAACCGCCGGCGTCCTTGTCGTCGTCGTCGTCGTCGGCTTCTTCCTTCTTCTCCTCGGTCCACTCCTCTTCCTCGCCGCCGGACCAGTCACCGGCGGGAGCTTTGTCGTCGGCGGGAACTTCAGCGACGTCGGTGTCGTCCTCTTCCTCATCGTCGTCGACGACGTCGACGTCATCGGCTTCGTCGTCGGCCTCGTCGTCGGCTTCGTCGGCTTCTGCTTTGTCGACTTCGTCCTCGTCGCCCTCATCTTCGGCAGCAGCGGCTCGACGCGGGGCAACAGAAGTTGGGGGAGTCATCTCGACGCACTCACTACGCATGACGGGGGAATTCTAAGCATGCGGATAGACGTGCCTTCAACTGACAGACGCGACATCCGTACACGCCCGCCCGTGTTAAAAACACCGGCAGTGCGCCGCTGCCTTCCCTTGCTCTCCGTGCTTGCAGCCGCTCCCGCTTCGGCGGACCGCACCACCACCAGCGTGACCGCCACCGGAGACGTCTCCGCCACCGATAACGTGTTCGCCACCGAGCGCGAGATCCGCGAATCGGACGTGTCCTTCACGTTCCGGCCGGGCGTGCTGTTCGGCTACGACGGCCCCCGGACCAGCCACGAGGTCTTCCTGGAGGGCGAGGTCCTGGAGTTCGCCCGTCATAGTGACGAGCCCTCGGTCTCCGTCCGCGGCGGTGCCCGCACCCGCATCCAGACCACGCGGTTCACCTCGTTTGCGGCCGGGCTCGAGGGCAGCAACGGGGTGCTGACCGCGCTGTCGGCCCGGTCGAGCCCGGACGTCACCGGCCCCCAGCTCGTGCCACTCGGCCGGATCGATACGATCAACGGCGCCGGCAACGCGGCGCTGTCGTGGGACACGGGGCGGGACACCCAGGTCACGCCGTCGGTGTTCGCCCGCTACAGCCGCGCCGACGACAACGGGCTCGACGCCGACGGCAACTCCGATCCCACGATCAACACGTCGGTCGAGTACGGCGCCAACGTCGCGATCAGCCGGAGCTGGCGGGACAACTCGGTCGATCTCGAGCTCGGCGTCAACGTGCTGCGGCTCGATCGGCTGGCTCCGCTCACCGCGATGCAGGGCTCGCGGCTCGATCACCAGCTCAACCCGCGGTTGCGCGCAGCGTGGCGCCACGATTGGACGCGCCGGTGGAGCTCCAACCTCGACGTCGGTGGCGTCTACGTGCACCCGTACGGCGTCGACCCGAACAACCCCGACGTCGCGCAGGCCGACGGCTTGTTCCCGGTGTTCGGCGGTGCGGTCGCCTACACCGAGGTGTGGGGACGCGCGAGCTTCCAGGCCCGTCGCGACGTCGCGCCGAACTTGCTGATCGCACAGAACACGATCAACGACTCCGCGGGGCTCTCCCTCGCCCTGCCGCTACCGTGGCTCGACGACAGTCGCCGCCGCCAGCCCAAGCTGGTCGGGCTCGCGTCCGCCGGCGTCGCGCGCACGCAGCTGATCGATTCGGAGAGCGGCGATGCGATCGGGAGCGCCTTCCTCGTCGGCAGCATCGACGCCGGGGTCGGCTACTCGCCGCGCCCCGGGTTCACGTACGGCCTGCGGTACTCGTTCCAGTTCCAGAAGGGCACCGACGCGGGCGAGATGATCGTGCCGGGCTTCTTCCGCAACACGCTGTCGTTCACGTTCCAGATCCGCTACCCGAACGCGGCCAACGGCGAGCAGGCGCGGCGTCGCCAGCGCGGTGGCGTGCGTGCGGACGGTAGCGATCTCGTCCCGATCGGGGTCGAGTCCGGTGGCGATCTGCCAGCCGGCGGTGGCGATGGCGGCGGTGGCGACGGCGGCGGCGGCGGCGGCGGCGACGACGACTAACTACACCACGACCACGTCGGCCGGCGGCACACCGTGAAAACCGGTGTTCCACGCGACGGCGTAACCGGTGACGTGCCGCACGACGATGCGACTCCCCGCGACGAGTGGATCCTCGGTGGTCCACTCGCCGAGCACGTCGTCCTCGAAGCAGGTCGGGCCGACGAGCAGGTGCTTGGTGCCGAGGCCCGCGCGTGGCGCGCTGCCGACGAGCTCGATCTGCGACCACCGCAGGTGACAGATGCGCGAGAGATCGAGCACGCGGAGGGCACGATCGTCGAGGGCCCGCGCGCTGATCACACGACCGCACGCGAAGCCCGCCTCGTCGACCAGCGCCCTGCCGGGCTCGACGATCAGCTCCAGCCTGGGGAAGGCGGCGCGCAGCTCCGCGAACGCGGCGGCGAGCTCGGCGATCCCGTGCCAGGCACCACCGAGGTTCAAGAACGCCGGCTCGAGCTCGGCATCGTGCGCGACTGCGAGTGCCGCACGTGCGGTCGCGAGGAACCGCTCGGGCGAGGTCGCGGTGACCGCACCGTGATGGACGTGGAGTCCGACGGGACGATCGGCCGCGGCGACCAGGGCGCGCAGGTCTGCACGACGACGCTCGGGATCGAGATCGAGTCCGAACCGCGAGCGGCGATGCCCGCTGCCGTCCTGCACGACCCCGATCGCGGGATCGCGCGCGGTCAGCGACATCGACAGGCGGATCGCGATCTCGGCGCTCGCGGGGACGGCGCGGATCTGCTCTAGGGTGTCGCAGCTGACGATCGTGCGCGCGGCGCGAGCCGACACGGCGCGCCCGGTGGGATCGGCGATCGAGACGATCTTCGACGGAGGGAGCTCGGCGAGCTCGGCCTCCGAGGCGGCGTCGAAGCCATCGAAGTGGCGCGCGACGAACTCGCGGACGAGCGGATGCGGGAACGACTTCGCGGCGAACAGGGAGGTGATGTTCGCGGCGCGTGCCGCAGTGGTGATCGCGACGGCATTGCGCTCGAGCCGCGCGCGATCGAACACCAACGCCGGACGTCGAGCACGCTCGATCGCGGCGCGCGCGTTCGGCGGGAGATCGGCTCGCACGTGGACAGCGTAACCCGCGGCAACGTGAGAACGTCGAGGGGATGATCCGGCGCTACGAGCAGGCCCTCGGCAACGTCACCAGGTTCTGGGAGATCGAGCGGCGCGACGACGTCTCGTTCATCTGTCGCTGGGGCAAGGCCGGGGCCGCGGGTCGCAACGAGCGCAACTACGGTCATCCCGATGCGGCGACGTCGAAGCACGCGGCGGAGAAGCTGATCGCCGAGAAGCAGAAGACCGGATTCTCGCGGATCGGTGGGAAGCCGAAGGTCGCGGCGCCGAAGCCGGTGAAGAAGGCGGTCGCGAAGCCGCCGGAGGCGACCAACCTCGCCACGCTCGAGGCGATGCTCGCCGACAATCCCGAGGACGCCGGCACCTGGCAGGTCTACGCCGACGCGTTGCTGGAGCACGGTCACGCGTGGGGGCAGGTGATCGCGATGGCGGCCGCCGGCAAGCGCCCGAAGCAGCAGCAGGCCGACGCGGCGAAGGATCTGCTGCGCGACCTCGACGGCTCGACGCTCGAGTGGCGGTTCGGGACGCTCGACAGGGTCTCGTTGGTTCCCGAGGAAGAGGACAGCGGTGACGATGGTGGCGAGGAAGAGCTGACCAACTACGCGGCCACGCTGAAGCGGATCTTGAAGCATCCCGCCGGCCGGCTGGTGCGCGAGCTCGAGCTCGGATTGCCGCCGAGCGACGACAGCGACTGGTCGTACGAGGCGGTGCTCCCCACGCTGGTCGGCTGCGGCCCGCTCCCCCTGCTCCGCGTCCTCGATCTGACCGCCGACGCCGAGCACATGGATCAGGACAGCTGGCGTGCGATCGGCGATCTCTCGAAGCTGTGGGCGATCGCTCCGCAGCTCCGCGAGCTCCGGCTCAAGGGCTCGAGCAACGACGAGGGCACGCGCACGAAGCTCGGCAGCATCGTCGCGCCGCACCTCGAGAAGCTCGTCCACATCTCGAGCGGTCTGTCGAAGAACGTGCCGATCGAGCTCGGCACGGCCACGCTCCCCGAGCTCCGTCACCTCGAGCTCTACATCGGTCAGGAAGACTACGGGAACACCTGCAAGGTGAAGTCGTTCGCCGGCATCTTCGAGGGCAAGGGCCTGCCGCGCCTCGCGTACCTCGGGCTGCCGAACTCCGAGTGGGAACGCGAGCTGATCGCCGCGCTCGCGAAGGCACCGATCGTCAGGCGTCTTCGCACCCTCGATCTGACCAAGGGCACGCTGTGGCGCGAGGGGGCGCAGGCGCTGATCGAGCACGCCGCGGCGTTCCGTCACCTCGAGCTGCTCGACCTCCGCGACAACTACCTCGACGTAGAGCAAGCGGCGGCGATCAAGAGGGCGATCCCGTGCGCGAACGTGGCCGACCAGAAGGAGCTCGACGACGACGATGACGACGATCCGTACCGCTACGTCACGGTCGGTGAGTGAGTCGTCGTGAACGACATCAGTCGTGCATGGTAACGTCAGGTGTGCCGATGGACGATCCTTCAGCAACGCTTGCGAAGCTGATCGCGAACCTCGACCCAGAGGTCCGAGCCGCGATCGAGGATGTCGATCGCACCCTGATCCAGCTCTCGCTCGAACAGTCCCCGTGGAACAGACTGCGGTCGGCCTCGCGCATGGCGCAGGCCCTAGGCAAGTTCCGGGATGGCTTGAATGGCATCGCACCCTAAGGTCAGCGACCTTCCGGCACTCCTCGCCAAGCTGTGTGATGCCGAGGTCGAGTTCATCGTGGTCGGTGGGGCTGCATGCGTGATTCAAGGGGCTCCGATCACGACGAACGATCTCGATATCGTGCACCGTCGAACCCCGGAGAACATCGCGCGGCTCCTCGACGTCTTGCTGCGACTCGACGCGACGATGCGCTACGACTTCGCAAACCGAGGGCTGCGACCGACGGCGGAGCTCCTCGCCGGCACCGGACATTTGAACCTGTCCACATCGCTTGGCCCGATCGATCCGCTCTGCGAGCTCGATGGGTTGGGGTTCGAGGAGCTTTGGAACAACACCCAGGTGGTAACCGACGAAGCGCGGTCGCTCCGCGTCCTCGATCTTCCGACACTGATCGCGGTCAAGACCAGGGCCGGCCGTCCCAAGGATCGCTTGGTCTTGCCAATTCTGATCGCGACACTCGAAGAACGCGAGAGGACCCAATAGCGAGGGTCCGCGACGTGACGTGAGTGCGTTTGTAAGGCCGCCAACGCCGCCAACAACGACCTGGAAAACGAACGCAGATTCAGTGCGTTGTCGACTGAAAATCGTTCGTGACAGGTAGCGCCAGCGTGGTACCTCGCGCACCTATGCTTCGCCTTGTTGCCATCGTTTCGCTGCTCGCCGGCTGTCAGTCGGCAAAGTCCGAGGACAAGGGTGTCGTCGACGACTCCAATCCGCCGGGCATCCCCACCGAGCTCGGCAAGGCCGACGGCTCGTCGAACTTCGTGTCGGTCACCGTCCAGTCGGCGCACCCGTACGCGAACAACCTGAACAAGACGTTCGCGGTCCCGCTGAGCAACCTGCCGTTCTGCGCGAAGGAAGCGCGGCTGCACTTCCGCGTGCTGCGCACCGAGGCCGAGTACGACTTCGTCAGCGTCGAGCCTGCCGGTGCCCCCGCGCAGTCGTTCGACGGTGATCGCGACGACACCTGGACGGACTTCTTCCCGATCGCCGGTGGCGTCAAGGTTCGCCTCGACTCCGACGTCTCGATCACGCGCCACGGCTTCGAGATCGATCAGGTCGAGTGGGCCGGTCTCCCCGACACCTGTGCGCTCGTCAAGTACCCCGGCTGCACGGCGGAGCAGGTCGATCTGTCGAAGCCACCCGGCACCTGCGAGTGCCCGGTCGCGCCGGTGTGTGCGCCGCTCGACGCCGTCGAGGTCCGCTACTTCACCGCGCAGGGTCACATGCGCAAGACCAAGCACACGATCGGGAGCCGCGCGCTCGAGACCCACCCGGGTCCGACGGATGGTCCGGTCACCACCGAGTGGGGCACGATCGATGTCGCGAAGGTCCGCGAGCTGGTTCGCCGCGCCGCCGCCGAGGGCACGCTCGCGACGGGTGGCTACACCCACGAGCCGACCGGCGGCGCGCGCCGCGACGAGTTCCAGATCAAGGCCGGCGACCTCAACCTCACGTTCGTCGCCGCCGAGGGCCAGCACACCGCGGCCGTGCAGTCGCTGATCGCCGAGTTCGAGGCGCTGTTCACCTGCGAGAGCAGCGGCGCGCTGACGTGCGGCAACGGCCTCGTCTGCGAAGAGGGCAACTGCGCCGCCCCGCAGAGCTGCGTGTGTCCGGCGAACTTCGATCCCGTCTGCGGCGCCGACCACCACACGTACTCGAACGGCTGCGCGGCAGGCTGCGCGAACATGGCGGTCGTGCACGACGGCGAGTGCGGCAGCACCGGTGACCTGTGCGGTGGCTTCGCGGGGTGGGGTTGCGCCGAGGGCTTCAAGTGCCACGGCGTCGCCGCACACCCCGATGCGTCGGGCACCTGCCGCGAGCGCACGTACTGCGATGCGCCGGTGGACTGCACCGAGCTCGCGCACCCGGCGGTCCTCGGCTCGTGGGCGTGCGAGACCAACACGTGCGCGTGGAGAGCCGGCGCGCAGTGGAAGGCCGTCGACAACGGTCGCTTCGAGAGCGCGCATCCGTACGCGAACAGCACGTCGGTGTGGAAGGAAGTGTTCCTCGCGGCGACCGCGCAGGCGCTGCGTCTGACGGCGGCGAGCTTCGCGCTGGAGAACGGCTACGACTTCCTCGAGGTGTGGACGTGGACGAACGGTGCGTGGAAGCAAGTGGGGCGGTTCACGGGCAACAGCGGTCCGGCGACGGCGCAGGAGTTTGTGGGTCGCTATCACTATCTGCGATTCGTTTCGGACTCGTCGGTGACGAAGCAGGGCTTCCGCGTCGACGCCGAGTGGCGCTAGGAACCGGGAACCGCATCGGTAGCCGATCGCCGGTCGGGGCCGCATCGGTAGCCGATCGCCGGCCGGGACCGGAACCGTATCGGTAGCCGATCGCCGGTCGGGACCGAAACCGCATCGCCAGCCGGTCCTGCCGATCGCCGGTGAGAACGCATCGGTAGCCCGATGACGTATCCGTAGCGGTGCTTCTGGATCGCGCTCGGGAACTACGAAGTCTCGAGTGCCCCGTCGGTGGCGATTCGGTCCTCGGGTGGGCGCTCTCGCCCTTGCGGTCCCTCGCGCACCGGACCGCGCCGAGCGCCGCGACGTCGCTGCCTGTTCGATCGATCGCCGCATCGTTGATCGCGTTGTCGAACGCGATCACCGCGCTCGCGCTCGTCACGGTCCGTGCGCGCTGGCCCGCATCGGTCGAGAGAGCGCCCACCCTCGGAGAGGCCGAGGAGCTTGGGTTCCTCGAAACGATCGCCATAGGAGACCGCGCACATGTTCATTGCTTATGAAATCGCCAGAGAACTGATCACCTCGCTCGCACCACTGGTCGTGCAGATCAAGCGCGAGGATCACGAGCTCGCGGATCAATTGAAGAGGGCCGCGCAGAGCGTGTTACTGAATCTAGCGGAGGGCCAGAAGTTCTCGAATGGGAACCGGCGGAAGCACTACGAGATCGCGCAAGGCAGCGCAAGGCAGCGCAAATGAGGTGAAGGCCGCACTCGATGCGGGTGTGGCGTGGGGCTGGATCACGGCGGAGGGGAGCGAGCGCGTGTTGCTCGACCGATTACTCGCGGTGATGTGGAAGCTGACGCACTCGCCAGCGTTGCGAAAGTCCGTCGCTCCACGTCGCCCGTCGTAGCCGCGACTTGTCTCGATGCGAATGCGCGCCGCTACTCGGCATTCTCCGACGGCGCGAGCGGCCGCATGCCCGTGTCACCCGTCGCGGTTTTCTGCTCTGGCTTCGGCGCACCGGGTCCACCGGCGAGCACGATGTAGAGCACCGGCACCGCGACACCGGCGGTGACGAGCAACATGCCGCGCCACTTGAGCCCGAGCCGTCCCTTGATCATGAACAAGCCACTGATCGCGAGGTACAGCAACAGCACCGCGTAGACGTCGGAGATGTACTTCCACGCCTGCTTGCCCCGCGTCGCGTGCAACCAGACGGCGACACGAAAGAAGATTCGACTCGACCGCTGCTGGATCGTCACCGTGTCGCCGATCGCCGTGACCTGCGTGCCGTCCTCGTAGCCGAGCCGCACTTCGTCGCCGGCGCGCAGCACCTCGTCGGGCTTGCCCGTGCCCGACACCGCGAGCACCACGGCGACGGCTTGATCATCCGTCGCGTCATCCGCGACCGGCGTGATCTTCACGATGCGCTCGCTCGCGTCGAAGCTCGGATCCCAGTCGTCGATGTGGTTCATCGCGATCCCGGAGATCGCGTAGATGATCGTGAAGCCGATCGCGAGATAGCCGACATCGCGATGGATCGCGCGCAACCAGGCGCGCCAGCGTTTCTTGATCAGAGACTTCGGTGCGGGGGGGCGGCGAGCTTGCAAGCCGGCGGGATCGTCTTCCACCGCAGCCTCAGCCATAGCGCTCCTCTTTCCACGGGTCCGCGTGATTGTGATAGCCGCGGACCTCCCAGAAGCCGGGGCGATCGTCTTTGACGAACCGGATGCCGGTGATCCACTTCGAGCTCTTCCAGAAGTAGAGATCGGGGATCAACCCGCGTACGGGCGCACCGTGCTCGATCGCGAACGGCTTGTTGTTGACGCGATAGCTCACCATCGCGTTGTCGGCGAACGCTTCCTTGAGCGGCACGTTGGCGGTGAACCCGCCGTGTGCCTCGAAGATCACGTGCCTGACCTCGCCCTTGATCTCGGCGAGCTCGGCGAGCTGCTTGATCTGCACGCCCTTCCACTGACCCTTGAGCATCGACCAGCCGGTGACGCAGTGGACGTCGGCTTCCTTGGTCACCTGCGGCAGCTTCAACAAGCCGGCGTAGTCGACCTCGAACGGCTTCTTGACCGCGCCGTACACCTTGAGACGGAACGACTTCACGTCGCCCGGACCTTCGTCGCCACCCATCGGCCGCAGGAACTCGAGCACGCGCTGCCCCGGTGGGAGGCGAGGGCGACCATCGGGCCGGGTCTCCGCGCGCGCGAGCCGCGTCAGATCATCGGCCGCGAGGCGCAGCAGCGAGCCACCGAGCGCCATCACCGCCGTGCCGGCGGCCGCCGACTTGAGGAACTGCCGGCGATCCCACTTGGCCTGGAGCTCGGGGAAACGTTCGAGGTCTGGCGTATCGCTCATCGGGGCTCCATCAGCGCTTGGATACGTTGGCCATCTATACCCGTTACGAGCGACCACGGCTCGTCGCCTAAGCGGGCATAACTACGAGCGGCCGTAGACCGGAACGAGGGCGCCAGAGGTCACCACGTTGGCGGGGGACACCAGGAACGCGATGGTCTCGGCGATCCCCGCAGGCGTCGCCCAGGTCGCGAAGTCGGCATCGGGCATCGCCTGGCGGTTCGTCGGCGTGTCGATGATGCCGGGCAACACGGCGTTGACCAGGATCCCGTCATGGACGACCTCGGCGGCCAGCGACTGCGTGAACGCTGCGACGCCACCCTTCGCCGCGACGTACGCCGACATCCCGGCTGGCACCGTCAGCGCGGCACGTGCAGCGACGTTGACGATCCGCCCACCGCCCGCTTTCTGCATCGCGCGCACAGCCTCGCGACAGGCGAGGAAACAGGTCACGACGTTGGTGCGCCACTGCTGCTCGAACTGCTCGAGCGTCGTCGCGGTGATCGAGCCCATCGCGAAGCCGCCGATCACGTGGACCGAGCCCCACAGCGCAGGCAGCCCGGCGTAGTACGCGGTGACCGCGCCCTCGTCATCGAAGCGCACGTCCTTCCCGGGGACGTGCACCATTGCACCACGCGTGGTCAGCGCGGCGACCACTGCTTCACCGAGACCGCCGCGGCCTCCGGTGACGACGACATTGCGGCCCTGCATAGGGTCTAGAGCCTACGCTAACGCATCGCGGCACGTTCCCTCGGTCGGACACGAGGTTCGGTGAGCGGGGGTGGAGGCCCGGATGATCGACTCGCGACCCCACCTACGGCCGCCCACAGGCCCGTAAGCGACCGAGATCACAGCCACGCGATCCTGGTACGTTACGTGGACTTCACTCCCTCGATGTTCAAACCGGGGATCGGTCTCACGCTCGCGCTGTTCGCGTCCGCCTGCGCCATGGACTCGTCCGACGACCAGCAAGTCGTTGACGACCAGCCCGCCCAGGTCGAGCGCGCCGCCAACGGCCGCCCGTACTTCATCGCCGGAGGCCTCGGGCAGCTCGCGACCGACAGCGTCCGCGCCGGCGCGTTTGTCGAGGTCCAAGCACTCCGCACCCAAATCGGCCTGACCACCGGCAGCGAACTCCGGATCAAGACGGTCGAGAACGACGCGATCGGCATGAGCCACGTCCGCGTCAACCACTACAAGCACGGCCTCCGCGTCGTCAGCGGCGATGCCGTCCTCCACCTCGACTCGACCGGCGTGATCCGCTCGGTCGATACCGGCCTCGTCGATCGCGACCTGCCGAGCACGCCGACGCTCGACGCCACCCGCGCGACCGAGCTCGCGGTGCAGTCGGCGGTCGGTTCGGTGAGCGAGGTCGAGGCAGCCGAGCTCGTGTACGTGGTGTCGAACCGCGATGGCGAGCTCTATCTCGCGTGGCAGGTCCGCCTCAACGGCAGCGCCGAAGGCGTGCCGATGTCGGATCTCGTCTACGTCGATGCGCTCGGTGATCGCGTCGTCGATCGCCACCCGCGCATCTTCACCGCGAAGAGCCGCACGATCCGCAACGGCAACAACGGCGCGTTCCCGGTAGCCGGCGCCGCGATCGTCGGCTCGGAAGCGACGCCGCCGACGGAGCCGATCGCGCTCGCCGCGTTCACCAATACCGGCATCACGCACGATTGCTACACGACGCTCTACAACCGCGACTCGTACGACGGCGCGGGCGCCGCGCTCAACTCGCAGGTCCACGTCCGCTTCGACTTCGGCGGTGGCCAGCTCGATCCGAACAACGCGATCTGGGCCGCCGACCTGCTGACCATGGCGTACGGCGACGGCGACGGCACCACGATGAGCCCGCTCGCGCGCTCGCTCGACGTCACCGCACACGAACTGACCCACGCCGTGACCTCGGCGAGCGCCGACCTCGTCTACCAGAACGAGTCGGGCGCGCTCAACGAGTCCATGTCCGACATCTTCGGCGTGATCTGCGAGTCGTTCAGCCGCAGTGGCACGGTCGACGCGAAGACCTGGCTGCTCGGCGAGGACATCTACACGCCGAACACGCCGGGCGACGCGCTCCGCTACATGGATAACCCGACCAAGGACGGCTACTCGCCCGACAACTACGCCGAGCGTCTGCAGATCACCGACGACAACGGCGGCGTCCACGGCAACTCCGGCATCTCGAACCTCGCGTTCGTGTTGCTCGTCGAGGGTGGCAAGCACCCGCGCAGCAAGACCACCATCCAGGTGCCGGCGATCGGCATGGACCTCGCCGGTCAGATCTTCCATCGCGCCCTGACGCTGAAGATGACGCCGAACACCAACTTCCTGCAGGCGCGCGCCGCGGTCGAACAGTCCGCACAGGAGCTCTACCCGGGTAGCTGCGCGAAGCCGGCCGTCAGCCTCGCGTTCGCCGCCGTCGGCGTCGGCACGGCGCCGGCTCCCGACACGGTCCCGCCGACGGTCGCGATCACCTCGCCCGCGAACAACGCCTCGGTCTCCGCCGGCGCGGCGATCCAGGTCACCACCGCCGACGAGACCTGCATCAGCAAGGTCGAGCTGCTCGTCGACGGCAGCGTCGTCGAGACCAAGTTCGAGGCGCCCTACGGCTTCACCCTGCCGGCGACCCTCGCGAACGGCGCCCACGACCTCGTGGTCAAGTCGTACGACACCGGCAGCTCGGCGACGAGCACCACCGTCAAGGTCCGCCTCGGCGGCGGTGGCGATGGTGGCAACGGTGGTGACCCCAACGGTGACCTCACCGGCGGCTGCAACACCGGCGGTAACGGTGGTGGCCTGCTCCTCGCGATGCTCGGCCTCGGCTTCGCGGTCTCGCGCCGCCGCCGCTAAACACCGCCGTTGGCGATCTCGAGCGAGCGCCTCGAGACCGAACGGATCGAGGATCGTCTGCGGCGACTCCAAGCGAGTCGCCGTTTTTCGTTTCTTAGAGAATGATGTTGCCGCAGGCGTTCTGGAACGACGCCAGGATCGTCTGCAGGCTCGCCGTCAGATCGCCGTCGCAGATCGACGAGAACGTCGCCTGCGTGCTGCCGCCGCTGTTCGCCAGGTTGACGAACTCCTTGAGGCGCGCTGCATCGACCGCGTCGCCGAAGCTCGAGGTGCAGTTGCCATCACCGGCGATCACGCCGGCCGCCCACTTGCTGCGGTGGCCCTTGAGGGCGTCCATGAACTGGACCTGGTCGGCCGGGTTCCAGTTCGGCGGAGGCTCGCCACCGGAGATCGAGATCGTCCAGTTGTTGGTGTCGTTCGACGCGTCGTTCTCGTCGGTGAGATAGACGACGCCGAGCAGCGCGTCGTCGCGCAGGAAGCCGGCGTTGGTGCCGTCCATGACGCGCTCCGAGAGCGCCCACTTCGACATCAGCAGCGGCATCTCGAAGCCGGGACCGCTGGTGCCGACGTTCGCGCGACACGCGAGCGTGGTGCCCAGGTTCGGGTCGGTCGGCTCGAGGAACCGCTTCGTCAGCCCGCAGTTGTTCTTGAACGCGCCGTTGTCGCCGTCCTCGTGGGTCGGGATCGTCAGCGGGCCGTTGCTGATCGTGTAGTCCATGTCGCGGCCCGTCGTGGTGACCGCGACGCGGAAGTCGATGTGATCGCCTTCGGGCGTCGTGTAGTTCGAGAGCAGCTGCGCGAACATCGGAAAGTTCGACGCGAGGTTCGACTGCTCTTCGGCCATCGATCCGGAATCGTCGACGACGAACAGGATGTCCATCTTGTTGCACTGCTCGGGCGTCGTCGGGCCCGGATCGTTTGGATCGTTCGGGTCGTTGGGATCGTTCGGATCCCCAGGACCACCGTCCCGATCAGCGGGACCACAGGCAGCAGCAAGCACAGAAAACAGGACCGCAGAAATGATCTTCATCGGCATCCCCCCTCGAAGATGCGCGCACGTTACATCGCGGTGAGCGCCGATCAAAAGAGGTTTCGCGGTGACCTTGCGCTTTGCGCGAATCGCGCAACAGGTGCAGACAATCGTCCCCAGTGCCGATCCGGCCATCACCGTGCTCGGTCGGCCACAGCCCGGCCAGGCTGGCGTCCCGGCGCAACGAGCTGGCGCGGTGGCGCTGCTCGGGTGAACAGCACCGGGCCTGTGATATCCACGCGGCATGGGCGCCCAGTGGAAGACCGCCATCAAATCAGCCAACGCCTCCGTGAAGGGCAAGATCTTCAGCAAGCTCGCGAAGGACATCATCATCGCCGCGAAGGCGGGCGCGGACCCGGGCATGAACGCGCGCCTGCGTGCGGCGGTCGAGCTCGCGAAGAAGCAGTCGATGCCGCGCGAGAAGATCGAGCACGCGATCAAGAAGGGGGCGGGGCTGCTCGAGCCGGTCAACTACGAGATCGTGACCTACGAGGGCTTCGCGCCGCACCGCGTGCCGGTGATCGTCGAGTGCCTCACCGATAACAAGAACCGCACCGCGACCAACATCCGCGTGCTGTTCCGCAAGGGCCAGCTCGGCAACTCGGGCTCGGTGTCGTGGGACTTCCAGCATGTCGGCATCGTCGAAGCCGCGGCTCCCGAGGCCGGCGGCGATGCGGAAGAGGCCGCGATCGAAGCGGGCGCGCAAGAGGTCGAGTCGGACGGCGACGGCGGCTGGCGGTTCTTCACCGAAGCGACGGATCTCGACACGGTGTCGAAGGCGCTGTCGGCGGCGAACTGGACGGTCTCCACGATCAAGATCGGCTGGCGTCCGAAGAACCCGGTCACGCTAGACGACGAGGCGGCGAAGACCGAGGTCGAGGCGTTCCTCAACGAGATCGACGCCGACGACGACGTCCAGACGATGTACGTCGGCCTCGCGTAATCACAAGACCGCGGTTCGCGACAGGCGAACCCCTGATCGCCGGCGGCGGTCTTCCCGCGAACGGCGTGGGTACCCGAGGGCTCCGGGTCAGAGTAGCACTCGCGACGCGGCCAGCTTGCCGGCACTGTCCACCAGGCCACCCGGTCGATTGCGGCGCGGCCACAGCGCGACGAGCTCGGCGACGAGCTGATCGAGCTCGGCCTCGAGCTCCGGCGCTCGCAACACGCGGTGCGCGGCATGCTTCGCCATCGCGCCGGCGTGCAGCAGCTCGCGGCGAACCAGCTCGTCCGCAGCGGCTGGTATTTGTGCGAGCGTCGCGTCGATCCACTCGATCGTCTCGTGCATCCCGCGCGTCACGGCGGCGTCGTCGACGAAGACCTCGGGGCCGTACTTGATGCGCGGCAACCACGACGCGCGCATCTCGGCGAGCGTCGCCGTGTAGAACCAGTAGAGGATGCTGCTGTTGCCGCGGCGAAAGCCGGGCCTGAGGTACGTGTTGCCGAGATCCCACACGAGCTGCCCCATCCCGGGCGTGTGGAACGCGAACCGATCGAGCACGCGCGGCAGATCGAGTGCGCGATTCGCATCGAGCGACCACGCGAGCGCCGCCGTCCACGCAAAGCCGAGGTAGCTGATCGGCAACGGCTGCCAGTGCCCGCCGTCGCCCCAGTCCGTCACCATCACGCCTCGTGCGCCAAACCGGCGCGCGACCTCCACCGCGTCGAGGATGTTCGCGACGGCGTTGTCGGTGCGGCCGGTCAGCGAGGTCCAGCTCGAGGTGCCGGGGCAGACATAGAATGGCTGGCCCGCGGTGGCGAGGCGCTCGGCCGTCGGTGCGAGGCTGCGCTCGCGGTCGTAGCCCCAGTCGAGGATCGTGAGGTCGCGCGGCAGCTCGGGGAACAGCTCCGGGTGCCGGCGCACCGTGTCGCCCCACACCTGGATCGAGTGGCCGTGGCGCGCGGCGAGCGCGTGGATCTCGCGCACGAAGTCGAGCCACACCCGTGGGCGACCGACCGCCTCGACGCGCGCGCGCGACTTGCCGAGCCCGAGATCGTAGGTCTCGTCGCAGCCGACGTTGAACCGCGTGCTCGCGAAGTTCGGCAGCAGCTCGCGGTACAGCCCGTCGAGGAACGCGAGCCCCTCGGCGGACGGTGCGAGCGTGAACGGAGCCTTCGTGATCTCTCCCCACGGCAGCTCGATCCCGCCGGGCGTCTCCGCGAGCGAGCGGTAGCGCTCGTGGACGAACCAGCGCTCGAGGTGACCGAAGCTGTTCTGGTTCGGGACCAGGGAGACGAAGCGCTCGCGGCAATACGCGTCGAGCTCGCGGATCTCCTCGGCGGTGAGCGGCGAGGCCGCGGCCCAGACCTCGCGGTGTGCGGCATACGCGAACGTGTGCTCGACGTAGAGCTGGAGCTCGTTGATCTTCCAGCTCGCGAGCAGGTCGATCAGCGCGCGCAGCGTGGCCATCGTCGGCACCTTGTCGCGGCTGACGTCGAGCATCACCGCGCGGATCAACCGATCCGGATGATCCTCGATCTCCACGCACGGCACGCGGTGGTCGACGACGAGCTGCGCGAGCGTGCACGCGCCGTAGAACACGCCGGCCGGATCGCCGCCGACGATCGTCGCGCCGTCGGGTCGCACCGACAAGCGATAGCCCTGCGCGGGGAAGGTCGTATCGAGATGCGCCGTCACGATGCCGGTGTCGTGGATCGCCCAGCCCAGGGCCTTGCACGCCGCCGCTGCCGCGGGCCCGGCCACCGCACCGTCGCGCGGCAGTACCAGCTCACCAGCGCGAGGCACGAGCGAACGCGGGATCGGGAGAAGCTGCACGCTGCAGTGTAGTCGGTTCTGAGCCACACTCTACCGCGTGGAAGAGACCCGCGTGAACGACCGGACGGAGGTCGATCGGCCCTCCGACGACGACGACGACGTCGGCACGCAGGCCGCGACGCCGAAGGCCCTGGCGGAGGTCGCGTCGTCGAACACGGGCACCGGACAAGCCGACCCGAAGAGCGCGGCGGGGACGTCGGGGACGTCCGGGCGGGTCATTCCCACCACGAACGAGGTCCTCGAGCGGAGCGAGATCCCGCGGATGCGGGTGTTCCACATCTTCGGGATCATCGCGCCGCTCGCGGCGATCGTGCTGTCACTCCTGCTCGGCGGCGATCCGTTCGCCCAACGAATGTTCTGGCTCGGGGCCGGGTTGATCGCGGTCGCGAACGTCGGGCTGGTCTGGTTATCGGGATCGCCGGAACGGTGGAAGCCGGCGCCGGTCGGCGCGCTGTGGATCATCGCGACGATCGGCTCGCTCTCGGCGCTGTACTACTTCGGACCCTTCTCGGCCGCGGTGATCATCCACGTCCTCGGCATCATCTTCATCTCGCTCGGCAGAGATCGGCGGTCGTCGGTCGGCGTCGTCGCGATCTGCCTGCTCGGGCATCTCGCGCTCGCGGTGCCGATGATGGCGGGGTGGATCACCGATGTCGGCGTGCTGTCGAGTGAGGGCGCCGTTCGGTCGCAGCTGATGATCGCGGAGATCCTGCTCCTCGGGCTGCTGTCGTCGGGGTATGCGCTCGGACGGTGGGCGCGGCACGTCAACAAGAAGGCGCTGGACGAGCTCGCCGCCGCGGTGCGCGTGATCGGCGATCAACAGCAGGTGCTCGCCGAGGTCAACGACGCCCAGGCACTCGCGCGGCGCATCAACGAGGGCCGCTGGACCGGGCAGATGATGGGGCCGTACAAGCTCGGCTTCGTCCTCGGGCGCGGCGCGATGGGCGAGGTCTACGAAGGGATCACGGCGGATCAGAAGCCTGCCGCGGTGAAGCTGCTCAACGCGCGCTCGGATGGCTCGACGTCGCTGGTCGAGCGGTTCCATCGCGAGATGGCGGTGGTCGCGCGGCTCGAGTCACCGCACGTCGTCAAGGTGTTCGAGTTGTCGTCGCCGAACGCACCGGTGCCGTACATCGCGATGGAGCGCCTGCACGGGCAGGATCTCGCGACCCGGCTGCGCGGCGAACCGCGGATGCCGTCGGACGAGCTGGTGATCATGCTCGATCACGTGGCGCGTGGGCTCGAGGTCGCGCGCGTCGCGAACGTCGTGCATCGCGATCTCAAGCCGCACAACTTGTTCCTCCACGAGGGTCACACCTGGAAGATCCTCGACTTCGGCGTCTCGAAGGTGCTCGACTCCGAGGGCACGTTGACCGGCGAGGGCATCGTCGGCACGCCGCAGTACATGGCGCCGGAGCAAGCGTCGGGGCAACCGGTCACGCACCTCGCGGATGTCTACGCGCTCGGTGCGATCGCGTATCGCTGCCTGACCGGGCGCTCGCCGTTCAAGGGCAAGGACCTCGTCGAGCTGGTCTATCAAGTCGTCCACACGCCGCCGGTGCGACCGGGGCTGCTGGGGCGCGTGCCGACCGCCGTCGAGGACGTGCTCGCGATCGCGATGGCCAAGGATCCTCGACGACGATTTCCGTCGGCACTCGCCTTCGCCCAGGCGTTTGCCACGGCGCGGCGCGGGCACCCGGTGGCCCTCGATCCGCCTGCGAACGCCTGGACGTGATCGTGTAGCATCGCGGGGCATGGTCCGGATCAGCCTGTTCGCGGTGATCACAGCGTGCAGCTACACGCCGCCGAGTGATCAGGCACCGACCGACGCCGACCAGGATGGTGCGGTCAACGATGCGCCACCCGTGGTGCGCTGCTTCGGGACGTTCAAGAAGGTCTGCCTCGAGAATCCTCCGACCTCCGCGTTCACGCTGGGCGGGGCCGACAACTCGGTGATCACCGAGATGCAATCGAACTGCGTGACGACGACGAACGAGAGCACGGTGGCGAGCTCGTGCGTGATCGCCGGATCGTCGGTGACGATCGATGGATCGCTGACGGCCTCGGGCGGCGTGCCGCTCGTGATCGTGGCGACCGACGGCGAGCTGATCATCGAGAACCTTCTCGACGTGTCGAGCCGCCGCGGTGACGAGCGGCGCGGCGCGGGCGCGAATCCGACCGGTGCGTGCAACGGTGCGACCGGCGCGACCGATGGTGCCGGCGGTGCAGGCGGCAGCTTTGGAGGCAAGGGAGGCACCGGCGGTCGCGGCCTGACCGGCAACGCACCGGCGGCGGCCGCAGCACTCGCGTTCCCGAACCAGCTGCGTGGCGGGTGCCCGGGCAACCTCAGCGGTCGTCCGACCGGCGCACTCGCCATCGGTAGTGGTGGCGGTGCCGTGTGGCTGATCTCGACGGTCGGCATCACGATCAACGGCACGGTCAACGCATCGGGCTCGGGTGGGTCGGGTGCCGACGGTGGGTTGGTCGCTCGCGGCGGTGCCGGTGGCGGTACGGGAGGGATGATCATCCTCGACGCGCCGACGATCACGGTCGCGCAGAACGGTGTGCTGCTCGCGACCGGCGGTGGCGGCGGGGGCAACAACATCGGCCTGATCACCGGCGGTGATGGCGAGAACCCCGATCCCGAAAGCCCCGACCAACCCGCCGGTGGGGGGCTCGGCGATGACTTCGCGACGGGTGGCAACGGTGGCGTCTCGGGCGATGGCGAGACGGGCGATAGCAACCTCGTCAAGGCCGGGTGCGGTGGTGGCGGCGGCACCGGCTTCATCCGCGCGTTCGGCGCGCTCGACACATCGGGAACGGTGTTGCCGCCGATCCCGTCGAGCTAGCTGCTAGCCTTCGAGCATGTTGTTGTTGCGTGCCGTCGTCACAGGTTTCGGGCTCGCACTCGGTGCGGCCGTGTTCAAGAAGCACGTCGCCAAGCGGCTCGGACTCGAAGAGGAAGCACCGAAGCCGAAGGAGGAGGAGGAGCTCGCGCGCGAAGCTCCGTCCGATCCAGGTCTTCAGGTACGACACTGACACACAACTCTCGACCGCGAAGAAATCAGCAGCGCCCGCGCGGGTTTTGCGGAACACTCGTCGTCAGTGGAGTCGTCGAACCTGGCACCCGGGCTGCTACTGGCGATGCCACAACTCTCGGACCCGAACTTCTCGCGGGCCGTCGTGTTGATGATCGAGCACGGCACGCAGGGATCGTTTGGGCTGGTGGTCAACCAGCCGAGCCCGATCAGGGCGAGCGAGCTGCTCGAGAGCCTCGAGATGAGCTGGGCCGGCGAGGACTCCGCGGTCGTCTGGGCCGGTGGTCCGGTGTCGCCGAGCACCGGCTGGGTGTTGCACGAGCCGCTGACCATCGCGCAGCCGGGGCAGGGCACGATCGCGATCACCCCCGGCATCTCGCTGTCGACGTCCCCCGATCGGTTGCGCGCGATCGCGAATCAACCACCCCGCAACATCCGCCTGCTCCTCGGCTACTCGGGATGGGCGCCGGGCCAGCTCGAGGCCGAGATGTCGCGCGGTGCGTGGTTGCACGCCTCCGCCGATCCGTCGTTGATCTTCAACACGCCTGCCGACGATATCTGGGACGGTGCGATGCGCTCGCTCGGCATCAGCCCCGAGAGTCTGTTCGCCTCGCGTGGCGTCAACTGAGTGTGAGACACTGACGCTCGATGCGTCGAGCTCCCCTCGATCTTCTCGTCCTCGGGCTGCTTGCGGGCACCGCCCATGCGGACGTCACGGTTCGCTTCACCACCACACCGAGCGGTGGCCAGTACGCGCCGCGCAACGTGGTCGCCGCGTGGGTGGAGAAGCCGGACGGCACGTTCATCAAGACGCTCGGGCGCTGGGCCGGCGTGCGCAAGACCAGCTTGACCGCGTGGCAGGGCAAGGCCGGCGCGAACGATGTCGACGCGATCTCGGGCGCGACGCGCGACAACCACGGCCTCGAGCTCCGCGTGAAGTGGAACCTGCGCGATCGCACGGGCGCCGTACTCCCCGACGGCAACTACCTCATCAAGCTCGAGTCCTCCGACGCGAACCCCGGTGGCCAGCGCAACCAGGGGCAGTTCACGGTGATGAAGGGCACGGTGTCCGGAAATCAGGGCACCAACGTCACCAACGGTGGCTTCACCGCGATCTCGATCGACTTCAACAACGCCACGCAGAGCTGCGGCGACGGCTACGTCGATGCCGGCGAGGTCTGCGATCCGGGGCGCCAGGATAGCTGCCCGGCGGTCTGCCCGCCGAGCACGATCCAGTGCTTCCAGGGCGTGGTCGTCGGCGATCCGAACGTATGCAGCGCGCAGTGCGTGCAGCAGGAGATCCTGACCTGCGCCGACGGCGACGGCTGCTGCCCCGATGCGTGCGACGGCACCACCGACAGCGACTGCCCAGGCGGTGGTGGTGGCGGCGGCGACGATCCGAACGGCGGTTTGTCGAGCTGTGCCACCTCGACCGGAGCGGGTTGGATGCTCGCGCTGCTCGGCTTCGTCATCGCGCGACGTCGTCGGCGTCGTTAGTCGGACGGCGGGCCTTTCGAGCGGTCTGTACGCTTCCGGACAGACGCGAAAGGATGCTCGGCAGTTGGAAGCGTGACCCCGTTCAGGGCTTCTCGAACGTCGCGGCCATGCGCAGCACGAGCTTCGGCATCGCCTCGGCGAGCGCTGCGTTCGGCGGCGTCAGATCGCCCGTCGCGATCACGCTCTTCGTACCCGTCGCGACGCAGGCGAGCACCACGGCGTGTGCACCGGACGCTTCCTTCTGCACGTACGTCACGGCCCACGCGGCGGGCTTCGCGTCGACCTCGGTGACGTCAGCTTTCGGGATCGCGCTGCGATGATCGTCGCACGCACCGGCGACCTGCCTCGTCGAGAGCGTGATCTTCGACTCCTTGTCCGCGTACTCGGCCGTGTCACCCGTCGCCGAGCTCGCGGCGCGCCACGTCCCGGCCATCACCGGGAAGTCCACGCTGCGACCACTTGGAAACTTCACCGTCGTGCGCTTGTCGGGCTCCGTCGCCGCCGTCCGCACGCTCATGATCCGCGGGATCATCTTGCGCGTCAGCGGGGCGAGCTCGTCCGTCTGCTTCTTCGCTTCGCGTCGCAGTCGCGAGACCTTGGTGGCGCGGGTGTCGATCTCGCGCTCGACGGTCTTGTACGGCGCCGCGGCCTGGTCCCTCAGGAACCCGACGAGCCCGCCGAGCTCGGTGCAGTAATCGTCGAACGCGACCGTGCCCTTCGCGAGCGTGGCCGCGGCCTGCTCGAGCTCGGGTCGCTCGGCCTCGGGGGCGGTCTTCGCGAGGGTGGCGGTCCCGTTCGCGATCTTCCGCATGCCCGCCGACTGACTGACGCACGCGGTGTGCTCGCGGTCGTAGCCCGGCGTCATGTCCTGGATCTTCTTGTCGGCGTGCGCGGCGGTCGAGGCGAGACAGAGGAGGGTCAGGGCACGCATGCCGCGATCGTAGCAAACCGACCCGAGCTCCCGTCGACGATCGGGCTTCGCCTGGGTTAGCGAAACGGATCGCCATCGATCTCGGGCTGCTTCGGCATGCCCGGATCGTCCGGCAGTGGACCGAGCTTGCGGATCCGCCGCGGCAGGCCCGGGATGCGATGCACCCACGCGAGCCGACCGAGAATCAGCACAGCGCCGAGGACGAACAACACGATCAAGATGAGCGCGGTGTCCGTCATCGCCGGCGACTAGTCGTAGTACTCGGCGCCGAGGTGGGTGATCAGCTCGTCACCCTTGGTGTAGCGGAGCGTGTTCTTCAGCTTCATCAGCTGGATGAACAGATCGTGCTCCGGGTACAGGCCCTCGGGCGTCATCGGGCTCTTCCAGTAGAAGCTCAGCCACTCCTGGATGCCGCTCATGCCGGCGCGATGCGCGAAGTCCATGAACAGCGCGAGATCGAGGACGATCGGCGCGGCGAGGATCGAGTCGCGGCAGAGGAAGTTGACCTTGATCTGCATCGGGTAGCCGAGCCAACCGACGATGTCGATGTTGTCCCAGCCTTCCTTCGCATCGCCGCGCGGCGGGTAGTAGTTGATGCGGACGACGTGCGAGATGTTGCCGTAGAGGTCCGGATATTTGTCGGGCTGGAGGATCGAGTCGATCACGCCGAGCTTCGAGACTTCCTTGCTCTTGAACGACTCGGGATCGTCGAGCACTTCGCCATCGCGATTGCCGAGGATGTTGGTCGAGTACCAACCATCGAGGCCGAGCATGCGCGCCTTGAAGCCGGGCGCGAGGATCGTCTTCATCAGCGTCTGACCGGTCTTGAAGTCCTTGCCCGTGATCGGGAGGCCCTTCTGACGTGCGAGCTCGAGGAGCGCGGCCGTATCGACCGACAAGTTCGGCGCGCCGTTGGCGTACGGAACGCCCATCTTGAGGCATGCGTACGCGTAGATCTGCGACGGCGCGATGTCGTCGTGCGAGGCGCGCAGAGCGTCCTCGAACTTCGCGAGCGACGAGTGAACCTCGCCGGGCATCCGGTAGACCTCGGTCGAACCGCACCACACAGCGACGAGGCGATCACAGCCGTTCGATTCCTTGAACGTCTTGATGTCCTCCATCAGCTGCTCGGCGAGGTGCATCTTCGACGTGCCCTTCTTCACGTTCGGGCCGTTGAGGCGCTTGACGTAGTTCTGGTCGAACACGGCCGTCATCGGCTTGATCGCTTCGAGCTCCGCCTTGAGCGGGAGCAGGTGCTTGTGCTCTTCGAGGACGCCGGCCTTGATCGCCGCCTGGTACGCGTTCTCGGGGAAGATGTCCCAGCCGCCGAACACGATGTCCTCGAGGTTCGCGAGCGAGACGTAGTCCTTGATCGCCGGCGAGTTGTTGTCCGTACGCTTGCCGAGGCGGATGTGGCCGAGCTGCGTCAACGAGCCGATCGGCTTGCCGATGCCCTTGCGGATCGCCTGCACACCCGCGATGAACGTGGTGGCGACGGCACCCATGCCTGGAAGCAGGATGCCGAGCTTGCCGCCGGCGGGCTTGACGTTGACGCCTTTCTTCAGTGCCATCGCGACTACTCCTCGGTGAAAGCGGGAACTTGCACCATGGGGGTAGGTCCCGCAAGGGTGAAGGCCGCGGTTCGCCGACCCTGGTCGGGTATGCGCCGGTTGTTGCCACTCCGTCGCTACGAAGCTGGATAGAGCACGGGGCGGATCGCCGCAGGATCGTTGGTCATGATCCCGTCGGCACCGAGGGAGATCAGCCGCGCAGCTTCTGCGGGGTCGTCGATCGTCCAGAAGTCGACGCGGAGCCCGAGACTGTGACACTTCGCAATGAACGCCGGGCGATCGAACCGGAGGGCGCCGTGGTGGGTCGGTACCTGGACCGCGTTCCCGGTGAACGGCAGTTGTCGCCACAGCAGTGCGGGTAGCGAGAGCAACGAGATCACCTCGCCCTGCGAGAGCGCAGTCTCGCCGCCGTAGCCTTTGCGCCGCATCGAGATCGCGGCGCCGGTCTGAAAGCTCGCGAGCGTCACGCGCTCCTCGGCGTGCTGCGCGCGCACCAGCGACAGCACGGCGTCGACCGGAGACGACTTGATGTCGAGGTTGATCTGCACGCGCGGAAACGCCTCGAGGATCTCGGCGAACGTCGAGACCTGGAAACCCTGCCCGGCGAACGGCCGCGTGCCGTCTTTGGCGACGTAGCCCCAGCCGATGTCGAGGGTGCGCGCCTCGGCGAGGTCGAGCTGCGACCACCTCCATCGCGCACCGGCCATCCGAGCGCACGACTCGTCGTGGACGACGATCAACTGCTCGTCGCGGGTGACCTGGACATCCATCTCGAGCGCATCGACGCCGATCTGCAGCGCACGCTGAAACGCCTGGAGCGTGTTCTCGGGCAGCTCGGCGGCGGCACCGCGATGGGCGTAGAGCCGTCGCGGATGCATGCGCTACGGCTCTTCTTCGAGATCGAGCGCGGCGACCGGCACCGGCGGCGGACGCGGATCGCGCACGGCGACGACCTCGACCGAGTACTTGATGTCCTTCTCGGCGAGCGGGTGGAGGTAGCGCACCTCGACCTCGGTGTCGGTGACCTTGTCGAGGAGCAAGATCACGTTCATCCCGTTCTCGGCCTTGCCTGCGAACTTCTCGCCGACGACGAGCTTCGCGTCCTTGGGAAACTCGCTGCGCGAGAGCTTCTTGGTCGGTTGCTGCGCCCCGAAGGCATCCTTGGCCTTGATCACACCCTCGCGCTTGTCGCCCTTCGACAGGCCGGCAAGGATCGCCTCGAGGGCGGGCAGCATGCCGCTGCCGCCACCCTGGGTGTACTCCACGGTGCTCTTCTCGAGTGTCTCGCCTCCGACGACGGAGAGGTCGACCTTCACGGCGACCCGATGGCCCTTCTCGATCTTCACGTCGTCGACGTTACACGTAGCCAACCCACGACACCATTGCCCGAACCGGTCCGGTGATCGTGAACGCGGAGTGTCGGATTTGGCGGCGGCTCACGTCCTTGCGATAAGTTGCGCGCTGGCACGGGGCCCGCATAATCGGAAACCGTTCGCATGTTGTCTCGCCTCGCCATCATCGCGCTGCTCGGATTCGCCACTGCGTGTACCCACAGCAAGTCACCCGAGCTGCGCGTGATCGGCGTTCACGACTCCGCCCGCCACGAGGTGGTGTTCGTTCAGGTGACTAACCCCGCGCCGCGCCCCATGCGGCTGACCAAGCTCGAGTACACGTTCGCGGCGGCCGGCAACACGGTGTCGACCGGGCAGGTCCGGCTCGAGCGCGATGTTCCAGCGAACGCGACCATCGTTGTCGAAGTTCCACTCGAGGGATCGTCGGATGTCCCGATGACCCTGACGGGAAAGCTGACAGCCGAGCTCGACCAGATCGTCCGGACGTTCAATGTCTCGGCTGCAGTCGATCCCAGCGCTGGCGACGAGTAACTAGCTGGAATCCCGAGGGACCCACCCCGCTGGTTGATGCCCCACATGGAACAGCGCGAGGCTAGCTCCCATGCGGAAGACAACGATTCTGATCGCGATGCTCGGCTTCTCGTCCGGTGCATTCGCCGACGCGAAGAGGCAGGTCCGTTATATCGGCCTCCATCCCGTCTCGAAGAGTGAAGGTGGCGGGATCTGCTACATCGAGGGACCGCATGTCCACGTCTACGAAGCCGACAAGCTTCAGTACCGGGACCATCACGGTGCCCAGTTCTTCGTAGGCGACCCGGTCGCGTACGGCTACGAAGGACCGAAGAAGGCCTACAAGGGTCATCACCCGATCCACGTCGACGTCGTGGTCGGCACCCCCGAGCCGGACACCGAGTGGTGTTACCTCGACGGTCCGCACTTCCACACGTTCGCACCTCCCGAGGGGCCGGAGTTCAAGGTCGCGGGTGACGCGTACTTCTACGTCGCCGAGCCGCCGCCCGTGTACCTCGAGGCGCGCACGCAGTTCGTCGGCATCAACGCGATCTACACGCCACTCGTCTACGTGCGACCGAGCATCGTGATCGACGCGCCGGTCGGCTGGATCGGCGTGCGGCCCGGCTTCGGGGTCGTCGTCGGTGGTCCGGTCGTCAACGTCGTGACCCCGGGTGTGGTGGTGCGAGGCCCGAACGTGAAGGTCAGGGCAGGCATCGATGTTCGCGTCATCGTGCCTCCTCCTCCAAGCGTGCGAGTCAACGTCGGCGTCGGCATCGGCTTTGGCGGCAGCGTCAAGGTCAAGGGCAAGCGAGGTCGTCGATGAACGCCTGCTGGATCATCGTCGGCGTGCTCGCAGCCGTCCCCGCGTGCAGCAGCAGCAAGGAGGAGGGCGCGACCGCCACGGAGGGGACGTCCGCGAAGACGACCGACTCGCCGGAGTCCTCGGCGAAGACGGACAAGCCGCTGCCTCCGAAACGCGGCGCGATCGTCGAGGCGTGGAAGACAGCCGGGCTGACCGCGACCCTCGCGGCGGGCGCGGGCTTCGGCAAGGACTGCTCGACAGGCACGGTCGACAAGATCGACGTCGTGATCTGCGAGTACGGAAGCGCCGACGAGGCGAAGAAGGCCGAGCAACCAGGCCTCGATTGGGTCGGGACGACGACCGGCGCGGCATGGGCGTCCGGCTCGCTGGTGATCGCGGTGGCGGATCGCAAGAAGAGCGACCCGCACGGCAAGACGATCAACCAGTTGATGAAGTCATCGCCGAAGTAACCTTTCGCAGCTCATCGGTGGCACGAGCTCGAGCATCTCCTCCGACGAGCGCACCACCACGGGGATCATCAGCACGGAGAGACCTGCGGCAATCTGGCACCCACCGGGTGCCCGGATCGTGGCATCCAGTCGTCATGGTTCGCCGGCTGAAAGGCATCGGGAAGGTCCTGGGTGTGTTGGTGGTGCTGTTCGGGTTGATCCAGTTGATCCCGTGCGGCCGCACCCACTCGAACCCGAGCCGTCGCAGCGAGCCGGAGTGGGACTCGCCGCGGACCCGCCAGCTCGTCGTGCGCGGCTGCTTCGATTGCCACAGCAACGAGACGCGCTGGCCGTGGTACGCGAACGTCGCGCCGATGTCGTGGATCGTCGAGTACGACGTCGAGAAGGCGCGCGAGATCGTGAACTTCTCGGAGTGGGGCAAGGAGCAACCGCTCGCACCGTACTCGGCCCACTCGGTCGCCACCGAGGGCATGCCCCCGGCCAAGTACACGATCAACCACCCCGAAGCGGAGTTCACCGCGCAGGAGAAGGCGGACTTGATCCGCGGGCTCGAGTTGTCGGTCGGCACACCCAAGTGACTCGACGCGGCGGAGAGCCGCTGGTAGCGTGCCGGCCCATGAACTGGCAGGCCCTCGCCGATGACGCGCTCGCCGGCACCGTGATCTCGCGCGATGCCGCGCGCGCCGTGCTGCACGCATCTGCCGACGACACGTTGACGCTGCTCGATGCCGCGTTCCGCGTCCGCAAGCACTATTGGGGACGCCGCGTCTCGCTGCACGTGCTCGAGAACGCGAAGCTCGGCGCGTGCCCCGAGGACTGCGGCTTCTGCTCGCAGTCGAGCAAGCACCCCAAGGGTCTTGGCTCGCCTGGCGACTCGCTGGCACACGCGTCGCCGTCGGGCGAGGCTCCGATCAAGTCGGCCGACGAGCTCGTCGAGGCCGCACGCCGCGCGTATGCGACCAAGGCGAAGCGCTACTGCATGGTCACCGCCACGCGCGGTCCGTCGCAGCGCGACCTCGACGTGATCTGCGAGGCGGCATCGCGCATCAAGTCCGAGATGGACATCGAGCTGTGCGCGTCGCTCGGCCTGCTGACCGAAGCGAAGGCCAAGCGCCTCGTCGACTCCGGTGTCGATCGGTTCAATCACAACCTCGAGACCAGCGAGCGCCACTACGACAAGATCGTGTCGACGCACTCGTGGAGGGATCGTGTCGAGACTGTCCGGATCGCGAAGCGCGCGGGCATGGATACCTGTGTCGGCGGCATCGTCGGGCTCGGCGAGTCCGAAGAGGATCTGCTCGATCTCGCGTTCTCGCTGCGCGACCTCGACGTCGATTCGGTGCCGGTGAACTTCCTCGATGCGCGGCCGGGGACGCCGCTCGCCGGGTATCCGCTCGTCGAGCCGGCCTTCGCGTTGCGCGCGCTGTGCATGTTCCGGTTGGTACATCCGCGGACAGATCTCCGCGTGGCGGGTGGTCGCGAGGTGACCCTGCGCGCGCTGCAGGCGTTCGCGCTGTATCCGGCGAACTCGATCTTCACGCACGGCTACCTGACCACCGGCGGCGCCACCGCGCAGTCCGATCACCAGATGATCCGCGACGCCGGCTTCGAGCTCGAGAACGCTGCAGGCGAGAGCATGCCGGCGGATCCCGAGGCGATGAAGGCCGTGTCGACGCCGAGCCGTCGGCCGTCGCTGCCGCTCGCGCACTGATGCCCGCGTGGGTCGCGCTGCTGCGCGGGATCAACGTCGGCGGCAAGCACGCGCTACCGATGGCCGACGTCCGCGCGGCGTTCGCAGGGGCGGGGGCGAAGGGCGTGGCGACGTACATCCAGAGTGGCAACGTGGTGTTCACGCACCCTTCTCCCAGCGCGACGAAGCTCGCGACCGCGCTCGAGGCGATCGCCGGCTTTCCGGTGCCGATCGTCCTGCGGTCGCACGCCGAGCTGAC
>JANNBP010000448.1:0-17158 GCA_031385555.1 Deltaproteobacteria bacterium | reverse complement strand
CTTCTGATCCATCTCGGCGATGATCTGGCCGGCGGTGACCTGGTCGCCGGGGCGCACGCGAACCGAGGCGATCACGCCCTGAAAGCGCGGCGCGATATCGATCGACTCGGCGGCGGCGATCACGCCGACGAACCCCGCGGGAGCGGCATCGGGAATCACCTTGGGAACGCTCACGCCCGCATCGCGGATCACCGGTGTCGCGACGGGGTTGTCACTGCACGCGACGAGCAGCAGCAGCAGCGCGCCCCTCATGCCTTGGCTCCGGTGAAGGTCTGATCGGAGACCAGCGACGCGTAGACGCCGCCCCGGGCGAGTAGCTCCTCGTGGTTGCCGATCTCGACGACGCGGCCGCCTTCGATCACGACGATCCGGTCCGCCTGGACGATCGTCGACAACCGGTGTGCGATCACGATCCGCGTCGAGCGCAGCTCGGTGAGGTTGCTCATCACGGCGCGCTCGGTGGTGGCGTCGAGAGACGAGGTGGCCTCGTCGAGCAGCAGGATCGCGGGTTCGTGGAGCAGCGCCCGCGCGAGCGCGATCCGCTGGCGCTGGCCACCCGATAGCGTCGAGCCACCGTCGGCGACGACCGTCTGGTAGCCCATGGGGAGCGCGCGGATATCCGCGTCGACGCACGCGCGGCGGGCCGCGGACACCACGCGATCGAACGCGATGTCGGGATCGATCAGCGCGATGTTCTGGCGGATCGGGCCTGCGAAGATGAACGGGTGCTGCGGCACCATGCCGAGCTGCTGGCGGAGCAGCTTGTGATCGAGCTCCTTGAGGTCGTAGCCGTCGTAGTGGATCTTGCCCTCGGTGGGCTGGTGGAGCCCGAGGAGGAGCGCGGCGAGCGTGGACTTGCCGGAGCCGGAGCGGCCGACGATCGCGACGGTCGAGCCGGGCGTGATCGTCAGCGAGACATCGCGAACGACCAGCGGCTCCGTCGGACCGTAGCGGAACGACACGCGATCGAGCTCGATGCCGCCGGACAGGCGCGGCGGCGGGATCGTCTGCCCGCGGCGCTGCTCGGGCTCGGCGGACAGCACGTCGTCGATCCGATCGACGTAGCTGCCGAGCATCTGGAGCTGCAGCCAGCTCGACACCAGGCTCGACAGCGGCGTCAGGAACCCGGTGGCGACCGCGGTGGTCGCGAGCATCGTCCCGAGGCTGAGCCCACCCTGGATGACCAGCGACGCGCCGACGCCCAGCAGCACGAGGGGTGCGGCGGCCTGGAGCAAGCCGTTGATCGCATCGGCGAGCGCGGTCAACCGGCTGCGCTGCAGCGCCACGTTGAGCTCGTCGACGTAGAGGTTCGCCCACTGATCGAGCGCGCGATCCTCGGCGCCGGCGACCTTCAGCGTCTCGATGCCGACGAGCATCTGCACCAGATAGGACTGCGCCTTCGCCTGGCTCTCGAGATCCTGCGCGGTGAGCTGTGCGTAGCGGCGGCGCGAGAACCACAGCACGACGATCTGCAACCCGCCGGTCAGCAGCGTCACCGTCGCGAGGACCGGTGACAGCACGTACAGCAGGATCAGGTAGACGACGGCGAGGCCACCGTCGAGCAGCGTCGAGAGGAGAGACGAAGTGAGGAGCTCGCGGATGTTGGTGTTCGATTGCACGCGGAGCTGCAAGTCGCCGGCGCTGCGCCGGGAGAAGTACGCGTATGGGAGCCCCATCAAGTGCGACAGGAAGCCGATCGTCATCTTGGTATCCATCCGCGTGCGCAGCTCGATCAGCAGGTGCGCGCGGATCAGCGTCGACAGCGTCTGGAACGCGAGCACGGCACCGAGGCCCGCGCCGACCACCATCAACAGCGAGTAGTCGCTGCGAGGCACCACGCGGTCGACCACCATGACGGTGAGCACGGGCAACGCCAGGGCGAGGATGCGCAGCGCGATCGACGTGACGACGACGCGCGCGATCAGCTTGCGCTGCGTGCCGAGCTGGCGGAGATACCGCCAGGTCTTGCTCGCGCCGGGCGGTGTGGGCGTGAACGTGTCCTCGGGCTCGAACACCAGCGCGATGCCGGTGAACTGACGGCGGAACTTATCGAGCGGAATGCGGCGGCGGCCCGACGCGGGATCGACGATGTCGACGCTGCTGCGGCGCACGCGATCGAGGACGACGAAGTGGTTGAACGCCCAGTGCAGGATCGTGCCGGACGGCAAGTGCACGAGATCCTCGAGCTCGAGCTGGATGCCGCGGCCGCGCAGCCCGTAGCGTGCGGCGCCCGACAGGATCTCCGACGCGTCGGTGCCGCGATTGCTCCCGATCACGCCGCGCAGCTCGTCGAGCGCGACGGTCTTGCCGAAGCTGCCGAGCACCATCGCGAGACACGCCGCGCCGCAGTCCGCGGCCTCGAGTTGCTGGACGAACGGGATGTGGCGGCCGCGCGAACCGAGGCGCTGCAGCGTCTGCGCGAGCTTGGGATCGACCGCCTCGCTCATTCGAGCCTCCGCAGCCCGGGGATCACGGCGAACACGATCCGTTCGGAGCGCAACCGCACCTCGGCCTTGCCGAGCATGCCGTCGTGGTAGCGATAGATCTGATCGTCGGCCGCGAACTCGTTGCCGGTCAGCTTGCCGCGGACGACGACCACGGATCCACCGACGGCGAGGCCTTCCGCGACATCGGGACCGAGGATCCGGCGCGCCTCACTCGCCGCGATCACCTCCGACGACACGCTCTCGATCGTCAGGACCTGATACGCGTAGCGATAGCCGATCAGCTCGAGTCGCAGCTGCATGCCGGCCGCGAGCTGCGGGCGATCTTCGCCGGGCAGGAGCGCGATCACCTCGAGCCCTCCGCCTCCTTCGACGAGCGAGGCAGCGATCTGACCGGGCTCGACGTGCTGGCCGGGCTGGAGCCGGAGATCCGACAAGGTGCCCGAGGTCCGCGCACGGATCTGGCGCTCGTCGAGAGCTGCGCGCACTTGCTCGAGCTGGAGGCGCAGCGATCGCAGCGATGAATCGGCGGCGAGATCGTTCGGATCCAGCATGTGGTTGCGTAGCTGGGTCTCGAACTCCTTGTTGACGCGCTCGACAGCCGCGCGTTGATCGACATCGTCGAGCTTCGCGATCACGGCGCCGGCCTCGACGCGATCGCCGGGTGCGACCAGGACGGAGCTGACGTTGCCGCTGATCTGCATCGTCACCGAAACGCGCGAGGTGGAGCGAACGACCGCGATCCCCGTCGAGTACGTCGCGACGGTGCCGAACGCCATGAACGCGGCGCTCGCGAGGAGGAGCACCACGAGCACCCAGTACGCGATCGGCAACCAGCCGGGCGTGACGCGCACGACATCGCCCCAGCGCTGCGGCTCGGCGGCGGCGATCGCCTCGGCGCGAAATAGCTGCCCGGCGGATTCTTCATCGAGCACGAGCTGGGTCTCGACGTGCGACGACAGCTGATCGAGGAGCGGCGACGCGAGCGTCGCGAACCGCGCGAGTTGTTCGAGCTCGCCCTCGCCGAACACGCTCCCGCGATTGCGCACCGCGATCAGGATGGCGTGAACGTGGCGATCCGCGCCGACCACCGGATGCACGACGATGGCGCAGCCGGCATCGCCGTCGGGATCGTCGACGGCGGCGAGCCACCGCAGGTCCTCGCCGGCGGTCTTGGCCTGCGCGGGCAAGCCCGTGTACGCGGCCCAGCCGGCAAGCCCACCGATCGCGCGGCGCTCGTCACCGGGACCATGCTGCAGCGCCTCCGACCACAGCGAGCCATCGCCGAGGTGGAAGAACAAGCAGTACGCGCGATCGGCGCCGAGGAGCTCGAGCAAGCACTCGACCGCGATCGCCTCGGTGGCGCGCAGGTCCGTCGCGGACGCGAGCCGTCTCGACGCCGCGAACGCGCGCTGGGCCCGGCGCGCACTCGTCGGCGTGTCGGTCGCGAGCTTCGGCGCATCGGCGGCCACGCCGTGTGCCACGGCCTCGAGGAGCGCGCGCAGTTGATCGTCCGGCATCGCGGGCCGCGCGACATACGCGACGCGCGGATCGCTCGCATCACGGACCGGATCGCCGATCACGACGATCGCGAGGTCTCCCGGCGCCTCGGCGATCGTGCCGGCGACCTGACCGAACCCGAAGCCGCGGATCCGAGCCGCGTCATCCCCGGTGGCGATGACCGCAACGGCGTCGGATGCGCTCGTGGGTTCCACTGCCGCATCCATATCACGTGCTACGACGCTGCCATGGCCGACTGGCGACCGCTCGTCACCGACCCCGCTCGACGCGCTGCCTTCGCCACGGTGATCCGAGAGATCGCCGAGGCGGTCCCAGCTCCGACCGAGATGACCGGTCATCTCGACCACGCGGTGATGCGGGCGTACCTCGCGCAGCACGGCGTCGTCGAGGATCCCGAGGACACCGTCGGCTCGTCGCTGGTGGCCGCGGTCAACACGTACGCGGGGGCGCCGGTGACTCCCGCGCTGTTCGGCGGTGCGTGCGGCCTCGGCTGGACCGTCGAGCACCTCGCGGGTGGAGAGACCGCGGAGGAGGTGTGCGGGGCGATCGATCGCGCGCTGCTCCACCGGCTCGAGACGTGGACCGACGACTACGATCTGACCACCGGGCTCGTCGGCTTCGGCATCTATGGTCTCGAGCGCGGCGACGCCGGTCGCACGGTCACCGCGCGGGTGATCGAGCTCCTCGAGCGCACGGCGCGGCCGCACGACGGTGGCCTGGCCTGGCACACGCGGGGGGACCTGCTCCCCGCGTGGCAGCAGGTCGGGGCGCCGGACGGCTACTGGAACTACGGCCTCGCGCACGGCCTACCAGGTGTGATCGGCCTGCTCGCACGCTGCGTGCGGCTCGAGGCCTCCGCGGCGCGTGCTCGCCCGCTGCTCGACGGTGCGATGACGGCCTTGCTCGCGGTCGGTCCGGCCAACTATCCGTCATGGCTCCCGTCGGAGGCTGGTGGGAACCGGCGCGTCGCGTGGTGCTACGGCGATCTCGGCGTCGCGTTCGGCGTGCTCGCCGCGGCCCAGGTCTGCGATCGCACGGACTGGCGCGATGCGGCCCTCGGCCTCGCGCGTGGCTGCGCCACCGTCGACGATCCGATGATCCGCGACGCGGGCCTGTGTCACGGCACCGCCGGCGCGGTGCACCTGTTCTCGCGGTTGTGGCATGCGACCGGCGAGGAGCTGTTCGCCGTCGCCGCGCGCCGCTGGCTCGACCGCACCCTCGCGATTCGACGCACGGAACCCATCGCGGGCTTCCCGATGTCCCTCGGCCACGACGCCTGGGAGTCGAGTGCCGCGATCCTCACCGGTGCATCGGGAGTCGCGCTCGCGTTGCACGCCGCGATCACCGACACCGAGCCAACGTGGGACCGCCTGCTGCTCGTCGACGTATAGTCAGCCGGGATGGGACGCACGCTGGACCTCGATTGGCGGGCCGATGCCGGCGTCTGCGTGCGCACGCCGCTGCTGCCGTTGACCACGTTGCTCGACTGGGCGGCGGCGGAGGATCCGCGGCGGTTTCTCGACGAGGTGCTGCGGCTGCCCGAGGTCGACGAGGCCCTGTTCGTCGCGTCGCCGAGCCTGCATGGCTCGATCGCGAGCTGGCGAGCCCAGCCCGCGTCGTCGGCGCGGCTCGAGACTGCACTCGTGAAATACGTCGCGCGGGCGTCGGGCCGCGCGACGCCGTTCGGCCTGTTCTCGGGAATCTCGACGGGGACGCTCGGTGCCATGACGAGCATCGAGCTCGCGCCGCGAAGCGACTACCGGCGGCGCACCCGGCTCGACAACGACTATCTGTTCGTGCTGTGCGACGAGTTGCTGCGTGATCCAAACATCCGCGAGCGGGTGACGCTGCGGCCGAGCACGTCGATCTATCGGATCGCGGGACGGCTGCGCTACGCCGCCGCGAAGCTCGAGGGCAAGGAGCGCAACTACCACCTCGTGTCGGTGACGCCGACGCCGTACCTCGAGGCGACGCTCGAGCGCGCGGCGACGGGAGCGAAGCTCGGCGAGCTGGCGGCGCCACTCGTCGACGACGAGATCACGCTCGCCGAGGCACGCGCGTATGTCGGCGAGTTGATCGACGCGCAGCTCCTCGTGCCCGAGCTCGGCGTCCACATCACGGGGCCGGAGCCGATCGATGGCCTGATCGCGCAGCTCGCTGCCGCGGGGATCGAGCACGGCAGGCTCGTCGAGGTGCGCGGGGCGCTCGCGGCGCTCGATGCACGTGGGCTGCGAAATCCACCGGACAGCTATCGCGCGATCGCGGCGAGCCTCGAGACGTTACCGGCGAAGGTCGATCTCAAGCGCCTGTTTCAGGTCGACATGCACAAGCCTGCGGCGATCACGCTCGGCAAGCGCGTGGTCGGCGAGCTCGCGGCGGCGATCGCTGCGCTGTCGCGCGTCTCGAAGTTCAGCGAGACCTCGCTCGCCGAGTTTCGTGCCGCGTTCTCGGAGCGCTGGGAGGATCGCGAGGTGCCGCTCGCCGAGGTCCTCGACGAGGAATCGGGCATCGGCTTCGAGCGTGCGCGAGGACCAGGCTCCGAGGGCTCGCCGCTGCTCGCGAAGCTCGCGTTTCCGCCCGGCAAGGTTGTCTCGCAGACGACCCTGCGGCCGCTCGACGCGCTGCTCCTGCGCAGGCTCGGTGACCGCGAGATCGTGCTCGAGGCGAAGGAGCTCGAGGCGATCGCCGGTGATGCGGAGCCGGCGAAGCTGCCCGAGGCGTTCTCGACGATGATCCGCGTGGCGAGCGCCGACGAGGGCGAGCTCGTGCTGTTCGAGGGCACGGGTGGGCCGTCGGGTGCGCGGATCCTCGGCCGGTTCTGTCATCTCTCGCAGGAGCTCGATGCGATGACGCGCGCGCATCACGCCGCCGAGGAAGCGCTGCGCCCCGACGCGGTGTACGCGGAGATCGTTCACCTCAACGAGGGCCGGATCGGCAACATCCTGTGCCGCCCGGTGCTGCGCACGCACGAGATCGTCTATCTCGGCGTGTCGGGCGCACCGCGCGAACACCAGCTCACGCTCGACGATCTCGTCGTCTCGGTGCGAGGCGAGCGCATCACGCTACGCTCGCGGCGACTCGGTCGCGAAGTCATCCCGCGGCTGTCGACGGCGCACAATTATCGGCTGCGCAGCCTCGGCGTGTATCGCTTCCTGTGCGCGCTGGCGGGGCAGGGGAGCGAGCAGGTCGGGTTCTCGTGGGGGCCCCTGCAAGGCGCGCCGTATCTCCCGCGCGTCCGGATCGGCCGCGTGATCGTGCAGCGCGCGCAGTGGAACCTCGGCACCGCCGACCTCGAGCACGTGACCGCCGCGGTCAAGGCGAAGGCCGCGCCGGCCGTGGCGATCGCGCGCGCGGTCGCCACGTTGCGTGACACCCATCGCCTGCCGCGCTTCTTGATGCTGGCGGCCGGCGACAACGAGTTGCCGATCGATCTCGACAACCCGCTGCTCGTCGCCGCGTTCGCCGACGAGCTCGCCGGCTCGTCGCGCATCACACTCACCGAGATGTTCCCGGCGCCGGATCAGTCGGTCGCGCGTGGTCCCGAGGGGATGTTCGCCAACGAGATCGTCGTCACCTTCACGCGCAAGCGCCCGCCATCGCCGGGGGTCACGCGTGCACCAGCCCCGGCGATCCGCCGCGTGTTCGCGCCGGGCAGTGAATGGCTGTACGCGAAGCTGT
Source organism: Deltaproteobacteria bacterium (assembly GCA_031385555.1). Taxonomy (GTDB): domain Bacteria; phylum Myxococcota_A; class Polyangia; order Haliangiales; family Haliangiaceae; genus JABFXX01. Next base: position 9,515 of record JANNBP010000448.1, on the reverse strand, counting down.
ACTGCGGCGAGTCGACGGCCGATCACGTGCTGCGCGAGCTCGCTCCCATGATCCGCAACGCGATCTCCGCCGGCGATGCCACGCAGTGGTTCTTCCTCCGCTACGGTGATCCCGACTCCCATCTCCGGCTGCGCTTCGCCGGCGATCCGGCACGGCTTGCTGGTGTGGTGCTCCCCGCGCTCGAGCGCGTGATCACGCCGCTGCTCGACACCGGCTCGATCCGGAAGCTGGTCCTCGACACCTACCAGCGCGAGACCGAACGCTACGGCGGGGATCGCGGCATCGAGCCGGTCGAGAAGCTGTTTCACCTCGATAGCGAGTGCGTGCTGTCGATCGTCGAGCTCCTCGATGGTGATGCCGGGGGCGATGCGCGTTGGCGGCTCGCGCTGCGCGGGATCGACTCGATGCTCGACGCGATCGGGCTGACCGCGGACGAGCGCGCCGCGTGCGTGACGTACGGTCGCGACATGATCGGTCGCGAGCATCACGCGGATGCCGCGTTCTGGGGACGGATCGGCGAGCGCTTCCTCCAGGAGCGCCCCTCGCTCGAGCTGTTGTTCGCGCGCGACCCCGCCCGCGATGCCGGCCACGATCTCGAGCCCGGGTTCGAGCTGCTCGACAAGCGCGATGCCGGGATCCGCGAGCTTGCCGTCGAGCTTCGCCGTCGCGAGGTCGCGATCCACGAGATCGCGTGGAGCCTCGTGCACATGCACGCGAACCGGCTGCTGCACGCCTCGCAGCGCGCCCAGGAGATGGTGCTCTACGACTTCCTGCGCCGGTTGCACCAATCGCGCAAGGCGCGCGCGAAGAGCTGACCACCCGGGATGCGACAGCGCGTGTCGCGGGCTGCAGCCGTCAGGCGGGTGCCCTCAGACCGTGAATGTGGGGCACGGAACCTCGGGCAGAGTCGCCGTAGTCCGCGAACTTGCTGGAGCCGCTCTTGGCAACGGTTTCGCAATGCTCGAAGTCACAATGACCGTGCGCCTGTCCCCGAGCATCGTGATCTCGGTGGGTGTACATGCGCTCCTCGCCGCCGGGTGGTGGCTCGTCGACGTGGACCCTCCTCCGCGCGTCGAGGAACCCGGTCACCTCGCGCAGATCGAGCTGGTCGAGACCCAGCCCGAGGCGGTCGAGGTCGTCATGCTCGACGCCGCCGCGCTCGCGCAGCTGGCGCCGGTCGCACCTCCTTCCACGCCGCCGACTCCCGCACCGCCCGCCCCGATGACGCGGGCAACCCCGAAACCTCGCCCCGCGATCGCGGCAGCGGCCACGACGACGCGACCCGAAATCGCGATGATCGAGCCCCCCGTCGAACCGCACCGGACGTCGTCGCTGATGAACCTCCGCAAGGGTGTCGATCTCGAGGGTCGTGGTCGCGACTCCGTGCGCTTGACGCGAGATGCCCTCGAGCGGATCGCGAATGGTCCCGAAACCGCGCCGACCTCGGTGGTCGTCGACCACCACGAGGGTGCGATCGTCGACCCCAAGGTCAAGGAGTCGCTGGTCACCGCCGAGATCACCCCGGGGGGCCGCGGTGGCTACAAGATCGACGACCTGGTGTTCAAGGGCCGCATCGAGGCCGACGGCAGCGTCTCGATCAAGGACAAGCGGAACATCCAGCACCAGTTCACGTCGTGGGCGAACGTCAAGCGCGTGCTGCGCGCCGCCGGTCCGCTCGGGCTGCTCGCCCTCGAGTTCGACGTCACCGACGCGCTGATGCGCAAGAAGAAGATCGATCCCTACGCGAGCCGCAAGCTCGCCTTCCTCGACGAGACGCGCGACGCCCGGGTCGAGCTCGGCAAGGAGCACCGCAAGGAAGTGCTCGCGAAGACCGCGATCATCGTGCGCCAGAACCTCGACGCGACGTGGATGACGATCCCGGATCACGAGGAGCGCAAGCGTGCGCTGTTCGAGATCTGGGATGAGGTCGACGAGACCGGCGACGAGGATCTCGTCGAGGCAGGCAAGTCTGCACGCGCGGCCGTGATCGGGTTCATCCGCGGTCGGCTCCCGCGCGGTGGCGAGCATGCCTTCACCGCCCTCGACCTCGAGCGCTTCAACCGCACGCGCAAGTCGCGCGCCGTGTTCGCGCCCTACGAGTGAGCTGTTCCGGCGACCTCACCGACGAGCTTGGAACCGTCGCGTTGCGACACCAGCTGGGAGTTCTTCAAAGCGCATCCTCGTCCGTAGCTTCTGCGATCCAAGGGGTCTAGATTGCGGTCGTGAAGCTCGACGACCTAACGCAGGTCACCGTCGACGGCGCGCGTGTGGCGTACGTCGAGATGGGGCCTCCTGATGCCGAGCCCGTCGTCCTGATCCACGGGTACCCGCAGAGCCACTACATGTGGCGGCATCAGATCCCGGAGCTCGCGAAGAGCCATCGCGTGATCGCCGTTGATTGGTTTGGCTGGGGCGAATCGGAACGCACGATCAGCCAGCCCGTCGGGTACGAAGCCGAGGTCGAGCGGATCGGCAAGTTGCTCGACGCCCTCGGCATCGCGCGCTGCAACCTGATCGCGCACGACTACGGCGGGTACATCTCGCTCGGCTTCTTGATCGCGCATCCCGATCGCGTGCTGCGCTTCGGCATCCTCAACAGCCGCGCGCACGAGACGTTCAATCGCTCCGGGTTCTGGGCGTGCTGGCTGGTCGCGAGCACGTCGCGCACCGCACCCGGGATCGTCCGCGCGTTGCCCCTCGAGAAGATCCATCGCCTGGGGCTCGAGCCGTACGAGCAGGCCGGCATCTTCGACAAGGAGCTGTCCGATCGCTACGTCGGTTGGATGGGCGAGCAGGCGAATCGCGAGTGGTTCGCGCGGTTCTTCGCCGGCTATCGTTTGCGCCCGCGTCGCCACCAGCTCGCGGCACTCAACGGGCTCGAGATTCCCACCGCCGTGATCTGGGGCGAGGCCGATCCGTGGTGCCCGCCCGCCATCGGCGACGAGCTGGCGAACACGATCCCGGGCGCGGCCCTGACGAAGATCCGCCACGGCATGCACTTCATCGCGGAGCACAAGCCGGGCGAGGTCACCGCCGCGTTGCAGGCGCTGCTCGCCCGTCCCGCCGCCGCCGCCGGCATCAAGGCTCCCCTTCCACCCGACCCGATCCCGAACCGCGAGAGCAAGCACTACCGCGAGGCGATCCTCGCCGGCTGGTCGTGGACGGTGTGCGCCGCGCTCGTCGTGCTCGGGCTGATCGGGCTGTTCACCGAGGAGCTCGGGTTCGTGCGCACCAACGCCGCGCACGCCCTCGCGCTCAACCTCGGCGTCGGCTTGCTCGGCTTCTCGTTCGCGCGGTTCGCCCTCGAGCATCTGTTCGTGCTGGTCTCCGGCCTCGGCATGGTCGTGTTCGGTGCGATCGGCTTCTACCCACCAGCGCAGGTGTGGCTCGCCGAGACGTTCAACTTGACCACCGTGTCGTCGACGGTGGAGCTCGTCACCGGTGTGCTGTCGCTGCTGATCTGGGTGGTCTATCGCCCGCGGTCAACTGGGTAGCCGCGATCGCGCTTCGTCGATCGCCGTGCGCGCGGCGATCCGCATGCGCGCGAGCTGGGCGACCTCCTCGGGCGTCGGCTCCGCGCGGTGCTGGTACCACTTGTCGAGCCAGCGCAGCGCCGCGAACGGCGACGTGATCGCGACGGCCGCGGCGACGAACGACACCGGCGGCGGTAGCAGGATCAGCGAGCCCGCGACCAGGCCTCCCATCCACAGGGGATAGACGAGCAGCGCGGCACCGAGCTTGATCGTCGACACCGCATCGGGATCGTACTTGCGCGCGACCATGCGCGGGATGAAGTAGGGGAGGGCGTAGAGCGCGATGCCCGAGGCCGCGAGCGGTGCGAGCATCACGCGCTTCCAGCCCGACGGACCGGGCACCCTCTCCTCGACCATCCCACCCACGATCCGCGCATCCTCGAGCCCCAACCGTTCGAGCTCCGCGTAGTAGGCATCGACGTGCTGGGCGACGCGCGCGAGCAGCTTCGGCTCGACGCTCTTCAGCGTGCGATTCGCGAGCTCGACCTGCCGGCCGATGCCGCTCCACTTGCCCAGCGATCGATCGCCCTCGTCGTTCGCGAGCAACTCGGCGACGCGCGCCACGCGCAGCCGCTCTTCGTGGGTGTCTCCCTCGACGAGCAGCTCCGAGAGATCCGCGTTCATGATCTCGGTCGCGTGCTTGATCCGAGCTTCCTCGTCAGCTCCCGGGACCTCGGCGAACCGCCGCACCGGTCCCCACAGGACGAGGCAGCGCGAGCGAAAATCGTGGCGCGCATCGAACTCGAGCGCCGCGGCCTGGAACGTCGGAGGGATCCCCCGCGCGGTCTCCGCCGCGAGTAGCATCCGCGCGGCGCCGGTGCGCAGCGGCGCGAGATGGGGCTCCGAGTGACTCGTACCCTCGGGGAAGATCAGAATGTTTCCGCCGCCGGCGAGGTGACTCGCGATCTTGACGAACATCTCCGCGTTCGTCGACGAGTCCTTGTTCGCGTTGTCCTTGCGCCGCACGATCGGGACGGCGCCCGCACGGTCGAGCAGCCACGCCAGGCCGGGGACGTCCCACAGCGTCGATTTCGCGACGGGGGAAATCTCGCAGGCTGCATCGGTCAGCACGAGCACCGGATCGATCAGCGCGTTGGTATGGTTCGACACGATCACCCGGCCCTGCGTGTCGGGCCCGGGCGCCTGGCCGACGCGCTCGATGTTCCGGAAGTACAGCCGCATCAGCCGCCGGAACGTCGATACCAGCACGCCGCGCACGAGCTCTGGCCTCTTCGCAGCGGTGGAAGGACGAACGGCGGTGTCGTACGGCAGCACGGTTTCCATGGCCCCCTAGGGTGCCACGGACTCAGGCCGCGCGATCGATCTCGAACTGGCCGCCGGTCCACACCGTCATCGGCGTCAACACGTGCTGGCGCTTGTGGCCGCTCGCGCTGTGCTCCTCGCACCACCACTCCTCGCCCTCGCTGTCCTCGCGGATCGCGACACACACGCCGCACTGTCGGGCGTCGTACGCTTTCGGCATCCCGACGATCAGCGTCGGGCACGTCGCGTTGAGGATCACGCGATTCGGCAGCGCCTTGGTCGAGCCGCGCGAGTGATGGAGTCCGAACTCGCCCATCACGACCAGGTCGGCGGAGACCTCGGCGGCGAGCTGCACGATCTCCTCGTCGGGCTTGCCCTTGCGAACATGGAGGCGCGCGCGCCACTCGGTCGCGTGCTGGTTGAAGGTCTCGAGCGTGCCGTAGACGTGATCCCACAGCGCCTGCTTGACCTCGTCCGCGGTCGGGTTGCGCTTCTCGCGGACGGTCAAGAGGTGGAGCTCGGGTGCGTCGTGCCGGGCGGCCTGATCGAGGGCATGCTCGAGGACCACCTCCGAGTACTCCGACAGGTCGAGCCCGACCACGATCCGGTACCGGCGCGCTCGTCGCGGCAAATGCAGTTCAGCCATGGGAGGCATCGGTGCAGTCCCCATGCCTCCCGGTGGCTGCGACACCGGCGCACGCCATCGGAGGCTCGACTTCGCCGAACCCGTCGTGGCAGTGTCGACGCGTGTCCGTCCGAGACCCGAACGCTCCTGAGCTGCGCGCCGTCGCCCCGCTCGTCGCGCTCGCGGACGGTGGGACACCGAATACGCCGCCCCGGTTCGTCGCGCCGATCACGTTGATCGCGAACGGTGCGCGCGTGATCGGGGTGACCAGTGCCGAGACGCTGCGCTCGCAACCCGATGCGCGGCTCGCCGTGGCGACGAAGCTCGATGGCAGTGCCCCGGTCGAGGTGGTCAACTGGAACATCGGACGATACTCGGGCGTCGCGCTCGTCGAGCTCGACGGGTTCCCGGCGAGCAGCGAGGTCGTGCCGCTGTCGATCGGCGCGGTGCACGCGAGCGTCAACATCCATGGTGCGCCGGCCGCGATCGTCACCCTCGCGTATACGGGTGGTCGCTATCAGCGCTCGCTGGTCTCGGTGTTCGTCGACGCCGACGACGCCGGCGGCATGAGCGACCACGTCGTCTATCTCGCGAGCCCGCAACAGGCTGGGCACACGCACGTCTCCGTCGAGGGCGCGACGCTGTTCGCGTGGCTGCCACCCGAGCCCGCGCTCGGTCGTCACCAGGGCGAGGTCGTCGCGTTCGCGCTCGGGTATCCGTATCGCATGGGCATCGCGAAGCCGCGCGAGACGCCGGTGATCGCGGAGCTCGCGAGCCTCGAGGATCTCGGGCGCGCGTTGATCACCAAGGCGCCGGTGGCGGTGAAGGAACCCGAGCTCCCACCGGTCACGGGCGAGATCGTCGACAAGTCGGATCCCGACGATCCGCTCGACGGCCTGTGATCACTTCTTCCAGAAGCTAAGCTCGACGACGCCGATCGTCTCGGCTCCGCCCTTCGAGCCCGTGAACAGACTGACTCCTCCGAGGTCGAACACGGCCGAGTCGGTGCCATACGGCTGCGTCGCGCCCTCGCGCTTGGCGATGGTGCCGATCGTGTTGAAGTTGTAGAAGCCGCGGGTCTCGATCGCGACGCGACCCTTGAACATCGTCTTCGGCGAGAACTCGGCGTTGTCGAGCGGCTTGTACGGCATCGACAGCGTCATCGCCTTGCCGGTGCCGACCGGCTCGTAGACGAGGATGCCGAGCGAGTCCCAGATGTGGATGTGGTTGACTGCGTTGCCCTTGCCCTTCCACACGCGTTCGGGCTCGCCGTAGATCCTCTTGAAGTCGGCGATGGTCGGCTTCGTGCCGATCTCCTGACCCTGCACCTTCACGCCGGTCTTCGATGCCTCGACCTTGACGTCCGCCGCGGTCACCTCGGTCTTGCTGGAGGTGCCCGGTACGTCGGGTATCGGCTTCTCGGTCTTCCACATGCTGAGCTCGACCAGCTCGAGCGGACCGTTCTTGCTCGTCGTGAACACGTTGAACGCACCCTTCGGGAACACCACGGAGGTCGCGCCGTACGGCGTGGTCGCGCCGGGCTTGGTCTTGAGATCAGCGGTGGACGTGGTCGCCGAGAATTCGGTGCCGTCGACGAGGATCCAGCCGGCGAACATCGTCTTCGGGTCGTAGCTCTGACCCATCGGCTTGAACAGGAACGTCGCCGAGGATGCACGGCCCACGTTGCCGGTCGGCTCGTAGACGATGAAGCCGAGCTTGTCCCACGTGTGAATCTTGTTGATGCCAGAGCCGCTCCACGTGCGATCGGGCTTGCCGTAGATCGCGATCCAGTCCGCGACGGTGCCATTGCCGGTCACGCCGACGCCGTTCGCCGTGATCTTGGAGCCGGCGATGGAGATCACGACATCCTGCGTGCGCTTTGGAAACTTGAGCGGCTTCGCCGGCGGCGGTTTGCGGGCGACCTCGGGACCCGAGCCCAGCTCCTTGAGCGCCTTGGTCGCCTTCGCCGCGGCTGGGAAGGCAGCGAGATAGTTGCGATAGGCGGCGATCGCCTCGGTGGTGTTGTACGCGAGCCGATACGCCTCCGCCTTGCTCCACAGCGCGAGCTCGTGCTTCGGGTTGATCCCGAGCGCCTTGTCGAACTGCGCGTGCGCGTTCGTCCACTTCGATTGCTTCGCCATGCAGTTGCCGGAACCGACGAGCGCCTCGACGCCCTTCGGGTTGACGGCGAGCGCCTTGACGTAGAGCTCCTCGGCCTTCGTGCAGTTCATCGCGCTGGCGGCGTCGTTGCCCTCCGCGACCAGCAGCGTGTAGCCACCCACCGAGGGTTGGATCTGCGAGAGCGGCTTGGCCGTGGAGGCGACGCAGATCGCCTTGCTCTCATCCGCGGGGTCGCGCTTCGCGCTGTGGGACTTCGGGCACGTGCAGCTGCCGTTGCCCTGGGTGCCTGGCCCGCAGTCGTACGAAGTGACCGGCACATCCGCGAGTGCGCGGGTCGCGAGCGAGCACAGGAAGAGGATCGCGAGACGGAGTCCCACCATAGGCGCCGATTGTGGCACACGCCTTGGCGCCGGATGGGGTAGTCGCCGGTGTGCTACGCCTCCGCACGTGAAAGTCGGCACCTGGAACGTCAACGGCATTCGCAAGCGCAGCAGCGAGGTGCTGTCGTGGATCGATCGCGAGGAGCCGGATGTCGTGTGCCTGCAAGAGACCAAGGCCGCGCTCGGTCAGGTCCCGCAGCACATCGTCGACGTCGCCGGGTACCACTGCCACTGGCACGGCCATGCGGGCTACTCGGGTGTCGCGCTGATGCTGCGCCACAAGGCGTTCGCCGAGGTGCCGAGCTGGGTGCACCCGCCGTTCGACATGGAGACGCGGATCGCCGTGGCGGAAGTCGGGAACCTCGTGATCGGCTCGGTGTACGGGCCGAACGGCGGCAAGGACTACGGCGCGAAGCTCGAGTTCTGGAAGCAGCTCGTGCTGTGGGCGGCCGAGCTCCGCGAGCACGACAAGCACCTGGTGTTGTCGGGTGACTTCAACATCGCGCGGCTGGCGATCGACGTGCACCCGGCGCTGCGCAAGGAGATGATCGGACAGAGCAACGAGGAGCGCACGCTGTTCGAGCAGTTCCTCTCGCATGGCCTCGTCGACGTGCATCGCCGGGTCGATCCCGACAACGATCGGCTGTTCACGTGGTGGGCTCCGTGGCGGAACATGCGGCAGCGCAACATGGGGTGGCGGCTCGACTACGTCGCCGCGAGCACCGCGCTCGTCGACGAGCACACACATTGCGTGGCGTACCGCGAGTACGGGACCAGCGATCACGGTCCCGTCATCGCGCATCTCCGCGACACGCCGAGCTAGGCGCGAAGGTCGAATTCCCGGCCGAGGCCTGCAACGGCTGCTCATTGCGAGCGAGGTGCACGGATGCTGCACGCCGTCACCAGCGGTCAGCTGGGGTACCAGTTCCACCAGCATCACCGGGTACCAGGGACCCACCCATGGCGGCGCTTTTCACGAGCCGCAGGCGAGGTCAAGGGTCGCCGAAGGCGACGCGCGAAGCGAGCTTGCCCTCGACGGAGACGAGGACCGTGCGACACGAGCGTTCGGGTGGGTCCCGCGTGGGCGGTGAGACCGACGCTCTGGTCCCCGGTGGCTCCGGTGAAGTTGGCACCCTCGAACGGCGGTGGCGACAGCCGACCGCGGAAGATCGATCGCGATCGCCGACAACGAGATTCTTCAGCACCGGCTTCGAAAGCAAGCCGCCACCGCTGCAGGTCGACGAGAGCTTCGCGAGCGCGTGCCTGTCGAACATCGCCAAGCACACACGTGCCGACGGCAGGGTCGACGCGCCCGCTACCTCGGTAGCCGCAAGAACGCGCTCGATCTCCGACGAGCCAGCGCCGTCAGCACTCTCGAAGTCATTCAGCGCCGGCAAGAGACATCAGTATCCACTCAGACAACCATGGCCAGGGCCGCATGATCGTGATGGTTTCAACCCGGTCGGTGCTCTAGAGCGAGCGGGCCGAAGCGACGAGCGGCTCGACCAGCGGAGGCAGCGCGCGCTCGACGATCGTGCGGATCGCGTCCGGCAGCGGTGACAGATCGCGCTTGATCGTGCGCGGGGTCGTGGG
>JANNBP010000439.1:0-55647 GCA_031385555.1 Deltaproteobacteria bacterium | reverse complement strand
ATCTCTTTGATCACGCTCACGGTGCCAGGATAACGCTACGGCTCGTGCATGGTCATCCGGACCTCGCCGTCCTCGCGCACCTGGAGTTGCTGCTGCAGCATCGCCCACGGCCACAGGTCGCGATGGCTGGCGTCGATGTAGCCGAGTCCGTCGAGCGCGCGGCGCAGGATCGTCGCCGACACGCTGCCACTGCCACCCGCCCCCCCGTACGGGAGCGCCTCGATGGTCTGCCACACGGTTCGCCACGCCTCGTACGCCTCGCGCGGCATCCAGCTGCGCGCGTGGCGGTAGACGAAGATCAACCCGGCGAGCGGGAGCCGCCGCGACAAGCCCCCCGGGACGGTCGCGAAGACCTCGCCGATCACCCCGGCCTCGCGCGGCCCGCGCGCCTCCACCTTCGCGATCGAGACGCCCGGCAACTCCAGCTCCCAGTGCTGCGGCAGATGCTCGACCTCGAGCACGCGGAGCCTCGGCATCCCGACGCGCCGGAACCGCGTCAGCTCGTTGTCGTCGAGGATTCCCCACAACCGCAACGCTTCGAGCTGGTAGCGGACGCCGAGCTCGGGCAGTACGTCGAACACGCCGACCTGCGTATCGGTGGTCGCGCGCGTCCAGTTCTCCGACAGATCGAGGTGCGTCAGAGCGGGGAAGCTCTCGGCCGGTAGCAGTGCGGGCCACGGGCGCTCCATCAGCACCGGCGCATCGGGTGCGTGCGCGAAGGTCAGCTCGAGGTCGCGCGCCGCGGGCAGCTCGGGCCCCGGTTCGAGGATCGCCTGGAACGCATCGATGCCGTCGATCCGCAGGCGGGACACGTGGGGATGAGGGAACGCGCGGAGCAGGCGATTTCCCGCGAGCTCGAGCAGGCGCAAGCGCGGCGTCGCGGCGATCACCGATGGGACCCAGGACTGCTCGAGCATCGCCGCGTGCGTGCCCCACACCGCCACGGGTGGCGCGTGCCGGGAGCGCGACACGATCGTCAGTCGATCGAGCCACGGCCGCGGCGCGCTGCCGAGCGCGTGGAGCACCGAGGCGACCAGCGGCATGCGCTGCGACAGCGAGAGGCCACGCACGTAGCGTCCCGCGGGGCTCTTCAACACCTGGTCCGCGAGCTCCGCGCGCAGATCGTCGACGAAGCCGAACTTGAACGACACCGCCTTCCAGGGGCCCTTCGTCGGATCGACGGCGTGCGATAGCTCGAGCCAGTCGCGCAGCCGCTGGCGCCGCCGGTACTCGAGGTCGCGACTCGAACCGTGCTTCGCGATGTGCAGATCGATCGCGATCAGCTGACCGCGCGGATCCCCGGTCGCCTCCAGCGCGTCGCCGTAGACCTGGAGGTTGTCGAGAGAGAAGTCGTCGGCGAGCGTGGCCTCGAGCTGCTCGATCAAGGCTCGACCAGCGTGCGGTCGATCGCCGTGACTGTGGCAACCCCACACAGTGCCATCGCCAGATCGAGCTCGCGCCGCAACACGCCGAGCGCCGCCGCGACGCCCTCGCGGCCACCCGCAGCGAGGCCCCACAACACCGGCCTGCCCACCAGGACGGCCTTCGCGCCGAGGGCGATCGCCTTGATCACGTCGGCGCCGCGGCGGATCCCGCCGTCGATCAGGATCTCGCAACGGCCCGCGACGGCATCCGCGATCCTCGGCAGCACGTCGATCGTCGCCGGGGACGCATCGAGCTGACGTCCACCGTGGTTCGACACCACGATCCCGGCTGCACCGTGCTCGACCGCGCGCACGGCATCGTCGGCCCGCACGATGCCCTTCACCAGCACCGGCAGCTTCGTGATCGATCGCAGCCACTCGACCGCGCTCCAGGTCAGGCTCGGGTCGAGCAGCTCCGCGAAGTACGCGGCCAACCCGGAATCCCCACTGGCTGCGGGGAGGCGCGATGGCGAACGGGCGGAGGATGCTCCTTCCGCGTGGAGGTTCTCGATCCCGAGGTGCGGCGGCAACGCGAACCGGTTCTCGACATCGCGCTCGCGCCGGCCGAGCAGCGGTGCATCGACGGTGAGCACCAGCGCGCGCGCACCCGCGGCCTCGACGCGCCGGACCAGCGCCTCGGTCGCGCCGCGATCGCGATAGACGTAGAGCTGGAACCACACCGGCCCGCTGGCCGCCGCGACGACCTCCTCGACGCGGGTGTTCGACAGCGTCGACAGCACGAACAGCGTGCCGGCCTCTCCCGCGGCCCGCACCGACGCGAGCTCGCCGTCGCGATGCGCGAGCTTGTGGAACGCCGTCGGCGCCACGGCGATCGGCATCGCCAGTTGCTCGCCGAGCACCGTGGTCGCGAGCGACCGCTGCGCGACATCGACGAGGACGCGGTAGTGCAACCGCACGCGCTCGTAGGCGTCGACGTTGCGCCTCACACACGATTCGTCGTCGGCGCCCGAGGCGTAGTAGTCCCACGCCATCTTCGGTAGCCGCGCCGCGGCGAGCTGCTCGAGCTGGTGGAGGTTGAGCAGCTCCTTCATCGACCTGCCGCTGATTATAGAGCGGCTTCGATCGAATCGGCGAGCGTGCGCAGCACCTGGAGCCGGGCGTTGTACTTGTCGTTCGCCGGCACCAGCGTCCACGGGGCGCGCTCGGTGCTCGTGCGATCGATCATGTCGCACACCGCGCTGCGATAGGCGTCCCACTTCTCGCGGTTGCGCCAATCCTCGTCTGTGATCTTGTGCCGCTTGTGAGGCGTCGCCTTGCGCTCCTCGAATCGCTTGAGCTGCTCCTCGTTGCTGATCTGTAGCCAGAACTTGAGGACCAGCGTGCTGTTCTTGGACAGCTGCTCCTCGAAGTCGTTGATCTCGGAGTACGCGCGCATCCAGTCGGCCTCGCTACAGAAGCCCTCGACGCGCTCGACCAGCACGCGCCCGTACCACGTGCGATCGAAGATCGAGATCCGGCCGCGCTCGGGCAACTGCCTCCAGAACCGCCACAGATACGGCCGCGACTTCTCCTCGTCGTTCGGCGCCGCGACCGGGATCACGGTGTAGCGCCGGGCATCGAGCGCCTGGGTGACGCGCCGGATCGCGCCGCCCTTGCCCGCGGCATCGCTACCCTCGAACGCCGCGACCACGCTGAGCTTGTCGAACTGCTTGTGACGCGTCAGCGTGTTGAGCCGCCCCTGCAGCTCGTCGAGCTCCTTCTTGTAGTCCGCCTTGTCGACCGCGCGATCGAGATCGAGCCGGTCGAGGATCGAGACGCCATCGATCGACGGCGTGGTCCTGGCTTTCCGGCTCCGGTGCGGAACCTTCGGCTCGTCGAGCCGCCGGCGCAGCGCATCGAGGATCGTCTGGCCGACGGTCAACGAGCGGTAGCGCTCGTCGGTGCCCTCGACGACCAGCCACGGCGCATCCGCGGTGCTGGTCTCGCGGAGCATGTGCTGCGCCACCTCCTGGAACTTGTCGTACATCTCGAGGTGCTTCCAGTCGGTGTCGGTGACGCGCCAGCGCGTGGTCTTCTTGCGCGACAACTTCTCGAACTGCTTCCGCTGCCCCTTCTTGGAGAGGTGCAGCCAGAACTTGAGCACCAGCGCGCCCTCGTCGGTGAGCATCTGCTCGAACCGCAGGATCTGATCGATCTCGGCCTGGAACTTCGCGGCCTTCGTCTCGCCGTACACCCGGCGGATGAACGGCACCGAGTACCACGAGCCGACGAACACGCCGGTCTTGCCCTTCGGGGGTAGCACGCGCCAGAACTTCCACATCGGCGGCCGGCCGTCGTCGTCGGCGACCGGACGGAGTGCGTTGGTCTGGACGTGCCGCGGATCGAGCCACTCGTTGATCTGGTTGAGCGTCTCGCCCTTGCCGGCGCCGTCGACGCCGCCGATCAGGATCACCACCGGGAACTTCTTGCTCTCGACGAGCTCGAATTGCGCCTTCAACAGCGCGGCGCGAAGGACCAGTTCCTCTCGGTCGTAGCGCTGTTTATCGATCTCGTGACCCAGCTCCGCCGACTCGAACATCAGCGAAACATATCAGGTCGCGTACTTCAGGCCGATCACGTCGATGATCTTCTCGGCAAAGGCCAGCTCGATCCCGAGCGCCTGGCGTACCTGATCGAGCAACTCGTCCTCCTCGGGCTCGACCATGCCGCCGCTCGCCATCGCGATGTCGATCGCGAGGACGAGGGTCTTCTGCTTGACGACCTCACCGGAAATTTCTGAGAGCGCCTTGACCCACTCGTCCTTGGAGGGCCGCGCGAGGCGGAGCTCAGAAACCTTCTGTTTCAGCTCGGTGAGATCGGCTGCCGCGAGCTCGGGGATGGTCTCGACGTACGCGTCGAGCACCGGGGACATCTCGTCACCCTTGAAGTCCGACATCAGCATCATCCCGTGGAGCAGCAGGATGGACGCGACATGTCGCCGACAGTACCTCTAGCGGTGGTCCCAGTGCAGCAGCACGGCGTCTTCGCGATCGACGACCTCGCGGAAGAACTCGTTGAGCACGTACGCGACCTCGTAGCCCTCGAACTTCTCGAGTGTCGGGATCGCGATGGCGATCAGATCCGGCGGCAGCATCGCCAGGTTGTTGCCGAGATAGTCGGCGGGCTCGGCACCGGTCAGGCACGCGAGCACGGTGGACTCCGGCCACAGCGGGAACGGCACAGCGATGTCGTCGTGCGCCTTCGCGAGCGCTGCACCGTGGTTGCCGCGCGAAGCGGCAGGCGTCAGGAAGCCCCACAGGTCGCGCTCGAAGATCTTCTTCGCGAGCGCGCTGCGCGCCGGCGGCGCGATCACCGAGACCAGCTCGAGCATCGCGCGGCGACCGATCGTCTTGCGCGGATACTTCACCCATTGCTCGGTCTCGTTGCGCTTCGCGAGGGTCAGGCGCTCCTCCTCCGACGGCGGTGGGATCGCCGTGTAGATCGCGCACATCCCTAAGGCCACGTCGTCACCATCCGGTCAGGGCCCCGCGGGGACATGTGGTTCGACGACAACCTCCACCGACAAGGTCTCGCCACCACCACCGACGTAGATCGTGCCGCTCGTCGGTGTCGCGTCGAGGTAGTTGCGACCGACTCCGACGCGGATGTGATCGGTCTGCGTCAGGATCCCGTTCGTCGGATCGAAGCCCTTCCAGCCGACCTGCGGCAGGTAGACCTGGACCCACGCGTGCGACGCCTCGCCCTGCCGTGTGTTCTCGGCTTTCGGACCGGTGTAGATGTAGCCGCACACGTAGCGCGCGGGCACGCCGAGCAGACGCGCGAGGCAGATCATCAGGTTCGTGAAGTCCTGACAGACGCCGCGGCGATTGACGTAGACGTCGAACGCGGTGGTCGACAGGTTCGTCGAGCCCGACTTGTACTGGTACTCGCGATAGATCGTGTGGTTGATGTCGAGCAGCGTGTCGAGCAGGTCGGACTCGTTGCGCTTGACGAAGCTCATCGCGTACTCGGCGAGCTCGGCGAGCTCCGACTCGGGCAGCTCCGGCGGCAGCAGGAACGGATCGAGCACCTGGCGCTGCCACGGCATCCACACCAGCGGGAACGCCGAGGTGACGCGTAGCGGACCGAAGCCGAGCGGATCGACGTCGAGGACCTCGACGACGCTCTTGCTCTCGATCACCATTTCCGAGAACGGCGTCTCGATCGCCAGTCTGCGCACGCGATTGCCGAACACGTCCTCGTAGTCGCGGCTCTGGGTCGGCACGGAAATCGTCAGCTCCGACGAGATCACGTTCTGCAGCCGATCGTGACAGGGCGTCAAGCGCAGCATGTGGGTCGAGCGCTCGACCGCCTTGTCGTACTTGTAGACCGTGCGGTGGAGGACATCGAACTTCCTCGGCGCGACCCGGCTCGGCCGGCGGAGCTCGCGCGGCGAGGTCAGCTCGGTGCCGGTGGTGCGCTCGGTGATCACCGCGCCTTCGCGGATCACGAGCAGCGTGCCCGGCGCGAGCTGGCGCCACACCAGCGCAGTCTCGCTGTCGGCGGACTTCGGGCGCAATTGATCGGTGCACACGATCGCACCCTTGCGTGACTTCGCGCCGCGACGGGTGAGATCGACACCGAGGTCGTCGTCCCCGAGCTCGATCTTCTCGTACGGCGGCACCAAGCTACCGAGGTGCAAGGGTGCGCCGCGGCGATCGGCGTGGACGAGCAGGTCGCGCCCGTCGGTCAGACACAGCGTCAGCTCGCCCACCTCGTTGAGCGCGCCGAACCACTCGGTGACGATCTCGAGATCGATGTCCGCCAGGCTGCGCCAGCCGTACTCGACGAAGCGGTTGAGCAGGCCGCAGAAGATCGCCTCGGTATCGGTGGAGCCGACCGGCTCGAACGGACCGGGGACCTCGGTGGGCTTGCGATCGAGCGAACCGGCATGGGCGAGCAACCAGTCGCGGCGCCCCCACGTGCGCGAGAACGGCTGCGTGTTCGCGTCGGACAGCGCACCCCAGGTAGCGGCGCGGATGTGGAGCACGAACAGGCTCGACTCGACCTGCTCCCAGGCGAGCGCGAGCTGGCTGCGCATCGAGGCCTGCGGCGGCGCGGGCTCCTTGAGGATCGACACGCTCGGTTCGCCGGCGGGGTAGTAACCGAGCCCCCACCCGTCGGGCAGCGTGCGGCCAGGGTTCAAGCAGTCGAGCGTGAACGACGGTGCGAGCTCGCCTTCGAACGACATCGCGAGCAGGTTCGGCACTGGCCCCGGACTGTATCGCAGGTTGCCGAGCATACGTTCCGGCCAACCATCCGAGATGTCGAGGTATCTCCCCCGGCTACTCGACTAGCCAGCGTGCCAAGCGAGATCGCGATCTCGCGTCCGGGAACCACGCGACACGTGTGTGTGGACGTCGTCCAGGAGGGCAGGCACGCCCGTTGCTGACGCTGCGCGCCAACTAAGGAGCTTATGTTTACGAAGAGCATCGTTGGATTGTCGATCGGCCTCGGGCTGATCGGATGTGTAGACGACGTCGACGACGGCAAGCCCGACGTCAGTGATGTGAAGGGCGGCGTCGACGGCAAGGCCGAGGCGTGGGGCAGCGCGGACTCGCCGCTGCTGTTCAACCAGAACCTCGAGCTCTCCGCCGCGGCCCTGCCGATGACGGGCGCGGCGCGCAACACGCCGTGGGCGGCGAGTTACTGGCCGATCTACCAGGACAACATCAACGTCAAGTGGGCGGGCGTCGGCACCGACGCGCCGTCGACGAAGTACGGCAAGGCGTTCAACCTCACCGGCGTCGAGGACGGGGTCTCGAAGGCGCACGGCATCGACGCGCAGACCGGCGCGAAGGCCTGCACGCAGACGTCGGAGTGCAATGCCACGCTCGGTGAAGAGTGCGCGATCCGCGACGGCAAGACCGCCGGTCGCTGCATCCCGACGTGGTTCGGCATCTGCCACGCGTGGGCGCCGGTCGCGATCCTGCTCCCCGAGCCGAAGCAGGACGTCACCTACAACGGTGTGAACTTCAAGATCAACGACATCAAGGCGCTGCTCACGCTGGTGCACGATCGCACCGAGAGCCGCTTCGTGTCGCTGCGCTGCGATCAGCTCGACGGCTCGCAGGAGATCAACTTCGACAAGTACGGTCGCCCGACGGGTGCGAGTGCGAACTGCAAGGACACCAACCCCGGCACGTTCCACGTGCTGATGACGAACTACCTCGGCAAGCAGGGCGAGTCGTTCGTCTACGATCGCACGTGGGATGGCGAGGTCTGGAACCAGCCGTTGCGCGGCTATCGCATCACGGCGATGACGGACATCTCGCCGCTCGACGCGAACAAGGCCATCGGGGTGGTCGCCGAGGGCGGCACGACGTCGGAGAAGACCGGTACGGTTGCCGGTGGCACCACCACGGACCTCGGAACGATTCCGGTCACCGCGGGACAGAACCTGACGATCGTGATGAGCGGGACGGGTGACCCGGACCTCTACGTCAAGTTCGGCGCCGCGCCGACGACGGCGAGCTACGACTGCCGCCCCTACGAGACCGGCCCGGCCGAGACGTGCACGCTGACGGTGCCGGCCGGTGCGACCCAGGCGTTCCTCTCCGTCGCGGGCTACGGCACCACGCCGTCGAACTACAAGCTCGCGATCACGAACGGTGGGTCGATCCCCACCAACTACGTGTTCAACGCGAACGCGGCGACCTTGAAGAAGGTCCACATGGACGTCGACTACATCAGCGAGTCGTCGTCGACCACCGACGGCAACCTCGGCTCGCAGATCGATCGCTACACGCACCAGGACAAGTACGACTACATCCTCGAGCTCGACGCTGCGGGCAAGATCATCGGCGGCGAGTGGATCGGCACGTCGAAGCGCCAGCACCCGGACTTCGTGTGGCTCCCGATCCGCTCGACGGTGACCACGGTCGCCGGCGGCAAGATCTCCTACGCGAACGTGAAGATGATCTACGACCTGTCGATGCAGGACGGCACGACGCCGACGACGGGTGTGAACAAGACGGTGAACGACGCAGGCGCGCTGGCGAAGTCGGCGTGGAAGAGCTACGGCCCGTTCAAGGTAGCCGCGGGGACGAACTTGACGGCGGCGCTCGAGGGCGATGGCGATGCCGACCTCTACGTCCGCAAGGGCGCGGCGCCGACCGCGGCCTCGTACGACTGCCGCCCGTACCGCAACGGGACGAGCGAAGCGTGCACGGTGACCGGTGGTGGCGAGGTCTACGTCGCGATCAACGGCTACGCGGCGACCAGCAACTTCACGCTCAAGATCACGTACACCGAGGGTGGCGGCGTGACGCCTCCGCCCCCACCGCCCGCAACCACCGTCCACGTCAACACCACGGGCAACGTGGCGCAGGGCGAGATGAAGGTGTTCTCGGTCGACGTGGTCGCGAACAAGAAGATCGTGATCCGCACCACCTCGACGGTCGACATCGACCTCTACATCCAGCTGAACGCAGCCCCGACCACCAACGCGTACCTGCAGCGCGGCTACACCTCGTCGGGCAACGAGACCATCACGTACACGCCCTCGACGAGCGGCAAGCTCAACATCGCCGTGCACGGCTACCAGGCCGGTGCGTTCTCGTTGCGCAGCGCGGATCTCTAGTTGCGAACCGCGGTGCGCGACAAGGCCGCGAAAGCACAACACTCCACCCACGATTTCTGCTTGCGCCGGCGCGACTCGATGTGGTCTCTGTCGTCCTTATCACCATGAAGAAAATCTTGGCAATCGCGCTTGTCCTCGGCGCATGTGGCGGCGGCAGCAACGACTTCGACAAGTTCATGAAGCTGGACTCGGAGAAGGCCACGGCGTTCAACGTCGGCGGCAAGGACTGCAAGGAGAAGGCGAAGAGCGTCGGTGACTGGCGCACCAAGAACTCCGCCGACTACCAGGCGATGCGCAAGTCGCTCGGCGAGAAGTACGGCAAGGACGTGCCGAAGGACGTCATGGAGAAGTACGGCGACCAGATCAAGTCGAACAAGAAGGCCGTGATGGACGCGATGTTCGCGTGCAGCAGCGACCCCGACTTCAGCAAGATGATGGACGCGACGAAGGACAAGGACTGAGTCGCTACCTACGAACCCTCTCGAACGAGCTCCCCGGCTTCGATCACTTCTGGTCGACCGGGGGGTTGTCGTTTCGGAGCCACCTCAGGTCTTCTTGCGTGAGGTGCGAAGGTTGACCAGCTCGACGAACACCGAGAAGCCCATCGCACCGTAGATGTATCCCTTCGGGATGTGGGCGCCGAACCCTTCGGCGACCAGCACGAGGCCGATCATCAGCAGGAACGACAGGGCCAGCACCTTGACCGATGGGTGGCGCTCGACGAACGCGCTGATCCTGCCGCCGAGCGCGAGCATCACGAGCAGCGCGATCACGTTCGCCGCCACCATCACCGAGAGGTAGTCGGTCATGCCGACGGCGGTGATCACCGAGTCGATCGAGAACACCATGTCGAGCAGCACGATCTGGAAGATCACGCTGCCGAACGTCGCGACCGTGGTCTTGATCGGTGACTCGTCCGCCGCCTCGAGCTTGTGGTGGATCTCCTTGGTCGCCTTGTAGAGGAGGAACAGCCCACCGGCGAGCAGGATCAGCGCCTTGCCCGAGAAGCCCTTGCCGGCGATCTCGAACAGCGGCTGATCGAGCTTGACGATCCACGCCAGCATCCCGAGCAGCCCGAGCCGCGACACGAACGCGCCGGCGAGGCCGAGCTTCCGCGCCTTCTCGCGCTGCTCGACGGGTAGCCGACTCGAGAGGATCGCGATGAAGATGATGTTGTCGACCCCGAGCACGATCTCGAGGGCAGCGAGCGTAGCGAGACTCACCCAGACGTCGGGTGAGGAGAGCAGGTCCAACATGAAGCACTCCTGAGCAAGAACCAGAACAGACGGTGTTCGGGACGAGGGGCCTACGGCGAGCACCGTCGGGCTTCGTTCGGTTCGGACTGGCCCTAGAAGCGCGGTGGGCGAAAGACCTGGACGAGTGGTGGGGAGGAGGGGAGCGCGTCGTGGGCGGTTCGGCCCTCGGTCCACCCGACGATCGCCGGCAACACCGGCGCGGCAGTCTCGATCACCAGATCATCGAGCGCGGTCTCGAGCTCGACGATCTCCGCGCGGCCGATCTCTCCGGTCGCGGCGTGGGCCGTCGCGCTCACCAGCGCGATCGCGAGCAGCAGCAGCCAGATCCTCGACAGCACGGGTGGCAGTGTAGCGTACGACACGCGAGTCGTCCGCCGGCTCGGGCGTCATCGCAGCGCCGGTCAAGGACGCGGGTCGAAGCCTTCCTTCAGACAGATCTGCGCCAGCGAGTCCCTGCCAACCATGCGGTAGTAGAGCCTCGCCTTCGCAAAGTTTCGCGACTTGCAGGCGGCGAGATACGCCTTCTGTGCGACCACGGGTCTGCAGCGGAAGGCCAGCTCGTACGCGGTCAGCGCTGCAGCATAAGCCCCATCCCCAGCCAGCTCGTCGCCTTTGCGCTCGAGCGCGAGCAGGGTGCTCGTCTCCGCACAGTCGACCTTCGAGGAGGGCGGTGGATCTTCGCGGATGGTCAACGGCTCGCCTCGGGGCTTGCGACGCGAGGGGCGTTCGGGTGCTGGATCGGATGGCTGATCGCCCGGCACACAGGGCTGGGCGCTGCGCTCGAGCTCCTCGCGGAGAGGCTTGCCGTGAGCGTTCTCGATCGACGTCAACACGTAGCCGTGCGCTTCGCAGTCGTGCGCGCCCGCGTACCCGGCGAGGGCGGCGACTTGCTGCTCGACGTAGTCCTTGCGCACGCGTGCGAGCTCCGTGTCTGTTTCATCGCGATACACCGAGGTCGGCGGAATGGCCCGGCTGTGGATCGTCGCCTCGGCGAGATCCCCGACCGCGAGCTTGCGGATCTCGCGGAGCTCGGAGAGCGCACGGGCCTCGGCGAACGCGAGCGCGACCAGCTGCTTGCTAGTGTCGGGAGCCATCTTCGCCAGCTCGCGGCCGCAGTGGTCGAGCTTGTCCCAGGCCCGCTTCGCGAGCAGCCCCTGACACTCCTTCTCGAGCGCCGTGCGCTCCTCGTTCGCATCGGGCTCGCGGAGGGCGGCATCGGCCGTCGGCTCGGGGGAGGCGACGTGCTTGCTGCCGCCGCAGCGCACCACCATCACGAGCGCGAGCAGGAGCAGCACGCCTCCGGCCGCGGCGAACCACACCGCATTGGTGTTGGTGCGCTGTGTCCTCAGCGTGCTGTTCGCGGCCGGGCGCAGATCGCGATCCGTGAGCTCGGACTCCTCGAACACGGGCCGGTCGTGGCGCACCGCCTTGAACGTTGGTTCGCTCGTGCGCGCCATCAGCATCGCGAGCTTCTGCGACGGTGCGGTGTGCTCTTCGCTCGGCGAGGGGACCGCATCGAGATCGACCTTGACGCGTTGACCGGAGTCCCGTGCTGGAGGCTCGGCCGCGACGGGCTTGGTCGACAGCTCGCCGGCGGCGGAGATCCGCTTCGGGCGCGGCGGCTCGGCGACGTCGGTGGTGACCGGGCTCGACACGAACCTCGCGCGGTGGCGGACCGCGGGCTTGACCGCATCGGCGTCGTCGATCGCGGCGAGCGCGGTGTCGATCGCCTGCATGTTCGGCGGACGCTTGTCGGGCTTCTTCTCGAGCATCTGGCGCAGCAACGCGTCGAGCTTGGCGGGTGCGTTGTCGACCAGCGTGGTGATCGGCGGCACCTCGGTGGCCTGGTGATGGAACATGATGTCGCCGGTGTCGCCCTCGAACGGAGCGCGACCCGTGATCAGCTCGTAGAACATGCAGCCGAGCGCGTAGATGTCGCTGCGTGCGTCGATGTTGGTCGACGACCGCGCCTGTTCGGGCGACATGTAGCGCGGCGTCCCGAGGATCATCTTCGAGTGCGTGTGCATCCCGCCCGGGCCCGGGTCGTCGAGCTTCGCGATCCTGAAATCGAGGATCTTCGCGCGCTCGCCTCCGACCACCGCCGCGTCGGGAACCAGGAACACGTTATCGGGCTTGAGGTCGCGATGGATGATGCCGGAGTCGTGCGCCGCCTTGAGGGCGAGCGCGAGCTGGCGCCCGATCGCGACGATCGTCTGGTACGTCCACGCGTGCTTCGCCTCGACCCGATCGCCGAGGCTCTGGCCGGCGAGCCGCTCCATCACGATGTAGGCGGTGCCATCGTGGCGCCCGGTGCCCGAGACCACACCGCATTCGAACACGGTGACGATGCCGGGGTGGCCGATCTTCGCCGCGGCGCGCGCTTCTTGGAGGAACCGCTGGACGATCTGCTCGCGCGCGCCGAACTCGGGGCGAAGGAACTTGATCGCGACCTCGCGGCCGAGCTCGACGTCGCGTGCCAGGTGCACCACGCCGAAGCTGCCCTTGCCGAGGCGGACACCCACCTCGTACTTGCCGATCCGCAACCCCGGCGTCACTCGGGCCAGGATACACTCATCTCGTGCGGTCGTTCGCAGTGCTCTGTGTACTGCTCATCAGTGGATGCCAGCTGACCTTTCCACTGAGAGACGAAGTTGAGCCGCCCAAAACTAAGCGCGTCAGCGTCAGGTTGGTCGAGGCGCATGTCGAGAACGACATCCTCGGAGTCCCGCAGTTCGAATCCCGCGCGCTCACCGCCGCCGTGACGGTGGTGTTCGAGGATCGCTCCTCGATCGAGGTCGATGTCGATGCCGATGGAACGTTCTCGTTCGTGCGGCCCACGCAGAACTACAGGCTGAGGTTGACCCGGGGGGTGGACGTGTTCGAGGTGCAGGACGATGCCGAGACGCTCGCGATCTCGTACGACACCGTCGGGCGGATCCCGGAGCCGCTCGAGGTCAGTACGTTCATCCGCGGACCGGCGCCGGGCTCGGGCCGGACGATGCTCGCCACCACGGGGCAGTGGTCGAACCCGGAGCTCTCCACGGAGACGGCCGAACTCATCGACTGGCGAGACGTCGATGGCATCGGCAACCTCCCGATCGGCATCCTCGACCACACGTTCGGTGACCGCCTCTATTACCTCGAGCTCGGTGACGCGTTCGCGTTCAAACAGCTCGCGATCTCGAACTTCCTCGTCGAGACCACGTACAAGATGACCCCGAGCGAGACCCACACGATGATGGGCAACCTGACCCCGACCACCGCCGCGGGCTGCACGACCCTCCAGGTCGCCTTGCCCCTGGAACTGGAGGAGATCAAGAAGGTTGGCGACGCCTACACGCCGACCGGATTCGCGTCACTCACTCCGGGCTGGGAGCTCACGGCGCAACCGACGCTCGAGCTTCCCAACCTCGCCCAGCTCACCCTCGTGCAAGCGCCTGTGGCCGGCCTCGAGTTCGAGCTCGCCGTGCCGTACCCGAACCCGTTCCCCGATCATAGCGTGGTCGCCACGGTGGGTGCGGTCGGCTCTCGCCCGGTCCTGCACCCCAGCGCCTCGCTATCCGCCGACATGTTCGCGACCACCGAGCACCTTGCCGTGCCTCCCTCAGGAGATTGTGGGGCGTCGCCGAGCACGACCCGGATCGACAATGCGATCGCCTTCCCGACCAACGTGGTCCTCGAGGCGACGCCGTTGGTCGACGACGGCGCCGAAGTCGAGCTCGTTCGGCCGGGGCGATCGCGCTTGACGTGGGAGACCTCCGATCATCCGGTCGACTACTTCGACGTCGTGCTCTCCGAGATCGGCATCGTCAACAACCTCACCACGACGATCACCACCGTGCAGCGCTATCGGACGCGCGAACCCACACTCCAGCTCGATAACTCCACGCTGGAGGTCGACCACTTCTACGTGTTCACCATCTCGTCAGTCCTCGGCGTGCCCGACGCTTCGAAGGGCGACTACACCAAGAAGATGTTCCCGCTCGCCAGCGCCTCGTTGCCGACGGCGATGTTCCAGGCGAAGTGATCATGGCGCACTGGGGGTGATCCAGAAGTCGCGGGGGTACAGCCGGTACAGCTTCGCGATCTTCGGATCCTTGTACGTCGCCTTGAGGTAGTCCTCCCACGCCGACAGCTGCTTGTCGGGACCGATCACGAAGTACGTCGTCGACGCGTCGGGCTTGGTCGCGGTGACGCCATAGCCGGGCAATACCTTGCCGTAGGTCGACTCCATCCGCGCGAACAGCTTCGCGGCGATGTCGGGCTGCTTCGCGATCTCGAGCACGCGGGTGCGGAACGCCTTGACGAGCTCCGGAGTCTGGCCATCGACCAGGTTCGCCGCCATCGAGCTCGCGCGCGCTTCGTAGCTGCTGGCGACGCGCGATGCGAAGGCGTTCGACACCGCGTAGCGCGCGATCGCGGCATCGGGCTTCGCCTTCTTGAGCTCGTCGATCACGAACTTCATCGTCGTCGGCAGCAGCGGGGTGCGCTCGGCGTAGTAGATCAGCGCCGCGCCTTCGATGGTGGGGCGCAGCCCGTTCGAGTACGCGAGGCCGGCGGCCCACGTCTTCATGAACACGCTGTGTCCGCCGTGCCCGGTGTAGAGGTTCGACGCGAGGTAGTCGAGCACCGCGTCGTCGGTGACGTCGCCGTACGAGGTGGCGGGCGAGAGGTTCAAGAACACGCCGCTCGACGTGCCCGGAGCGACGAGGCCGACGAACACGGGGTTGGTCGCGCTCGGGTCGCGCTCCCCGAGGCGAGCCTTGAACGGGTGCTCGAGCGCGGCGCCCCACGTCTTGGCTTGCTGTGGCGTCGGGAGGTCGCGGACCAGCTTCTCGAGGTCACCGGCGATCGCGGTCTGCGATGCCCGCGAACCGACCTCGACGAGCCGAGCCGCGGGAGCCTGGACGATCTGCGCACGCAGTGCTTCGAGCTTCGCGAGCGCTGCGGGTGCCCCGAAGGCGAGATCCTTCGCCATCTGCCGCGCGAGATACTTCCAGTCGGCGGCGAGCGAGGCATCGGGGAGGTCCGCGAGCAGCGCCGAGAGATCCTTGCCGGCAGCGGTCGCCAGCTTCTTGCCCTCGACGGACAGCTTCTGCGCGGCTTCGTACGCCGGAGGCGCCGCCTTCGGCTTGAGCTTCGCGTCGTCGAGCTTGGTCAAGGCCTTCGCCAGCTCGGCGAGCTGAGCACGGGGTTGCTTCGCGGCGTCGCCGACGAGGCCGAGGAACGCGCCGACCTCTTCGGCAAGCTTCGGATCGGAGCCGAGCAGCTGCCAGCGCAACCGATGCAGGTCGTGCATCTGGGTGAGGAACGAGCCCGTGTGCGCCTGCAACTTGGATTGATGGCGCCACGCATCGCGCGGATCGTTGACCCAGCCCTCTTCGGCGCCGAGCATGCGAGCACGCAGCCCGGTGATGCGCTGATCGATCAGATCGCGGAGGCGCGGCAGGTTATCGGCGCGCCAGTCCGGAGAGAACAGCACGCGATGCATCCAGGTCAGCGCGGCCTTGGTCTCGGCGGCGCCGTTGCCCGCACCCGCGACCACCAGCTCGATGCGGCCGGTGCGATCGTCGTCGGTGTAGTACATCGACAGCTCGAGGATCTCCTTGCGGAGTCGCTCGCGCACCTCGTCGGAGGCGATCGGCTTGCCATCGACGATCACGCCGGAGTCGCTGAGCAGCGAGGGCAGGGCGGCGAGGTACATGCCGTCCGCGGGATCGACCCGGTTGTTGAGGCGGAACGCGAGCGAGACGCGCGACGACGCCATCGAATCGAACGTGGCGACGAACGTCTTCACCACGCCCAGCTCGCCGGTGGTGTACGCGAGCCCCTCGTCGAGCGTCATCGGCAAGCTACTGACCAGCGGCGGGAGCTCGGCGGCCGCGGCCTCGAGCTTCTTGGTCTCGACGTCGTAGTCCTTCTCGTAGCGCGCGAGCGTCGACGGGACGTCCTTCGTCTTGTACTCGGCCTGCAGGCGCGCGAGCTCGGTGTCGATCCGCGTCTTGCGCTCGGCATCGAGCTTCTTGCGGTAGGCGGGGCTCGGTCGCGAGGCGACGCCGTAGGGAACGTCGGACAGGCCCCACGCCTTGATCCGATCGCGCCACGGGTTGCCCTTCGCGGCAAGCACCTCGCGGACCTTCGCGAGCGCCGGCCGCATCGTCAGCGACTTCTTGAAGCCCCCGATCTTCGACAGCGACTGCAGGTGATCCATCCACCCCGAGCTCGCGCCGCGGAAGCCGAAGCCCGGCGGTGAGTCGAGGAACTTGTTCATCCGGCGCTGCAGATCGACGACGCGGCTCGCCAGCTTCGCGTTGATCGCCGCGAGCTCGGCATCGCCCTCCGGCAGCTTCGCGATCCGATCGAGCTCGCCGAGGATCAGCGTGCGAACCTCGGTGAGAGATTTGTCGTCGAGCTTGTCGGGCTTGACGCCGCTGACACCGATGAACACCGGCTGGCCCTGGTCGTCGGTGTTGTACGACCACACACCGCTCGCGCCGAGATCGAGCACCCGCGACTTGCTGTCGATCAGCTTCTTGTAGAGCACGGTGCTCTCGTCGCCCGCGAAGGTGTCGAGGAACAAGCCGAGCAGCAGGCGCTCGCCATCGTCGAGCTTGCGCGTCGCCGGCCACGCGAACGTCATCGGCCCGGGGTTCGTCGCGTCCGCGTACGGATAGTCGACGACCTTCAGCGTGCCGCTCGCCCCACCGGTGGGCTTCGGCAGATCCGCTTCGGTCAGCGTCTTGCCGACGTGGCCGTTCTTCGCTCTCGCCGCGACCAGCACCTTGTCGGTGTCGGCGAGCACCGCCTCCAGCGTCATCGAGGACGGAAACGCCGCGATCATCCCCATGTTCGCGAGGTGGTAGTTGTCCTTGTGGAACGTGCGGATGTCCTGCGGCGTCATCGTCCGGATCGCGTCGGGTTGACCGCCGGAGTCGAGGGCGAGCGGGTGGGTCGGGCCGTAGACCAGCTGCCCCATCGCGCGCCACATGCCGACCTCGGGGTTCTCGTAGGTCCGGACCATCTCGTTGTAGACGGTGCCCTTCTCCTCGAGCCGCAGCTTGCCGTCGTCACCCTTGTCGACGCCGAAGTTGCGCACTTCGCGGCGGATCTCCTCGTCGGTGTAGTCGGGGTTGACCATCGCGTCGAGCTGGTCGGCGAACACCGGCCAGAACACGTCGTGACCGGCGACGGTGTGGAAGTGATACGCGGTGCGCCACTGCGCGGTGAACGCGCTCGACTCGGCGAGCGCCATCGCTTGAAACGATCCGAACCTGCGGCCGCGATCGCCCTTGCCGAGCAGCAGGTGCTCCTGCGTGTGCGGCTCGCCCTTGTCGCTGGTCGGGAACGACGTCACCCAGATGAAGCCCTGCGGTGCGGTCTCGACTCGCAGGTAGTCGAGCGTGAACCTGGTCGCGTCGTGGACGAACCGCCCGCCGACCGGCTTGTCGGCGTCGTCGAGATAGATCGTCGCCGTGGTGAAGCCGTGGAGCTTGCTCCCCTCGGCGAGCACACCGAGCTCACTCGCGTCGCCGGGTGGTTTCCCCACGGTGCCGTGCTCGGGCTTCGGTGGCGTGGTCTTGTGATCCGGTGATGGGCAGGCGGTGAGGATGAACATGAGTGACAGGTGACGCGTACGCATCGACCGGCACTCTAGCCCGAGAACGGGTCCCGCTACTCGGGAACCACGTGGTCGACCTCGACGCGTTTCGATCACCGAAACTGCCAGCGGAACAACGATCCACAGCTGCTTCGCCTCGTCGCGCGCCGCGGCTCGAAACCCAGCCGTTCGACGCGTCTGGGTCCGGGTCCGAAAAAGGCCCCGAGCGCGTGCCACTCGTCGAGGGCGAGAGCATGCCCGGCAGGCGATGGACGACGGCAGCACCTGCGAGCTCATTCCACCGTGCGCCGGGGAACGCAGCTGGGCCGCTTCGGCCACTCGTGCCCGTCGTCGTCGTCGTCGTCGTCGTCGTTGATGATCAGGCGGCGCCGAGCAGCTCTTTGCCGAGCAGCCCGCAGATCTCGTGGACCTCATCGACGACGTGCGTGAGCAGGTCGTGCACCGCAGCCCCGAGGGGCTCCGCGCCACGTGCGGTGACCCAGACGTCGAGCACGCGCAGTTGCTCGAGCGCGCTACCGCCGGGCAGGTCGTGGCGATCCGGCGGACGGATGTGCGTGAGCCGGTCGTAGGCGGAGTGCACGCAGTAGGCGATCGAGCGCGGGAATGCGGGCTCGCTGACCAAGAACCGCGCGACGGCATCGGAGCTGACGCGACCGGCGCTGCGCTTGAGATAGGCCTCGCTACCGGACAGGCCGCGCAGCAGCGAGAGCCAGAGGGCGGTCTCGATGATCTCGCCGCCCGTCGGATTCTTCGACGCGGCGGTGAACGCGTGGTGCTGGACGTCGAGCATGCGCGCGGTCTGCGAGACGCGCTCGAGCAACACGCCGAGCCAGATGAAGTCGAGCGGCTCGTCGTGGAGCATCGTCGAGCGCATCAGCCCGAGGGCGAGCTGCGTGCCGCGACGGACGTGGTGATAGAACTGATCGCGGTGGTTCGCGTAGATGGTCTGCGCGCTCGACGAATCGCTCCACAGGTGGAGCTCGTTGATCGCCTCCCAGGTCTCGAGCGACAGCACCTCGCGGATCGAGCGAGCGTTCCACCGGGCGGCGCGGAGCGTCTGATGCAGCGACGAGCCGTTGTGCTCGGCCCACACCATGAAGCGCTGCACGACCTCGGCATCGCCCCACGCCGGGTGATCGTCGGTGTCGCCGGCCTGGGACTCGCGAAACTGCTCCTCCTCGCCGGTGACCACGATCACCGGGCGCCAGACCTGCGCGGGCGGCAGCTCGGCATCGAGCGCGAGCGAGCTCGCGGCGCCGAGCATGCGCGCGGTGGCCTCGGCGCGCTCGACGTAGCGTCCGAACCAGAAGCAGTGATCGGCGACGCGCGAGATCACGCCTTCTCCTTCATCACCCACGTATCCTTGCTGCCGCCGCCCTGCGAGGAGTTGACGACGTAGCTGCCCTGCTTGAGGGCGACGCGCGTCAACCCACCGGGCAACACCCACGGACCTTCGCGCGAGGTCAGGATGTACGGGCGCAGATCGACGCGGCGCGGTTCGACGCGGCCGGTCGGCGACAACGAGATCGCGCCCGGGGCGCGCGAGGAAGTGTCGGGGATCCAGGTCGGGCAGCTCGACAGCTCGACGCGCCTCTGCGCGATGTAGCGGCGCGGCTCGGCGGTGATCTTCGATCGGAACTCGTCGAGCTCGGACGCAGTCGCCTGTGGTCCCATCAACATGCCGTAGCCGCCGGCTTCGTCGACCGCCTTGACCACCATCTCGTCGAGGTGCTCGAGGACGAACGTGCGATCGTCGTCGAACAAGCACACCCACGTGCGGACCTGCTCGAGGATCGGCTCCTCGGACAGATAGAAGTCGATCATGTCGGGGACGAACGGATAGACCGCCTTGTCGTCGGCGACGCCGTTGCCCGGTGCATTGGCGAGCGCGACGTTGCCCGCCGCGTATGCCTTCATCAAGCCGCGCACGCCGAGCACGCTGTCGGGGCGGAACACGTCGGGATCGAGGAACGCCTCGTCGGTGCGGCGATAGATCACGTCGACGCGCTTGGGACCGCGCGTGGTGCGGCAGTAGACCTTGTCGCCGTCGACGAACAGATCCGGCGCCTGCACGAGCTCGAGGCCCATCGTGCGCGCGAGGAAGCTGTGCTCGAAGTACGCCGAGTTGAAGGGACCGGGCGTCAGCACGACGGCGTTGACATCTTCGCTGACGGGCGACACCGAGCGCAGCGTCTCGGCGAGTCGCGTGGGGTAGTGATCGACGCGATGCACGCGCGCGGCGTCGAACACGCGCGGGAACATCCGCTTGCTGATCAGCCGATTCTCGACGACGTACGACACGCCCGACGGCGTCCGCAGGTTGTCCTCGAGCACGCGCCACGTGCCGGCGGTGTCGCGGATCAGATCGACCCCGGCGATGTGGATGCGCACGCCACCGGGTGGCTTGAGCCCGCGCAGCATCGGCCGGTACGCACCGGCCCCGACGATCATCTCGGCCGGGATCACGCCGGCGGCGAGGATCTTCTGCTCGCCGTAGATGTCGTCGAGGAACATCGACAGCGCGCGCAACCGCTGCTGGAGCCCGCGCTCGAGCTTGCGGAAGTCGTCGGCGGCAACGATCCGCGGGAGAAGGCAGAACGGAAAGATCTTCTCGGTGCCGCGCGAATCGCCGTAGACCGAGAACGTCACGCCCTGTTGCAACAGCGCGGTCTCGGCGAGGGCCTGCGCACGCGCGAGCTCCTCGGGACGCATCTTGTCGAGCAGGGCGGCGACGCGGGCGAACGGCGCACGGGGCGTGCCGCCATCGAACATCTCGTCGTAGGTCAGGGCGAGTGAGGGGTAGTTCTCGAACAAGCCGAGCAGCTGGGCCACCGGTCCAGACTGCGACTGAGACTGTTGCACTGCGTCATCGTATCGAAATCCGAGGAAGGATCACCAGATGCAGGCGTACCGACGTTGGCGTCGTGGCGATGCCCGACTTTGACGACACGACCAGACATCGAGCTCGTCACCGCGCGTACGCTGGGGTGTGGTGATCCTCAAGCCTCCGGCACCGCTGGTGATCCCGGCGAGTGCGCGTGTCGTGTTCCTCGCCGGCTCGATCGAGATGGGCGCCGCCGAGGACTGGCAGCACACGCTGACCGCGGCGCTCGGAGATCCCCTCACCGATCACCTCACCGTGCTCAATCCGCGGCGCGAGGAGTGGGACGCGAGCTGGCGGCAGTCGATCGAGGAGCCGAGGTTTCGCGAGCAGGTCGAGTGGGAGCTCGACGGGCTCGATCGCGCCGACGTGATCGCGATGTGGTTCGCCGGCGGGACGAAGTCGCCGATCACGCTGCTCGAGCTCGGGCTCCACGCGCGCGGCGGCAAGCTGATCATCGGCTGCCCGCCGGAGTTCTGGCGGCGCGGCAACATCGAGGTGGTCGCCGCGCGCTGCGGGATTCCGCTCCACGCGACGTGGGACGCGTTTCAGGCCGCCGTGCTCACGGCATGCGCTTGATCAGATCGTCGAGCGCGAGCTTCGCCGTGTACTCGGTGTCCTTCGAGCCCGCGTAGCTGTTGCCGGTCCACACCACGGACTTGCCGCTCGCGACATCGAACATCGTCAGCGAGACGTAGAACTCGCCGCCGAAGTCGTTGACGATCCCGTAGATCAAGCGGTCGACCTGCAGCACCTCGGCGATCTGCTTGATGCACGCGGCCTCGTCATCGCCGCACCCGGCCGTCACCTTGGCCTCGATCATGTCGACGTTCCGGCGGCCCACGGTGATGAACAGGTCGTCGTCCGCGAGCTTGCGCAGCCAGTTCGTCAGGTTGACCGCGGCCATCGAGCCGACCGGGTTGACCTTGCCGACCAGCTCGAGTCCCAGCACCTCGAGCGTGTACTTGGTCGACGACTTGCGGACGCTGACCGCGGGATAGATGCGGACCTTGTCGGCCTCGAGCTCGGGCACCGGCTTCGCCGGCGCGGGCGTGAGCTCGGCGACGGGCGGAGGGGGAGGGCAGGCGCACAGCGCCAGTGCAAACACAGCTGCCCTCATCGGGCACCAGCGTATCAGCTCTGGGCGCGCCAGCGGTTGACGTCGGCCTGTCCGAGCACGCGGGTCAGGAGATCGAACAGCTGGTCGACGAGCATCGTCTTGACCTCCTCCTTCGGCGCGTCCTTTTGCGCGAGCCACTCGATGCTGGCGGCCTCGACCATGCCGATCCACGAGCGGATCGCGATGCGCGCCAGCGGGCGTGCGCGCAGGAAGGTGCTGATCGGGTTGCCCTGGAGGAACTCGTCGAGGATGCCGGTGCGGACCTTCTCGAGCACGCCGGCGACTTCTGGATCGCTGCCGATGCCGCCGCGCATGAGGGCGACGAACGCGCTGCCCTGGCTCTCGACGTGATCGAGGTACGCCGAGACGCCGGCCATCGCACGCTCGCGCGGGGCGGTCTCCTTCGCGACGTTGGTGATCAGCTTGTCCACCAGCTCCTGCGAGGTCTCCTGAAGGCCGGCGATGTAGAGGTCCCGCTTCGTGGGGAAGTAGTAATAGAACAGGCCCTTCGACAGCTTCGCCTTCTTCGCGAGGTCGTCGATCGAGACGGTGTCGTACGGGCTCGCGGCGAAGGCGGCTCGGCCGAGCGACAACAGCTGCGCGCGGCGCTCGTCGTTCTCGAGGCGGCGGATCACGCGGCGGCGCTTGGGGGCGGTGGCCTTCTTGACCGTGCGTTTGGAGACTGCTCGCGGCACCTGCGATGGGTATCCTGAACGACGCTCTCGATACAACCTCAATATTGAGAGTGCCTCAATAGAACTGTCAGGGGAGGGAAGGCGTGGGCAATCTCCGTCGTGCACTGGGGTGCGCACCAAGTGAAGACCGCGTTGACTTGCTCTCAACAGTGTTAGTGGCTGTTGTCCGGCCGACCGCGCATGCGGTCTCGTACCTCGTGCAAGGTCGTTCGCGTGAAGGTCGCTCTCGCGTTCGCGTTGTGCGCCTGCAGCTCGCAGGTACCGTCGACCCCCGGTGATGACGAACCGGGATCCGATGCATCGATCGTCGACCCGCCGCCGGATCCGTGCGCGGATCCGGTGAAGCTCGCGCTCGTCGATCGACCGATCGACCTGATGCCGAGTGCGCGGCTCGCGATGTTCGCGGCGCGCGTGCCGTGTCTGGCTCCCGGTGCGATCCGCAGCCTGATCGAGTCGCCACGCACGCTCTGGTACGACAAGACGTCGCTGACGCCGGGCTACCAGGATTCGTTCGGCGACAACGTGGTGACGCCGATCGGCTTCCGGCCCAACACGATCGATCCGGGGCTGATCAACCTCGCGGTCCCCGGCGGCCACGCGCAGATCTTCTCCGACCTCGGCAGCTTTCACTTTCCGTTCGGTCATCCGATCGGCCCGGTGACCGACGTCAAGGTCGTCGACTTCTGGCGGCTGCCCGATGCGGGCGACGG
The DNA here is from genome assembly GCA_031385555.1 of Deltaproteobacteria bacterium. Lineage (GTDB taxonomy): Bacteria > Myxococcota_A > Polyangia > Haliangiales > Haliangiaceae > JABFXX01. Next base: position 32,361 of record JANNBP010000439.1, on the reverse strand, counting down.
CTATCAACCGGTCGTGCACTGGCAGCGCGATCCGAACAGCTACACGCATCGCGTGGAGTGGATGTTCCCCGCGGGCACCGTGTTCGGCGAGCTGATGTTCCTCGAGCAGGCCGGCGAGCTCCATCCGTTCGAGATCCGCCTGCGTACGCGCACGCTGACCGGCTGGGATGTCGATGCGTTGCGGCCGTTCCCGACCGCGGACGATCTGGCGACCGCGATCGAGACGCGCCGCGCCGACAACCCCGCGTGGGCGAGCTCGCCGGCGCTCACCGCGATGATCGATCAGCTGCGTGGCGGCTCGCTCTCCACCTTCCGGATCGCCGCGACGCACTTCCCGGGTGCGTTCCCCGCGCGCGACGCGGGCATCGAGACCTTGCCCGAGCTCACCGGCAGCGATGCCGAGCTGATCCACGAGCTGCTGCGCACGACGCCGTTTCGCTCGGCGCGGGGCACGCCCTGGAAGCAGCAGGGCGCGCTGTCGGCGTGGGCCGCGAGCGCCGCGGGCAAGGGCTCGATCGTCCCCGCGAGCTACAACGCCGCAGGAATCGAGATCAGCGAGCAGTCGTGCGACTCGTGTCACCGCGACGCGGGTCGGCCGTTCGAGACCTGGTACGACAACATCCTCGCGTACGGCGAGCTGTGGGGGAACGACGAGACCTTCACCTGGCACCCGTTCACGCAGGCGAACTTCGTCGATGCCCAGGGCGCGGTCGTCAACTTCAACAACGACAACCGCGTGCTCCGCGCGGACTTCAAGGCGGCCGGCCTGATCGCGCCGTACCAGCCCGCACTCCACCCCGCAACGCTCTACCAGCGCATCCAGCGCGAGTGGACGGACTTCGCGTACTGATGCGGCGCCGAGACTTTCTGCTGATCGTCGGTGGCAGCGCGTTCGCCTGCAGCACGCCCGCGTCACCGACACCGGCGGGTGACGACGACGACGCGCCCGATGCAGTTCCCGTCGACACCCATGGTGGCGTCGACGCTTGCGCGCAGGCGGTCGTGGCGATGCACGACACCTATGCGCAGGCCCTCTATCTCGATGGCACCTACGGTCCGCTGACGGGTGTCATCGAGGTCGCGTACGTGATGGTGGGCGCTGCGATCACGCTCGAGTTCTGGCACGGCCACGGTGGCACGCAGCACCGGTTCACGGTCGCACCGGACGACTTCGCGGCGCTCAAGCGCGGCGAGCGCGTGACGATCACGACGACGACCGTCGACGGCCACGCGCACACGCTGTTCATCGATCCGCTCGACGAGGCCTACCGTGTTCCCGGTGCGCCGGATGTCGACGTGCCGCTCGGAGCGTGCGCATGACCGGACCCGTCGTGAAGCTCGACGAGCCCGTGCGGTGGCGAACGCCGAGCAAGGGCAAGCGACCGACGAGCTGGGCACACACGGAGGCCGAGCGGTGCTCGAGCTCGTGCGCGGGGACACATCGCTGCATGCTGCGCGAGGGCCACGTCGGCCTGCACGCGTGGCGATCGATGGGCGAGCTGCGGATCTTCGAGTGGGGATGACCAAGCGCGTCGTTCTACGAGGCGCAGATCACCAAGCAGGATGGCGAGCGTGGGCTACGGTCGCTGACGAACCGGGATCTCGAACGCGATCTTCGGCGTCTCGATCTGGCAGTTCTCGTCGTTGCACACCGACAGCTTGAACGTGCCCGCGATCTTCGCGGTGCCGGCGGAGGTGGCGCGGAACGGCAGCGCCAGCGTGCCGATCTTGCCCTTCGCACGGAACGAACCGGTGCCCTCGACCGTGACCTCGGCGGTGGGCGCGACGACGAGCTTGAACGGATAGTTCTCGTTGACGTGGTAGTCGCCGAGCGCGGTCAGGATCAGCTGTGCCTCGCACGGTGCCGCGACCTGACAGGCGGGCTGCTCCGGAGCGGCATCGACGCGGAAGTAGTCCTTGCCCGCGAGCGGCGGCCCGGAAGGCACGGCCGCCTTTTCACCGATCGTCGGCGAGCTCGCCTGGATACCCGACGTGGACTCGCTGCCGCACTTGCAGCCGGCGAACGCGAGGACGGCGACGACGGCCTCAGTTCGCATACTTGACGGAGCAACCGTAGGCCTTGCTCGTGGCGATCTTGACCGGACGCTTCGCGGCGACATCCGCGATCGCGGCCTCGACGTAGTTGACGAGCTTGCCGTCGGGCGCGGACTTGCGCTCGGCGTCGGGCGAGTTGTCGATCGCGCCGGCGTAGACCAGCGTGCCCTTCGGATCGATCACGAACATGTGCGGCGTGTTGGTGGCGCCGTACGCCTTGCCCGTCTTGCCAGCCTCGTCGCGCAGCACCGGGTGGGTGAGCGACCAGGTCTTGACCGCCTCCTTGTTGTCCTCGAGGGCCGCGCCCTGCTTGCCGGCACCGCCCGAGTTGATCGCGAGCCAGACGACGTTGCCCTTGCCTGCCGCCGTCGCCTGCTTGGCCGTCTCGACGAGCGATCCGACCGAGTGCGACTTCTTGACGAACGGGCAGCCCGGGTTGAACCACTCGAGCACCACCGTCTTGCCCTTGAACGAGGACAGCTTCACCTGCTTGCCGTCGAGGTCCGGCAGGGCGAAGTCCGGGGCGGGCTTGCCGACCTCGGCACCCGTGGGCACCGGCTCGAGTTGCCTCGGCGCGGCGGGGGCTTCGGCGAGCGCGGGCAGGGAGATCGACGACAGCAGGGCAACGAAGAGCGTGGTGCGCATGGCGGGGTTAGAGCACGAAACCGGCCGCACGCCGATCGGATTCCCGCCGCTGGAGACGGTTCGTCGCTGCCACATCGGCACGCACGTCGATGCCCGGCGCGGGCAACTCGATGCAATCGCGACGAGCGCGATGGCACGAAGACTGCTGTTGCTTAGTGTTCAGGTGACACTATAGTAGTGTCACAATCACACGAAGAGGTGGCAGCATGTTCGGCTTCGGATATCTCAAGGCTCCCCCTACCACCTACGTCCTCCACTACAAGGCCGGGGTCCTCAAGCGCGAGGGCACCGGGCTGTCGTTCCTCTACTACCGGCCGACCTCGACCGTCGTGCTGGTCCCCGCGGCGAGCGCCGACATCCCGTTCGCGTTCGTCACCACCACGCGCGACTTCCAGGAGATCACGGTGCAGGGCCAGATCACGTATCGCGTGATCGAGCCGGTCAAGCTCGCGAAGCTGCTCGACTTCAGCGTCGAGAGCAACGGGAAATACCGCAGCGAGGATCCCGACAAGCTCGACAGCCGCCTCGTCCACACCGCGCAGGTGATCGCCCAGACGGTGCTCGGCAAGCTCTCGCTCCGCGAGGCGCTGACGGCGAGTGAGGCGTTGGTCGCCGAGATCATCACGGGGCTGCGCGCGCACGAGCTGGTGCGCATGCTCGGCATCGAGCCACTCGGCGTCACCATCCTGTCGATCCGCCCGACGCCCGAGATGGCGCGTGCCCTCGAGGCCGAGGCGCGCGAGCGACTGCAGCGCGAGGCCGACGAAGCCATCTACTTGCGCCGCAACGCCGCCGTCGAGGGGGAGCGGATCATCAAGGAGAGCGAGCTGTCGACGGAGCTGGCGGTCGAGCTCAAGAAGCGCGAGATCCGCGAGCGCAAGATGAGTGCGGACATCGCCGTCGAGGAGCAGCGCTCGCAGCTGGTCACCAAGAAGGCCGAGAACGACAAGCAGGATGCGGACGCGCGCGCCTATGCGATCGCCGCGACCCTCGAGCCGATCCGGAACATGGACTGGAAGACGTTGCTGGCCGCCTCGGGCAGCGCGTCCGATCCGAAGCTGATGATCGCGCTGGCGTTCCGCGAGCTCGCGGAGAACGCGACGAAGATCGGCGAGCTCAACATGAGCCCCGATCTCCTCAAGACCCTGATGACGAAGTGAGAGGGGTGATCGCATGTTCGAGAAGCTTGTCCTGGTGACGCGCAAGACGCGGCTGCAGCAGCTGATCGCACGCTTCAACTCGCGCGGTCAGGCGAAGTTCTACATCGAGCACGCCGGGGGTGACTTCGACGACTACCAGCGCGAGGACGAGACGTACGCGCGCTCGCTCGAGGTGGTGCATCGCCAGCTCGATGTCGGGATCAAGGTCCACCAGATCGATCGCGAGATCGTGCCGACGTATCTGTTCGCGCCGAGCGATCTGATCGTCCCGCTCGGCCAGGACGGGCTGGTCGCGAACGTCGCGAAGTACGTCGGGTCGCAGCCGATCGTGCCGATCAATCCCGATCCCGAACGCTACGACGGCGTGCTGTTGCCGTTCCGTACCCATCAGGCGGGCGAGGCCGTGACGCGGATGCTCGAGGGCAAGGCCACGCTGCGCGAGATCACGCTCGCCGAGGCGCGGCTCGCCGACGGCCAGCGCCTGCTCGGCTTCAACGACCTGTTCATCGGCGCGCGCTCGCATGTCTCGGCACACTACGAGGTGCGAGTCGGCGACAAGCGCGAGCTGCAGTCGTCGTCCGGCGTGTTGATCTCCACCGGCGCCGGCTCGACCGGCTGGTTGTCGTCGATGTTCAACATGGCGGCCGGCATCGCGAGCTTCACCGGCGGGCAGACCGGGAAGCCGATGCAGATGAGCTGGGAAGATCCGCGGCTCGTCTATGTCGTGCGCGAGCCGTTCGTGTCGCGGCACTCGCAGGCGTCGGTGATCGCCGGCGTGGTGAAGGCCGGGGAGACGTTGACGCTCGAGTCGCGGATGCCCGTGGGTGGGGTGGTGTTCTCCGACGGCGTGCCGACGGACGCCCTCGACTTCAACGCCGGTGCGATCGCGACCATCGGCGCGGCCGCGCATCGCACGCGCATCGTGGTGCGTTGACCTGGCGTCAAACCACCGCGCGCTGTCGCGAAGGCGTCCATCGCGGAACGCAGCGCACACATTCGTCGTCGCGGGACCGCACTTCGTCTCCTCGAGGAAGCGCTGGTTCGCGATCGTGGACTTGTCGTTCGCCGGGTTAGCGCTGGCACCCGCGCTGCACTGCTGATCGCTCATGACGAACACATTCTCGAGCATCGAAGGTCCTGACCTGGGCAACGTCTACGGCGGGCAGCAGCCGCCGGCAGCGGTGCCTGCCCCGAGCACGCTCTCGCTCGGCGCGAAGGCAGCGAAGAAGATCGTGCCGATCCTGAAGGTGGTCGACGCCGCGGATGGCGCGATCACGGACTACGACAAGGCGCGCGCGGCCGGCGACGGTCGGCTGTCCGCGGTCGGTAGCGGCGGACTCGGCGCACTCAATCGCGCCACGTTCGGCCTCAGTGACTGGGTGATCGGTCGCTGATCGCTGGCGTGGGGCGAAATGCCCGCTCCGTGAATTGCGATCGCGTGCGTATGCGCTCGCGATCGCTGCAATCGATCCCGGACTTCGCGCGTTGCCGCTGGTCATGCAACGATGGCCCTCGTGAAACCGCAACCCTGGCTGATCGTCGTCCTCGTGGCGGCGGCACTCGGGCTCGTGTTAGCGGGCCTGTCGACCTACGACTTCGTGCAGCACCTCGATCGACAGGTGCACAGCATCCACTGCTCGTTCATCCCCGGGCTCGGCAAGGAGGCCGGCGAGAGCGGCTGCCAGGTCGCGATGATGAGCCCGTACTCGTCGGTGTTCCGCACCTCGGTGTGGGGCGGTATCCCGATCTCCCTCCCGGCGATGGCGGTGTTCGCGTTCGTGCTGCTCTACGCGATCGACCTCGCGCTGACGCGGCGACAGTTCGACCGCCGGGCGTCGGTGTTCCTCGCGGCCGCCTGCGGGCTGCCGATGCTGACGTCGATCGTCATGCTGATCATCTCGCTGACCAAGCTCGGCACCACCTGCAAGCTGTGCGTCGGCATCTACCTCGCGAGCACCGCGTGCTTCGTCGGCGCGGTCGCCGTCTGGCGCAAGGCGACCAAGCACGCGGCGATCGTGCCGGTGCGCGGACCGAACCCACGGGTCAAGAAGGTGCCGAAGCCGGAGCTCCCCGACGAGCCCGCGTTCACCGGTGGCTCGAATGCGCTGCCGCGCGAGCCGATCGAGGAGCCGAAGGCCGTGAAGGTCTCGCCGCACGGGCTGGTCCCGGGGCTCGCATCAGAGCCGGCCAGCAACGGCTTTCTCGCCGCCGCGTTCGGTATCGGTATCGCGTTCGTCCTGATCCCGGTGCTGCTGTATCTCGCGCTCGCGCCCGATCACGGCACGTTCATCGGGACCTGCGACGCGCTCGCGAAGCCCGAGGATCCGTACGGCGTGATGGTGCGCATCACCACCGGGAAGCCGTCAGGGAATCCGGCGAGAGTCATCGAGGTGCTCGATCCGTTGTGCCCTGCGTGCCGCGCGTTCGAGCAGCGGCTGACCGCGTCGGGGTTCGCGGCTGACCTCGATCGCCAGGCGATCCTGTTCCCACTCGACAACACCTGCAACTGGATGGTCACCGAGGCCACGCACCCGGGCGCATGCGTGGTGAGCGAGGCGGTGTTGTGCGCGGCGGCGAAGGATCCGAACAGTGCACCGGCGGTGATCGAGTGGGCGTTCGCGAACCAGGAGAAGATCCGCGATGCCGCGAAGGCCGATCCAGACGCGGCGACGCGGATGTCCCGCGAGCGGTTCCCCGAGCTCGCGACCTGCATTGGCTCGGCCGATGCGAAGAGCCGGCTCAACAAGTCGCTGCGGTGGTCGGTCGCGAACAACATCCGCGTGCTGACGCCGCAGATCTTCGTCGATAGCGTCAAGCTGTGCGACGAGGACGTCGATCTCGGCCTCGAGTTCACGCTCAAGCGCATGCTCGATCGCCACGCCGCCGGCACGCTGGCCCCGGTTCGCGCCGAAGCGCCCGCTCCCAAGGTCGAGCCGGCACACGACGACAAGAAGCCAATCGACAACAAGCCCGCGGCGAAGGTCGACGACAAGAAGGTCGACGACAAGAAGCCCGAGGACAAGCCGGCGGCGAAGCCCGCCGACAAGAAGCCTGTCGACAAGAAGCCTGACGAGGCACCCGTGAAGATTCCGGATCGCCGTCCTGCCGACGAGACCGAGCCGAAGCCGGCCGAGCCCAAGCCCGCTGAACCCGCACCCGGAGCAACGCCATGATGATCGGTCGCATCGTCGCCGCCGTGATCCTGCTCGCCATCCCGGCGGGTGCGACCGCGAAATGGATCGGCTCCGCCGAGACGCGGCTCGCCTCCTCGCTGGCCGCCACGACGACGGCCGAGAACCAACCCGCGGTCGCGGCCTCCTCGGATGTCGAGTACTGCAGCCCCGAGCTCAAGAAGATCCTGCGCCGCGTGCTGATGTCGTGCGGGCTCGTCGGTGGCGAGGCTGCGCGTGGCTGCCAGCCGGTGCAGGCGAAGAACGTCGCGACGATGTCGGGCACCGACTTCAACGCGCTGTTCCGGCCGATGAAGGATCGCGGCGGCATCATCCAGTTCGACAAGGACAAGGCCGAGCTCGACAAGGACGACCTCGCGCTGGTCGACAAGGTCTTCGCCGATCAGAAGGGCGCGAGCTACTTCTTCGTCGTCGCCCGCGCGTCGCCCGAGGGCTCGGTGACGCACAACCGCGACCTGTCGAAGGGGCGCGCCGAGGCGGTGATGAATCACCTCAAGGAGCAGTTCAAGGATCCCGATCTCGAGAAGGAGGTCGGCATGCTGTGGCTCGGCGAGGAGTTCGCGCAGCTCGAGGACGAGTTCTGTCAGTGGCGGCGCAGTGCCGGTGGCGAGTGTGGAAGCAAATCGACCAAAGAGCTCAACCGGAGTGCGTTCGTCGCATGGATCGACTGTCAGCTGTGATCGAACAACCGTCGCACCGCTTCTCGCTCGCGCCAACCATGCTGGTGCTTGCCCTGGCTGCGCTCGCGGCGTGTGAAGAGACCGCCCCCGCCGGCGATCCGCCGTCGCGCGTCAACGGTGCGAAGACGACGAAGCGCCAGGGCGCGACCGTCGAGGCGTTCTGCGATGTCTACACGCCTCCCGAGTCGGCGAAGCCGATGCAGTGGCCGGCGATGACGGAGCCCGCACCGAAGGCGTCGAGCGGCTGGCGGTGGGTCAACATCTGGGCGACCTGGTGCAAGCCGTGCGTCGATGAGATGCCGCGGATCGCGAAGTGGAAGACCAAGCTCGGCGTCGAGGTCACGTTCGTCTCCGTCGACGAATCGGCCGACGACATCGCGGCGCACAAGCAGGCGCACCCCGACATGCCGGCGACCTCGCGCCTCACCGACAGCAAGACACAGGACACCTGGCTCCATCAGCTCGGCGTCAGCGATCCGCGACTGCCGATCCACGTGTTCGTCGACGCGCAGCAGCGCGTGCGGTGCATCCGCTCGGGCAGCGTCAACGATGGCGACCTCGCGATCGTCGAGAAGCTCCTCGCCCGCTGATCCGTCCTCGGGGGACAGACGCGAACGGCATCTGGTGCCGCCGCCTCGACGAGGTACCCCTCCCGGGTTCGTTAGGACCGTCGTTCTAACGGATTCCGTTAGGACCGTCGTAATAACGAGCCGCTCGAGTGGGCTACGATAAGGTCTCGCTGTTGTCCGCGACCCCGTTGTCGGCGGCCGAGGTGCCCGAACCGACGATGCCGAACCGGCCACCGATCACCACGTCCGCGTGTTCGTCGATGCGCAGCAGCGCGTCAACAATGACGACCTCGCGATCGTCGAGAAGCTGCTCGCTCGCTGATCAATCCTCGATGGGGAAGACGCGGACGCTGTTCACGCTGCCGTTCTGGCCGTGCTGCACCGTGAGGTGAAAGCTCCAGCGGCCCGAGGTGAGGAAGCTGGTCTGATCGATCGGCAGGTGGATGTAGCGTTCGCCGTCGATGACGAGATTGGTCGGAGGGCTGGACCCCGAAATCTCCTCGACCACGTACGGGCTACAGGCGCCGTTCGCGAGCATGCCGACGCGTTGACTGCCGTCCTCGAGGTCGGTGACGTCGAAGCCGGTGTCATTGCACGCGCGGGTCTCGCCGGAATCCTCCGCACAGCCGATCAGCAAGATCATCGCCAACGCCAACCGCATGGGGCGAGCGTAGCTGACGGCACCGGAGGTAGGCTGTCGAGATGGCGGTTCGCGCAGGTGGTGGGACGAGCGTCCCCGACAAGACGGTGTGGTGGCCGGCCCTGGTGCCGCTCGTCGCGGGTCCGGTGGCCGGCTACGTGGTCAAGGATCTCAGCGCCGGCAACATGTGCACGTGGGACTACGGTGCGATGGGTGGGGCCTGTCGCGCGATCCTCTTGATCTCGGTGATCGTCGGCGTCGTGGTGGCGGTGTTCTCGTGGCTGTTCGCCCGCGGTATCGCGAACGAGCGCAAGACGCTCGCGATCACGTTCGGGATCCTGACGCCGCTCGTCGTCGTGCTCGGCCTCGCCGGCGGAACGCAGTTCGCGCACTATCAGGCCTCGGTCGGCGGCACCGAGATGGACGAGGACATGTGCACGTGGGTCCAGGAGACCTTGCCCGCGTGTATCGACAAGGTGTGGGGCCCGAACGAAGCGGCGACGGTGCGCAAGGCACAGCCGACGTGCTTTGCGAGAGGCCGCGAGATCACGAACTACGCGAGGTGCATGAAGCTGACCGACTGCAAGCAGGTCATCGACTGCGTAGCAGGTCGGCACTGACCTCGCGCCACGCGCCGGGCGCGAGCCCCTCGAGCGTGTAGGGCCCGATCGCGAACCGGATGAGCCGCAGCGTCGGCAACCCGACATGAGCGGTCATCCGCCGCACCTGGCGATTGCGACCCTCGCGGATCACCAGCTCGAGCCAGCAATCGGGCACGGTCTTGCGAAACCGCACCGGCGGATCGCGCGGCCACAGCCACGCCGGTGGCTCGATCGCGCGTGCCTCGGCGGGCAGCGTCATCCCATCCTTGAGCTCGACCCCGCGGCGCAGCTTGTCGAGCGCTTCGTCGGACGAGGTGCCCTCGACCTGCACGCAGTACGTCTTCGGTGCCTTCCAGCGCGGGTCGGTGATCTGCTGGTTGAGCATGCCGTCGTCGGTGAGCAGCAGGAGCCCTTCACTATCGTGATCCAGCCGGCCTGCGACGTAGACGTTCTTCGGCAGGCCGAACGCTGCGAGGGTAGGGCGGTTCTGCTCGTCGGTGAACTTGGTGTGCACCAGGTGCGGCTTGTTGAGGGCGATCAGCATCACGACAGCGCGTTGCGGATCAGATCAGATGGCACGGAGGCACGCGGTAGCTTGCCGTCGAAGAACGAGCGCGGATCCTCGTCGAGCCCGAGGCCGTGCATGTAGTTGTAGACCGCCTTGCGCAGGCCGTCGGCGAACCGATCGTGATCGACGCCGGTGGGATCGACGAAGGCGACGTCGTTGGTCGCGAACCGGATCTTCGGCAGCTTCTTGAGCTTGATGCCGAACGTGGCGGGTGACTTGCCGATCGGGCTGTGCACCGTGGCGGTGAAGCGATGCCAGAACGCGGACTGCAGGCAGCCCTCGGCGAACAGCTGGCGCACCTGCTCGAGCGCATCGACGGTGTCCTGCGCGGTCTGGGTCGGGAACCCGTACATCAAGTACGCGTGCACCATCACGCCCGCGTCGACGAACGCCCGCGTGACCCGCGCGACCTGCTCGACGGTGACGCCCTTGTTCATCAGCTTGAGCAAGCGATCCGAGGCGACCTCGAGCCCGCCGCTGATCGCGACGCACCCGGAGCGCGCGAGGAGCTGCGCGAGCTGCGGCGTGAACGACTTCTCGAACCGCACGTTGCCCCACCACGTGATCGTGACGCCGCGTGCGACGAGCCGTTCGGCGAGCGCCTGCAGCGCCGCAGGTGGTGCAGCTTCGTCGACGAAGTGAAACCCGGTCTGCCCGGTCTCGGCGACCATCGTCTCGATCCGATCGACCAGCAGATCTGCCGGCGCGCGGTCGTAGCGCGCGATGTAGTCGAGCGTGACGTCGCAGAACGAGCACTGCTTCCAGTAGCAGCCGTGCGCGACGGTGAGCTTGTTCCACCGCCCGTCGGACCACAGCCGGTGCATCGGGTTGAGCATCTCGAACAGCGAGAGATAGCGATCGAGCGGCAGCCCCTCGTAGGTCGGCGTACCGGTCTCGGTGATCGCGACATCCTTGCGCTTCGGATCGGTCACCAGCTCGACCTGCTTGCCGCGGCGAACGAACGTGCGATGCAGCGACTTCTTCGGATCGCGGAGATGTTCGAGCAACGCGAGCACCGGCGCCTCGCCGGCATCGAGCGTCACGAAGTCGACGTAGTCGAACACCCGCGGATCCGAGAGCTCGCGCAGCTCGGTGTTGACGTAGCCGCCGCCGAGGATCGCCTTCGTGGCAGGTGCGATCGCCTTGATCGCGCGGGCGATCCGGAACGCGCTGTAGGCGTTGCCGGGGAACGGCGCGGTCAGCCCGATCACGTCGGGGCGATGGCGTGCGTAGAGCTCCGCCGAGAGCTCGTCGAGCAGCTCGTCGACCAGGTTCGCCTCGCCCTCGAGCGCGTCGCGCAGCGGATCGAACGTGGGCGCACTGGCGGCCAGCCGCTCCGCGTAGCGAGACAGCTCGAACTCGGGGGCGATGCCCTCGCGGATCACGTCGGCGAGGTCGTCGATGTACAGGCTCGCCAGGTGCTTCGCGCGATCGGCGATGCCGAGGCCACCGAACGCCCACGCGAGCGGATCGTCGTCGGCCGCACCAGGCCCACCGTCGATCGCCGCGAACCGCGGACCCTCGGGGAGCAGCTCGCGTCCCACGATCCGCAGCGCGAGCCCGGGATCGCGACCCTGGAGGAAGCGCACCGCGTGATCGACCGTCGCGACGTAGCGCTCGCCGTGCGCGAGGAAGTTCGCGATCGCCGGCGGCGGCTTCTGCTTCTTGAGCTTGCGGGCACGCGCGCTCAGCTCGTCGAGGATCCGCTGGATCCCGCGGCGCGAGTAGACCGCGAGGAATAGCTCGATCGCGGCGTCCGCCTGGAACACCTCGAGGTCGAGGCGCTGCGCGTGCTGCTTGAGGAACCCCGTCAAGTACGCCGTCGCGGGGTACGGCGTGTTGAGCTGGGTCATCGGCGGCGTGATCAGGAGCAGGCGCAAGTGCACCCAACGTAGCGCACGCGGTAGGGTCGGTCAGCAACCGTGCGGCTCAACAAGTTCCTCAGCGAGAGTGGCGCGTGCTCGCGCCGCGAGGCAGATACCTTGATCTCGGAGGGCCGGGTGACGCTCAACGGTGTGCCCGCGACCCTCGGCACCCAGGTCAACGAGGGCGACGAGGTCAAGCTCGACGGCGATGTCGTGGGCGAGGCCCGCAAGAAGACCAAGCCGGTGTACATCGCCCTCAACAAGCCGGTGGGCATCACCTGCACCACCGAGCGGAACGTCGCCGGCAACATCGTCGACTTCGTCAACCACACGGAGCGCGTGTTCCCGATCGGTCGCCTCGACAAGGACTCCGAGGGCCTGATCCTGCTCACCAACGACGGCGACATCGTCAACGAGGTGCTGCGCGCCGAGCACGACCACGAGAAGGACTACGTGGTCGGCGTCGATCGCCCGATCACGCCAGAGTTCCTCGACGGCATGGCCAACGGCGTGCGGCTGTCGGATGCGACGACGAAGAAGTGCAAGGTCGAGAAGCTCGGCGCGAAGGTCTTCAAGATCACGCTGACCCAGGGCCTCAACCGGCAGATCCGGCGAATGACGGAGGCGTTCGGCTTCACCGTCGAGAGCCTTCAGCGAATCCGCATCATGCACATCAAGCTCGGCGAGCTGCCGCTCGGGCGGTGGCGTCAGCTGACGCCGCCGGAGATCGAGCCGCTGTTACCGAAGGAGCGCCCGCAGCAGCCGTCCCGCGGTGGTGGGCAGGGCCAGCAAGGGTCCCATGGTGGGCAGGGCCAGCCACGTGGTGGATCACCCGGGCAGTCGCGCGGTGGGCAGCAGCAAGGGCAGCCGTCGCGAGGTGGACCGCCGAATCGCGGTGGGCAGCAGCCTCGAGGACAGCAGGGTGGGCGGCCTGGCCAGCCGTCGCGTCACGGCGGCGGTTCGCAACGGCACGGCGGCGGCCGACGCGGCCGCGGCTGAACCGCGAACGCAAAGCGACCGATCAGCGAGTGCGATCAACGCCGGTGCTCGACGAACACGGTCACGATCAGATCCAACGGGTTCTTGTCGCCTGCTGCGCTTGGCAGGTGCGTCGTACTCAGCATCGCAACCGCCGCTTGCACCCCGAGAATCGCGTGACCCGATCGCACGGCGGCACCGAGCGCCGATTCGAAGACGCCGGCCATCCCCGAGTCATGCCGGGCTTCTAACTTCGAGAGGTCGAGGAGAGGGATGAGCAGGAATTCCTCCCAGGATGCCCGCTGCCACTCGAGGCCGACCGAGAGTTGCCCGAACAACCGAACCGAGGACTGGGTTTGGATCCGGAGCCCGGCCAGGCCCCGCACACCAATGCCACGGATGTCTGACGCCGTCGTGTGAAAGGCCACAGGGACGACGTCTGCGAAGTTCATCCGGCGGACATCGAGCGCGAACCTCGGTGCCCACCAGCGACCCTCGCGCTCCAGGCCGAGCGCACCGCCGACGAGCAGACTTGAGGTCTCGCCCCTCTCGTCCGGAGAGATCGGGAGCCCACCGCCGACGTGAAGACCGATGGCTGGATCCGCGCTCGCCACCCGTGCACTCACCACCACCGCCACGATCAACCACCGCATTGCACGCGATGCCAGCAACTCACATGCCGCTCGGAACTCGGCGAAATATCACGTCGGTGATCGGCGGACACACGACATCGCGGTCATGGCGATCTGGGAAATCGTGTCGCGGCAAGCGAGAGTAGCCGCATGAGTACCGACTCCGAGCTCGTCACCGCCTACTACGCGGCCTTCAATCGCGGCGACTGGGACGGGATGTGCAGCTTCCTCGCCGACGACGTCGCGCACGATCTCAACCAGAGCGGCCGCGAGCGCGGGCGAGCCGTGTTTCGCACGTTCCTCGATCGGATGAACCGCAGCTACCGCGAGCAGCTTCGCGACATCGTCATCATGGGCACCGCGGGCCGCCTCGCCGCCGAGTACATCGTCGAGGGCACGTACCTCGTGACCGACGAGGGCTTGCCACCCGCGAACAGCCAGACGTACACGCTGCCCGGCGGCGCGTTCTTCGAGATCGCGAACGGCAAGATCACGCGCGTCACCAACTACTACAACCTGCAGGACTGGCTGAAGCAGGTCGGCGCGGCATGATCGGCATGATCGTCGAGCGCGTGGCCGGCGCGGCGATCGAGCGCTATCTGCCCGCGCTCGCCGAGCTGCGGATCGCGGTGTTTCGCGAGTACCCGTATCTCTACGCCGGCGATCTCGCGTCCGAGCGCAGCTACCTCGCCTCGTACGCGTCGTCGCCGCAGTCGCTCGTGGTGCTCGCACGCGATGGCGATCGCGTGGTCGGTGCCTCGACGGCGATGCCGCTGGTGCTGCACACCGAGGGCGTGCTTCCACCGCTGGAGGCCGCCGGCTACGACCCCGCGCGGGTGTTCTATTTCGGCGAGAGCGTCCTCGAGCGCGCCTCTCGCGGCCACGGCCTCGGCAACGCGTTCTTCGAGCACCGCGAGGCGCACGCGCGCGCGCACGGCTTCACGACGGCCGCGTTCTGCGCGGTCGAACGCACCGGCGATCGCCCGGCGGACTACCAGCCCCTCGATCGGTTGTGGACGCGCCACGGCTTCACCAAGCGGCCCGAGATCACGACGACGTTCTCGTGGCGCGACGTCGGCGACGATCGAGAGACGGCGAAGCCCATGGTGTTCTGGACCAAGGAGCTCGGAGGTGCTCGATGACGTCGCGCGTCGCCGCCTGGCAGTACCCGATCGAGCAGCACGCGACGTTCGACGACTTCCGCACCAAGCTCGCGCGCGGCGCTGCCGAGGCTGCCTCCGCCGGTGCGCAGCTCCTCGTGATGCCCGAGTACGCCGCGATGGAGCTGACCTCGGTGCTCGCGCCCGACGAGCAGGCGACGCTCGCGACGCAGCTCGCCGGCATCCAGCGGCTGGCGGGTGACTATCTGGACGCGCTCTCCGAGCTCGCTCGCACGCATCGCCTCGCGATCGTCGGGGGGAGCTTCCCCGAGCGCGTCGGCGACGTGTTCCACAACCGCCTGCGCGTCGTCGGTCCGCGCGGCGATCGCGTGCTTGTCGAGAAGCTGCAGATGACGCGGTTCGAGCGCGAGCAGTGGGGCATCACCGGCGGCACCGCGCAGCCCGTGATCGAGCTCGGCGAGCTGCGGCTCGGGGTCGCGATCTGTTACGACGCCGAGTTCCCGCTGATCGTGCGACGCCTCGTCGAGGCGGGTGCGAACGTGATCGCGGTCCCGAGCTGTACCGACGGGCTGGCCGGCTATCACCGCGTGCGCATCGCGTGCACCGCGCGCGCCCTCGAGAACCAGTGCTACGTGGTGCAAGCGCCGACCGTCGGGCTCGCGCCGTGGTCGATCGCGCTCGACGAGAACGTCGGCGCCGCGGGGGTGTTCGCACCGCCCGACAAGGGCTTCCCACCCGACGGGGTCGTCGCACTAGGCCCGCTCGATCGCGCACACCTCCTGATCGCCGACCTCGAGCTCGCGCAGCTCGACGCGGTTCGCCGCGACGGTCAGGTCCTCAACCATCGCGACTGGAGTGCACCCGCGCACCTCGCACCCTGATCCCGGTTCGGTCGTGCACGTCGTCGGAGATCGTGGCCGCCGCCGCTCGGAGGCTCGAGGCGGCCGCTATCGTCGGTAGGTCCGTCTGCAAAGTTACGACTAGCGGGCGATGATCGACGTGCTCGGTTACGAGCTCGTGACACGAAGCGTGTCACGACACGGCCGCGTAGGTCGGTCGCCACAGGTTGACGAGCGACGGCGCGGTCGCGAGCACGGACGCCACCTCTCCGACGACCGCCGTCGGACTGGCTGCCGAGAACATCGGAATCTGGATCACGGGGATGCCCCAGCTTGCTGCGCGCACGACGATCGCGGTGGTCGCATCGCGTGCGGCATCGAGCTCGGCCGCGGCACGGTGCACGGTGGTCATCCACGGAGCAAGCGCGGGCTCGGTCGCGAGCGCTCGCGGGCACGCATCGGGTACGCGGTTCACGATCACCAGCGCCGGCACGTGCCCGACCTCCGCGAGCCCGGCCTTCAGTCGCTCGACCTGGTCGACCGCTCCTTCGCGCGCCGTGGTGACGATCACCACCGTGGTCGCGGACGGCTCCAGCACCTGCGACGCACTCGCGATCAAGGTCGAGAGTTGCGGTCGCACGTCGGCGGCGAATGCGAGCAAGCCGAGGGCATCGTCGATCACACGCGGGCCGATCGACGAGCTCAGGGCCCGCACGATCCAGTGTCTGGCGCCGTGCAGCAGCCGAGCCCCGAAGCCGCGCCTGGGACCCAGCGTGAGGCGCGCGAGCTCGCCGAGCCAACCGATCGTACGTCCGTCGATGATCTCGGCGAGGCGGCGCGGCAGCGCGAGCACCTCGATGGCATGACGCGCGGGGGCTGCGTCGATCACGGTCACCTCGTAGGCGGGTGCACACCGCGCGAGCTCCGCGAGGGCGACGAGCTCGTGCATGCCCGAGAGACCACCGCTCAACGCTCCGAGAAGGGGACTGGCGCCCAGGCGATCGCGGTGCTGTGGAGCTCCAGCGAGCAGCTGGTCGACGAGCGCTCGCGCGCCCGCTCTCGAGTCGGTCGCAAGCGCCGCGAGTCGCGGTTCGGTGGGCACCTCACTCGGACCGGTCAGCTCGGCGAATCCGAACACATCACCGAGCCGGCGCGCGGGATCGATGGTCGCGACCAGAGATCGCCGTCCGAGTCGCGCGAAGGCGGTCCCGATCGCGGCAGAGATCGTGGTCTTGCCGACCCCGCCAGTGCCAATGCAGAGCCACGTCGGGGTCGTCACCACGCCACCTCGCGATCGAGGACACGGGCGATCTCCGACGACGTCGGGGCACGTGGGTATCGCATGACCTCGCAGATCGCATCGCCGAACCTGGGGAGCGGTTCACTCGGCGTCAGCCACGCTCGGAGCGAGCTCATGGCCGCAGCCCGGCCGGGCAGTTGGCTGACGGCAGCGAGCACGTCTGCGGGGATCTGGGGCGGGCGATGGACCCCATTGATGACGACGAGGTCGGGTGGGCGTGGCAGCGCGCGACACAGCTCGCGCGTCTCGTTCATCACGAGGCGCTCGCCGAGGGTGACCACCGCGATCTTGGTGAGCTCGCGATCCGCGAGCATCGCGTGCACTTCCTCGATCAGCGAGCGTGCGCGCCCGGATGGCTCCAGCGCCCTGAGCAACCGAACCGTGTCGAACCATGCGAGCCCGTGACCGGTCGCGGGCATGTCCACGATGATGTGCCGACCGGTCTCGACATGGCGCATCGCGATGACCAGCAACGCGACCTCGCGCAGGCCGGGCACGACCGTCGCGAGCTGGCGGATCGCAGCGTGGGATAGCAGGGCCCCGGCGAGTCGCCTCGAGCCGAGGATCTCCGCTGCGACGGAGCGCAGCGCAGCATTGCCGTCGGCCACCTCGACGTCGAAGCTGGAGATGTTCGGCTCCCGGCTGCGGGGATCCCCGTCGAATTCCATCACGAGTGGCCTCTTCGACTCACGCCCCGCGCGCTCCGCGAACCCTCGAGCCACGGTGGTCTTCCCGACCCCTCCTTTGCCGATCACGAGCGTCAAGCGTCTTTGCATCGTGCGGATGTGATGCCAGCAACGACGATTGAATTACGCGGATCGAACCAGCCACTCGCTGGGTTGGCGATCACGCTGAACGGTCATGCGCGACGCTGCTGTTCTGACGGCGCGGTCGCGGTGACCGAGCTCGTCGCGACCGCTTTGGCCGCGGCGTTTCGCTCCTCCAAGTCTTCACGGGCGATCGCGCGAACCGCCGTGGCCACGATCGATACCGCGACCATCCCGAGAAGGAAGATCTGCCAGTCCACGACTAACGCGCCTTCCGGTTCGCGAGCAACAGCGAGCCGAGCGCCAGGATCGACGGCACCCAGAGTCCGACGTAGAGCCCTTGCTCCTTGTGCCCCGAGAACCACAGAGACACGGACGCGACGAACGAGAGCCCGGCAGCTGCACTGAAGAGTACTTGCGAGCGATTGAAGCCTAATCCCACGTCGCATGGACGTCGCCATCGCCTCCTCCGTTACGACTCATGCTGTGGCTGGCTGGCTGGCTGGCTGGCCGGTTAAGACGAGGCCCGAACCGTGACCTCGAAAGCGTCAAATCGGAACGCAACCACTGGGTGGGCACGGACAACTAAGCGCGTGTCAGTAGCGACTGGGTCTGCCCACACCACGTACACGCGGCTGGCCTCGGCCACCATCGTGGGAACCTACGTCCTCATCGCCATCGGTGCGCTCGTCCGCGCCGCGGGTGCCGGGCTCGGGTGCCCCGACTGGCCCCGGTGTTTCGGACAGTGGGTCCCGCCCACGTCTGCCGACGAGCTGCCCGCGGGCTGGGACGTCACCCTGTTCAACCCCGCGCACACCTGGCTCGAGTACGGCAATCGCCTCATCGGCGTGCTGGTGGGATTTCTGATCCTGAGCACGCTTGTCGTAGCGCTGCGGCGTCATCGAAGTGACCGTGCCGTGCTGTGGCCATCGGTCGCGGCCTTCATCCTGGTCGGTGTGCAGGGCTGGCTCGGTGGTCAGGTCGTCGCGAAGCAGCTCGACTCCGGGACGTTGTCATTACATTTGTTGCTCGCGCTCGTGATCGTCGGCCTGCTCCAGTATGCGTACCTCAGCGCGCGCCTGGTCGAGCGCACGGGAGCAAGCACGGACGAACGTCGCCCGACTGCGCCGCGTGCGGTCGGGCACTGGGCGCTCGGCGTGGCGGCCTTGTTGCTCGCACAGATCGGTCTAGGCACGGTCGTGCGCAGCTCCATCCAGGTGCTCGCCGATGCCCAGCCCGATCTCGCTCGGTCGGAGTGGCTCCCGGTTGGGTGGTGGCCGGACCTCGCACATCGCCAGGCTGCGGTCCTCGTCTTCGCCGCCGCCGGGCTGCTCTGGCTGGGTGTCCGTCGTTACCTTCCTCATCACCTGCTGCTACGACGCTGGACCTCGATCGTGATCGTCCTCGTCGGCGCCCAGCTCCTCGCTGGCCTGGGACTCGCGTACCTGGGTGTGCCCGCGGTGCTCCAGGTCCTCCACCTGAGCCTGGCCACCCTCGCCTTCGGCGCGCTGTCGGTGGTCGTGTTCCTCGCCTATCGCCGTCCATCCGCGGTCCGCGTCGCTCGTCCGATCCAGACCAGCCGCGTCCGCCGGAGCCTGCAGCTGTCGGCGGTCGCGGCCCGGACGCTGACATCGGTGGTCGCAGGACGAGTACGGATGCTCGTGACCCCACGGCACCGCCGCGAACAAGCCCTGCGGGAGATCCACACGCGCAGCGCCGAGCGCGCCGTCGCGACGATGGGAGCCATGAAGGGCGTGGCCATGAAGCTCGGGCAGATGGTGTCGTTCCTCGACGACTTGTTGCCGCCGGCATACACCGAGACCATGCGGTCGCTGCAGAGCAACGCGCTGCCAGTCCTCGACGCCGAGGCGGTCCTCGCGCAGGTCGAGCTCGAGCTCGGCGCGCCGTGCGACCAACGATTCGCCACGTTCAACACGGTCGCGATCGCAGCGGCCTCGATCGGTCAGGTTCACCGAGCGACGACTCGCGACGGGCGCGAGGTCGTGGTGAAGGTGCAGTACCCCGGAGTCGATGGCGCGATCCGCGCTGACCTGGCGAACGCCAGCATGATCGGGTCCGCGATCGGGACCATGTTTCCATCGCTCGACGCCAAGGCGCTGGCCGCCGAGCTTCGGGAGCGTGTGCAAGAGGAGCTCGACTACCGGATCGAAGCTCGCAACCAGGAGACCTTCCGCCGCATGTTCGCGGACGACCCAGACCTCGAGATTCCTCGAGTCATCACGGCGTTGTCCTCGGAGCGAGTGCTCACCAGTGAGTTCCGGGCGGGCCTCGGCTTCTACGAGTTCTGCGAGCGCGCCTCCGACGAGGCCAAGCAGCGCGCCGGCCTCGCGCTGTATCGATTCGTGTTCGATGCGATCTGGCTTCACGGCGCGTTCAACGCCGACCCGCACCCCGGCAACTTCCTGTTCCGCGAGGACGGGCGCGTGATCTGCCTCGACTTCGGATGCGTGAAGACCTTCCCGAAGAAGTTCCTGGACGACATGCGCGGCCTCGGCCTCGCGTACCTCGAGGGACGCAAGGATGACTTCTACGAGCACGCGTGCCGGATGGAGTTTGTCCGGTCGGGCTACGAGGCCAGGGTCGGCCGCGACTGGTTGTGGGACTACGTTCGCTGGTACTACGTGCCGATCCTCGAGGACGCACCGTTCACCTACACGCCCGAGTACACCCGCCAGGCGACGGCCGTCGTGTTCGGCGACAACGTGCGCAAGACCAACATGCCGCCGGACTACTTGATGCTGAACCGCATCACGTTCGGCGTGAACTCCATGCTCTCCCGACTCCGCGCGCGCCAGAACTGGCACGTCCTTGCCCGCGAGCACTTCACCCGCACCTCTACCGAGGCTGTCGGTGAAGCAGGCCGGTCGACTGGCGAAGGCATCGATCACGGAGTCGCGAATCCAGGTAGCGCCGCGGCTGGAGATGGCATGTGCGGTTTTCCGCATGGCGGCTGACACCGCGAGTTGGTACCTGTCTGCACCGATGCAATTCGTCAAGACCAGCGTGATCCGAGCGAGCGCGAAGACGGTGTTCGCGTTCCACGAGGCGCCTGACGCCTTCGCACGGCTGCAGCCGCCCTGGCAGAAGTCCGAGATTCTCCAGCCGCCGACCTCCCTCGAGGTCGGGACCATCGTCATCCTTCGCACCAAGATCGGGCCGTTCTGGCAGACGATCGAGGCGGAGCACGTTGCCTTCGAGCCGGGCGTCATGTTCGCCGATCGGATGAATCGCGGACCGTTTGCGAAGTGGCTACATCGCCACATCGTCACGGCGCGCGGGGCGGAGGAGTGCACCCTGACCGACGACATCGACTACGAGTTGCCGCTCGGCGCGCTGGGTCGCCTGCTCGGCGCGCGAATGGCGAGGCGTCAACTCGAGAAGCTGTTCGCGTACCGCCACGAGGCTACTCGTCAAGTGTGCGAAATCGGCGGTCGTGATCTGACGAAACCTGGCATCCCCACTCCTCAACAGAGCGATCTCGACTAGACAGATGGGATGTCGGCGACACTCGTCATCGGAGGCTCCGGATTCGTTGGCAAGGCGCTCGTACCGGCGCTCGTCGCCGCCGGACACGAGGTCCGCGCGACCACCCGCGATCTCTCGCGCGGCGCCAAGGCGCCCCACGTCGAGTGGGTGCGCTGCGACGTCAACGACTCCACCGACGTCGAACGCGCACTCGACGGAATCGACGTCGCGTACTTCCTCGTCCATGGCATGGGCGGCTCACAGCACGACTACGCTGCGATGGAGCGTCGGGTCGCCTGTCAGCTGGCAGAGGCAGCGGGGCGAGCCGGATTGAAGCGGATCATTTACCTGGGCGGCGTCGCTCCCCGAGAGAAAGCGTCCACCCACCTCAAGAGCCGCCTGGACGTCGGAGAGCTCCTCCGCGCCGGCCCGGTGCCGACCCTCGAGCTCCGTGCCTCGATGATCATCGGCAACGGCAGCGTGTCGTGGCAGATCGTCCGAGATCTCGCGATGCGCCTTCCTGCGATGCTACTGCCGTCGTGGACCGCCTCGCGCACGTGCCCGGTGGCGATCGAGGATGTGATCGTCGCGCTGGTGCGAGGACTCGAGCTCGAGCTGCCGGCGAGCGCTTGGTACGATATCCCGGGTCCCGAGGTCATCAGCGGCAGGGAGTTGCTCGCGCGAGTCGCTGCCTTGCGAGGGCGAAAGGTCCCCAGCGTTCGTGTGCCCTTCCTCAGCGTGTCGCTGTCGTCGTGGTGGCTCAGGTTGGTGACGCGCGCCAACTTCGCACTCGCCCGCGAGCTCGTGCTCGGCTTCACCAGCGATCTCTTGCCCCACGACGCACGCTACTGGACCGAGATTGGCTACCAGCCCACGTGGACCATCGACGCGGCGGCACGCGCGGCGTTGGGTCACGAGATCAAGGAATCGAACATGCGTGGCTTCCTCGCGAACTTCGAGGAGTCGATGGTCCAACGCATCAGCCCGAAGATCGACAACTCGACCAGCCGAGGGCCTCGATGAGCGCAACGAGCGCATCCGTCGTCCTGGTCGTCGGCGCGTCCGGTGGGATCGGATCGGCGTTGTGCCGTCGCTTGGTGGCCCGCGGGGCCAAGCTCGTCGTCGCCGGCCGCGACGAGACCAAGCTCGGTGCGCTCGCCGCGGAGGTCGGCGGGGATGTCGTGCCTCTGGACGCCCGCAACCTCGACGACGTGCGCGACGCGGTCAAGGGGATCGTTGATCGGCACGGCCGACTCGATGGCGCGGTGAACCTGGCCGGTTCGATCTTGCTCAAGCCCGCGCACTCGACGTCCGCCGACGAGTGGGACGGTGTCGTCGCCACCAACCTGCGGACGGCGTTTGCTCTCGTCCGAGCCGCCGCGCCCGCGATGGGGCAGACCGGTGGTGGGTCCATCGTCCTCCTGTCGTCGGCCGCGGCGCGCCTGGGGCTGGCGAACCACGATGCGATCGCCGCCGCCAAGGCGGGCATCGAGGGGCTGGCGCGCTCCGCGGCTGCGACCTACGCCTCTCGCGGCGTACGCATCAACGCCGTGGCGCCGGGGTTGGTTCGAACACCGCTCGCCGCGCGCATCGTCCACAACGAGGCCGCGCTCAAAGCCTCCGAGGCGATGCACGCCCTGGGTCGGATCGGTGAGCCCGACGATGTGGCGAGCCTCGTCGACTATCTGTTGGACCCCCAGCACGCGTGGATCACGGGTCAGGTGTTCGGGGTCGACGGCGGACTGGGCACCGTCCGGGTGCGATGACATGGAACTGCCGACGCTCGCGCTCGTCGGTCAGCTCGCGACGACCCTCCCGCTCGTCGGGCTCATCTGGATGATCCAGGTCGTCGCGTACCCGCTGTTCGCGCGCGTGGCCAGCGCCGACTTTCCCGCCTACCACGAGGCGCACTCGCGTCTCATCACGTATGTCGTCGCGCCGCTGATGCTGGGTGAGCTGGTCTTCGCGACGCTGTGGATCGTCGAACCGCTCGACGCGATTCCCCACCCGATCGTGTGGGTCGGCGCGGCGCTCGCTGCCGCGGTGTGGGTCGTGACGATGTTCATCTCCGTGCCCCAGCACACCAAGCTCGCCCGTGGCTTCGACGGTCACACGCACCGTGTCCTGGTCACGACCAACTGGTTCCGGACGGCGCTGTGGACGATCCGCGGGGCGATCCTCGTGTGGGTTGTCGTCGACCTCAGCGGGTCGCGCGCCTAGCACCACCCGACCCGAGGCAACTCGTGATCTCCCGCAGATCTCTCGGATCTCGTCGCGCTCCTCGTGGACCGGAATGAAGGTCCCTGCTCACCGACAGCGTCGTCGAGGCTGAGCGCCGTACGACCACAGGGTCCGCTGCCGTTCTCGGCCCGCGCACACCGTCCGCTCAGTGGCGTAGATCGATCGTGTACGGTCGCGTCTCGCGCCAGTGACCCGCGACGGTGATGCGCTCCGCGACCGTGATCTTGATGCGCGCGTTGCGGCGAGCCAGGGCCTCCGATGGATCCGTGGGCAGCCCTTCGTACGGACCGCCATCCGGCTTCCACGAGTACAGCTCGATCCGCTGCACGCGACCCGCATTCTCCCACTCGAGGACGAGCGGATCGAGCGGTGCGAGTCCGGGATGAAAGCCCGGCGACGGCGCGTAGATCCGGCGCCGCACGCCGAGCACGCGCGTCTCGCCGAGCGGCCGCAGCTGAGCCCACTTGCCGGCGATCGCGAGCCGCTCCACCGGGCCTTCGACCGCGAGCTCGAGCCGTTGCGTCGACGCGTCGACGAGCCGCGCCCCGGCGCGCTCCTGCGAGGCGACGTCGCCGACCAATGGCCAGAACTCGAGCGCGCCGCGAATGGTCAGCGTGGCATCGCCGAGCCGGCACGCGATGCCGGGTGGGCGCCAGGCATCGAGCTCGTTGCGGAGCCGTGCCGGGAGGCCCAGGCCATGCTCGTCGAGATCGCCGAGCACGTGGCGCAGATCGCGCGCCAGCGCCATTGGGAGCGCGAACCGATCGTGAAGCTCCTCGTGCCAGTCGATCAACGGCTCGCGATAGTCGGCGACGACGAGGCGCGCGACGATCGCGCGGAACAGCGCGGCGACGGCGGCGAGCATGGAGGGCCGCTCGGGCATCCGGATCGCGCGCAGCTCGACGACGCCCATCTTGCCGTGGCGCGTGCCGTGCGGTGTGACGTGCGGTGACCACAGCTTCTCGATGTTGAGCTCGGCGCGGTGCGCGTTGCCGGCGCTGTCGACGAGCAGCGGTGCGAGGGCGAGCTGCAACTGCTCCGGGGACAGCTCGCCGCGATCGGCGAGGCGCTCGAGGTGCGCGAGCCCGAGCTCGAGCTCGTCCCAGCGCTCGCGCGTGCCCTCGTCGGGGCGCGGGCCCTGCGACGCCGACCCGACGCACTCGCTCGCGAAGTAGTAGGACAGCGACGGGTGGTTGTTGACGTAGCGGAGCAGGGCGGGGAGCACGTGTGGGTAGCGGATGAACGGCGAGGCCTCGGGGGTCGAGCCACCGAGCGTCAGCTGACCACCACCGCCCGAATCACCGAGGTCACCGTTGAAGCGCGGACGCACGGCGGCGAGGCCGGCCTTCGAAGCAGCGCGCCAGATCTGGTCGGCCTGCTCGACGAACGCCGACACGCTCGAGCACGGCGCCATGTTGACCTCGACGACGCCCGGATCGGGCGTCACGGTGAGGAAGTGATCGCCGCCGAGCGTGGTGGGTGGGGCTTCGCTCTCCCCGTCGAGCGCCGCCACCAAGCCTGGTCCCGTGTCTCCCTCGCGCCACCGTACACCCCAGGCGAAGCGCGGCGCCTTCTCGTCGGGATACTGCCGGCCGTGCACGCGGGTGACGCGAGCGCCGGGCAGTTGCTCGGCGAGCGCGACCGCGAGCGTGTACGCGCGCTCGAGCTTGTCGTCGCCCTCGGCGGCAGATAGCCATGGTGCCTCGAGGGAATCGGGGCGCGTGAACGTCGGCTCGCCACCGACCCAGACGTCGACCTTGCGGCGCTCGAGCAGCTCGTCGTGGACGGCGAGCTCTGCCAGCACGTCGCTCACTCGGTGATCCAATCCTCCGCGCGCGGCATCGGCGAGCCGAGATCGAAGCGACGGAGATCGAGCGTGTACGGCTGCTCGGGATGCGGGGCGACGGCGCGCGCGGTGATCGGCCACGCCGCCGGACCGGTGTGCGTGAAGCGCTGGGCGCGACGAGCCACGGCCTCGACCCGGGTCAGCGGCGCGGCATCGAACGCGCGACCCTCGGGATGCCACACGTGATACGCGCCGCCCGCGATGCCACGGCGAGCCCAGGTGTCGACGAGATCGATCCGCAGCGGGTGATGGATCCCCATGTGCGGATGCAGCGCGTGCGGCGGACACCACGCGCGGAACTTGACGCCGCCGACGCGAACGTCGCGGCCGGCGACCTCGCGCAGCGGCACCAGCGTGTTGTTGACGGTGACCGCGTAGCGCTCGGCATCGAGGCCGATCGCGCGGATCTCGATCCGCTCCATCGACGAATCGACGTACCGCGACGTGCCCGTCGCGGAGGTCTCCTCGCCGAGCACGTGCCACGGCTCGATCGCGTTGCGGATCTCGACGCGCCCGACGTCACCGTCGAGCATGCCGACCAGCGGACAGCGCAGCTCCACGAAGGGCTTGTATGCGTCGGCGGGCAGCGCGTGGCCCGTGGTGGCGAGATGTGCGAGGACATCCTCGAAGTCGCGCCACATCCAGTACGGCAACAGGAAGCGATCGTGCAGCGCGCTGCCCCAGCGCACGAGCTCGTGGCTGTACGGCTCGGCGAACGACGCGACCAGCGCGCGGATCAGGATCGCCTGGGCGGTGATCATCCGCGGGTGCGGCGGCATCTCGAACGCGCGCAGCTCGACGAGGCCCTGGCGACCGAAGGAAGAGCCCGGATCGAACAGCTTGTCGATCGACAGCTCGGCGCGATGGGTCGAGCCCGCGACGTCGATCAGCAAGTGCCGGAGCAGCGCATCGACCTGCCAGGCCGGCGGGTTCTGGTGGACGCGCGGCAGGGCGAGCTCGAGCTCGTAGAGGGCATCGTGGCGCGCTTCGTCGACCCGCGGCGCCTGCGACGTCGGCCCGACGAACATGCCGCTGAACATGTACGACAGCGACGGGTGGTGCTGGACGAAGTTGATCAAGCTCGCGAGGAGCGTCGGCCGCACCAGCCACGGTGATTGCTCGGCGTGCGGGCCACCGATCGTGATGTGGTTGCCACCGCCCGAACCGGCGGCGCGACCATCGACCATGTAGCGCTCGGCGGTGAGACCCGACGCGAGCGCGGCCTCGAACACCTCGTGATGCAGCGCGGCCGCCTCGCGCGACGACGCGGCAGGAGGCAGGTTGACCTCGAGCACGCCGGGATCCGGAGTCACCGCGAACCGCTTCAACGCGGGGCTCGGCGGTGGGGGATAGCCTTCGAGGTGGATCGCGAAGCCGGTCGCTTCGCGCACGCGATCGATCGCGTGCACGAGCTCGCAGAAGTCCGCGAACCGCGGCACCGGCGGCAGGAACATCCAGAGCTGGCCCTCGCGCGGCTCGATCGCGAGCGCGGTGCGGAGACCGGTGACCACGTCGTCGCGGCGCGGTGGCGTCACGGCGGTCTCGCGCTTCTCGGCCGGCTGCCCATCATCGGGTGCGTCGCGCCGAGGATCGGGCAGATCCGGCGCATCGGCCCACAGGATCGGCGCCGCGGCGGGGAGCGATGCGAGCGGGAGGCGCAGGCCGATCGCGCTGTCGCCGGGGATCAGGAACAGCTGCTCGCGGCGGAACGTCCAATGATCGGTGCGCCAGGTCTCGGCCTGTCGACCGAGCGGCAGCACGTAGCCGACCTCGCGACCCACGCCGCGATCGAGGATCTTCGCGAGGCGACGGCGCTCCTCGGGATCGTCGAGCCCGGCGGTGCGTGGATCGATCGACGGCGGCAGCTGCGCTTCGCTGCGCAGGACCTCCCATGGATCTTCGTACGCCGCGTGGAGGGCCGCGGCGATGCCGAGCTCGGCGGCGAGCTTGGTGGCGACGGTCTTCGCGTTCTCGATCGTGCCCGCCTCGACGAGCGGCCGCTCCGGCCACAGCGGCTTGCCGTCGCGGCGCGCGATCACGTCGAGCGCCCAGCGCGGCAGGCTCTCGCCAGGGTAGACCTTGCCCTGGCGGAACAAGATCAGGCCACCGGGTGCGAGACGATCGCGCAGCTGATCGGCGAGCTTGCGACCGCGCTTCCACTTGTCGGCACCGATCGCTCCGCCTTGCCACTCCTCCTTGGTCTGGCCCTCGCGCGCGATGAACGTGGGCTCGCCGCCGATCCAGACATCGAGCCCGGAGGCCGTGAGTGCGTGATCGACCCGATCGCCGGCATCGACCAGCTGGCTCCACACCTCGTCGGTGTACGGCGTGGTCGGCCGCACCTCGTGCCCGAGCCGATGGATCGAGGTCGAGAACTCGACCGCGGACGCGCCGACGTCACTGGTCCCGTCGAGCGGCGAGGCGTGGCTCGGCGACGCGGTCGAGGCGAGCGGGATGTGCCCTTCGCCGCACAGCAGGCCGCTGGTGCCATCGAACCCGATCCATCCGGCCCCCGGGAGATAGGCCTCGGCCCACGCGTGGAGATCGACGACATCGGTCCCGACACCCTTGGGCTCGTCGGGGATCATGCCCTCGTCCGCGAGCTGCACGAGATAGCCGGAGACGAACCGCGCCGCGATGCCACGCGCGCGCATCAGCGCGACCAGCAGTACCGCCGAGTCGCGGCAGCTCCCGCGCTTGTTGGCGAGCGTCTCCTCGGGCGTCCACACGCCGGGCTCGTTGCGGATCACGTACGCGATCCGCTCGCGCACCTTCGCGAGCATCTCGATGATCACGCCGATGGTGTCGCCCTTCGAGGGCAGCTCCTTGAGCAGCTCCATCCCGGCACGACCGAGCCGGTACGCGGGATCACCGGCCACCAGATACGGCGCGAGCTCGCCGTCGAGGCTATCCGGGTAGGCGAACGGCAGCGATCGCACGCGCTCGTCGATGAAGAAGTCGAACGGGTTGATCGGCTGAACGTCGACCGCGAGCTCGACCGTGATGTCGAGCTCGGTGACCGCCTGGCCCGCCTTGAACGTGACGCGCGCGATGTGATTGCCATGCGGATCGCGCTGCCAGTGCAGCCGGTGCTCGGGGGCGACCACGAGCGAGTAGCTCTCGATCCGTGCTCTCGCGTGCTCGGCCGGCCGCAACCGGATCGTCTGGGGGCCTAGCAGGGCCGGTCGGGGATAGACATACCGGCTTTTATGTTGAATCGCGACGCGCACGCGGCGCGTGTTTACCACCCTAGCGGTTGGCGTAGTTGTGGTTCTGCGCCAGGTGCTTGTTGCGCTCGAGCCAGCGATTGAGGTTGCGGGCGACCGCGTCGCAGGGATGCGCGAGGTCGCCGGTCATCAGGGCGTAGACCGTCGCGAGCGCGGTCTCGATCGCCTGGCGGACCAGCGGACTCTCGTGGGGGCCGAGATCCGCGAGCGCGGTCTCGAGCTCGTCCTTGCGAGCGAAGATGCGTGCTGCGAGCGGCTGACCGCGGGTCGCGTCGGTGCTGTTCAGGATCTTGTCGTGGAGTACAGCGGCCATGACTCGGGATCGAGCACTCGCCATGCCAGTGTCATCGACGCACACCCGGTGCGCGAAGGCCCAGCCGCTGGTGATCGGCGAGGGTGCAGCGGTTCTGGATCACCGTGATGCCAGCATCCTCGAGGAGCCTGGCCGCCTCGTGGTTAACGATGCCGAGCTGGAACCAGACGTACTTCGGGCGCGGTTCCATGGCCAGGATGTCCTCGACGTGGCCGGGGATCAGCTCCGGTCGACGAAACACGTCGACGAGATCGACGGGCTCGCGGATCTCGGCGAGCGTGCCGCGCACGGGCTGATCGAACAGGGTCTTGCCGACAAACACCGGGTTGACGCCGAGGATCCGGTAGCCCTCGTCGTGGAGGTACTCGGGCACGTAGAACGCGGCCTTCTCGGGCTCGGTATGGATCCCCAGGACCGCGATGGTCGGGGACTCCGTCAGGATCTCGCGAAGTCGATCGTCCTCGGAAGCCATGCGCTCTTGAATAGCACCCGGGTCTGCTTCGTTGCATAGTCCGGTCCCCCCATGCGTCATCTGTGGTTTGTCGTCGCCGCACTGTTCTCCGGATCCCTAGCGGCCTGTGGAAATGACTCGGCGAAGGGCACCGGCAGCCCCACCACGCCATCGACCACGGCGCCCACCGCGGGCTCCGAGCCCACCGAGGCGAAGACTCCTCCGCCGGTCGCGGAGATCAAGCAGCCGCCTCCGGAAGAGCCGAAGCCGGAGCCCGCTCCGCCCGCTCCAAGAGAGCAGCCCGTCGCGGGTCACGATTTCACCGAGACCGGCAAGACGCTCGCGATCGTCGGCGCCTGCCATCCAGGTGCCACGCCCGAGGGTTACTCGGAGAAGCTGATCGCGGATCACTGCAAGAAGATCAACGCCGCCCAGACCGAGTACACGGATCGCTGGGTGAAGCTCGCGAAGCCGTTCTTCGCCGAGCGCGTCCCCTCCGCCGCCGCGAAGAAGGTCGTCTATCCGTTCTCGGGCGGCGATCTGTCGACGGCGCTCACCGTCTATCCCGACGCCGACGAGATCACGACGATGTCGCTGGAGCCCGCGGGCGATCCGCGCACGCTCCAGGCGCTCAACGACGCGGCGACGAAGCCGGGTGGAAAAGACGGCAAGGCGACGAAGCCGTCGCCGCAGGCGAAGCAGGCGCTCGACAAGGCGCTCGGCACGGTGCGCTACGAGCTCGACTTCCTGTATCGCGTGAACTTCTCGAACACGAGCAACATGCGCGACGCGATGCGCTCGGGCACGCTGCCCACGCAGCTGATCTTCAGCCTGTCGGCGCTCAAGGTGCACGGCTACGAGATCGTGTCGCTGCGCTACTTCACGCTCAACGACGACGGCTCGATCAAGTACCTCAGCGACGAGGATGTCACCGGAGCGCCGAGCCCGCTCGAGGGTGTCGGCGATGGCCGCATCACCGAGAAGCGCAACCGCATCTTCTCGAACTCGGAGATCCGCTTCCGCAAGCCGGGCGGCAAGATCCAGATCCATCGCCAGATCCGCCAGGACCTCTCCGACAAGGAGCTGCAGAAGGATCCGCGCGTGGTGAAGCACCTCGAGATGAAGGGCCCGATCGTGTCGATGACGAAGGCCGCGAGCTACTTGCTGTCGTGGGACTCGTTCTCGACGATGCGGAACTACCTGACCAAGAACACGTCGTGGATGGTGTCGGATGCGACCGGCGTCGCGCCGAAGTGGGGCACCGCCGCGGGCTTCGAGTACGAGACCTACGGCTCGTTCCGCACCGCGCACCTCGACAGCGGCAACGGCGTCTCGGAGAACTGGCGCACCTTGTTCAATTCGCAGGAGAAGCGACGGCTCGCCTTTCGCTTCGGCTACTACGACAAGGACACCAAGGATCACCTGATCATCATGAAGAAGAAGAGCTGACGTCCGCGTCTGTACGATGTAAGCCTCTGCGGCACAGTTAGAACGCGCCATACGATCCCTGCACGCTCGTCGGTGAGGGGCTAGCATCACCGTCATGGTGGCTGCTTCGTGTCCACGCTGCGCAAGCGTGGTCGCCCTGCACGAGGGCCGACCGTTCGTCACGACGAACGGTGTCGTCGAGCTGTGGCACGCAGGCTGTTGGAACAAGCGTGACGCGGTGGCTGTTGCGGAGCCGTCACCGATGCCGCTGCCTCCGGTTGTGTTCGCGACGCCCCTCGTGAAGGCTCCTCGTCGACGAATCGTGTTCGCAGCCGCCGGCTTCGCGATGCTCGCGGTCGGGGTGATCGCGATTCGCGCCGCGCACGGCGATGACGCGCTCGCGGAGCGCCAGCCGTCGGTCGGCGTCGCGATCGACGAAGCGACGTCCCTGCGCGCACGGAGCGCGGAACACGAGCTCGTGCCGCCGAAGCCGAAAGGCATGCAGCGGCTCGAGGACGAGTTCCCGATCCCCGCGTTGTCGGACAAGCCGATCGACGCCACGTTCGCGTCGCTACACGGGTGGGTCCATCCGATCACCGGCGCCGACGAGCTGTTCCCCGGGAATCCCGGCCGACACTTCGGTGCAGATCGCTCCGGCGTCGATCGCACCGAGTGCGGCGGTGGTCACTGCGGCGTCGATCTCGACGGGCCGAAGGGTCGCGCTCTGGTCTCCGTCGCTGCCGGGACGCTGATCACCGTCGAGCGTCGCGAGCTCGGTAGCGATGGTCGCAGCGGTCGGTTCGTGCGCATCCAGCACGAGGACGGCACGCTGACGTCGTACATGCACATGGACGAGATCGACGAGGCGTTGCAGCCCGGCGATCGCGTGCGCGCGGGTCAGTACATCGGCACGCTCGGCGACTCCGCGGTGCCGGGTGTGCCGCACCTGCACTTTGCCCTCGAAGTGCCTCTGCGACCGGGCTCGCGCGATACGACGTTCGGATCCGTCCGCTTCGTCGATCCGGCACCGTTCCTGATCCGTGCGACGGTCGTCGAGCGGGCCGAGCGCCGTCACGCGATCAAACCCGCGTTCTGATCAGTAGGGCGAGTCGGGCGCGGGTTCGGGAGCAGGCGCAGGAGCAGGCGCAGGAGCTGGTTGCGGCGCGTACGGTTGCGGCGCGTACGGTTGCGGCTGCGGTCCCGTTCCGTAGTTGTACTGGCCGGTGCTCGCGCGAATCAGCAGCTCGTTCTTCGCGGCGCGGCACGCCGCCGTGCGCGTATACCCGGTGTACGCACTGAGCCCCCACATCGCGCCGAACAGCACGTTGAGACCCAGCGACGTGTTGCGCTTGATGATCGGATCGCGGCCACCGTTGGTGACCTCGTTGGCCTCGTTGTACTCCGCCTCCGACTGGCTCGCGGTGATCGCGATGCCGATGACCTGGAGCACACCGAAGATCGTGTCGGCGACCGGTGCCGCGCGACTCGTCGTACACTCGAAGATCGGCAGCTGGCGGTGCTGTGCGGGTGGTCCGCTCGCGAACAGGAACGAGCAACCGGTGAGCACGAGCGAAGAGACGAGGGCCAGGGCGCGCATGGAGCGCGACTATTGAATCGATCGCGGGTCAGGTCAACACGTACTGTCCCGGCCGTCGCACGCGTCGCAGTCGTACACGAGTGGTCGACGATGTAGAGTGCGCGCCGTGAACCGCCTGCTCATCTTGCTCGCCGCGTGTAGTGGACCGTCGAAGCCGACG
>JANNBP010000421.1:0-40166 GCA_031385555.1 Deltaproteobacteria bacterium | reverse complement strand
GACTACGGGACCGCTTCGCCGTCGGCGTCACTGGTTCGCCGTCGCTCAGTGCACCTCGAGACTACGGGACCGCTTCGCCGTCGGCGTCACTGGTTCGCCGTCGCTCAGTGCAGCTCGAGACTACGGGACCGCTTCGCAGTCGGCGTCTGGTTCGCCGTCGCTCAGAGCACCTTGAGACTACGGGACCGCTTCGCCGTCGGCGTCACTTGTTTGATCCGCGCGTTCGCGACCGCCGTGCTCGGATCGAGGAGGTCTCGGCGATCGCGCTCGAAGGCCTCGAGCTCCGGGCGACCGACCATGCGCGGTGCGATCACGTCGAACAGCTCCCTCGCCTCGTCGACGAAGCCGGCCTTCACGGCGAGCCGTGCGACCAGGTAGGCCGCATCCGCGAACCCCGGTTGCAGCGAGAGCGCCCCGAGCCCGCCCTCGAGACAGCGACTCGTGATCTCGCGATGCTCGCCGACCGCAGCCTTGACCTCGAGCGCCGAGAGCTGCGCGTCACCACCGCCGGTCAACCACGCCGCACCACCGCGGCCGCGACCGAGCGTGACCACCGCGACGTCCGCCGCCGTCACCAGCGGAGGCACCGCCTCGACGGAGCCGACCCCGTGCTCGAACTTGAGGTGCTCGGCGCGGGCCGCGACATACTTCGCCAGCGCCCGAGCGCCGTTACCTTCCAGCTTGCCGACCTGGTGCAGCTGATCGAGCGCCGCGATCGGTTGTCCGCTCGCGCACAACGTCCACGCGAGCCAGACGCGACCCGGTGGATTCGGCGATGCCAGCGCGAGCTCCGCGAGCTCGAGGGCACGTCGCGGCTCGCGCGCGATCAACGCCGCCTCGATCGCGGCCGCCGCTTCGGGCGCGTCGTTCGCCGACGCCGGCTGCCACGGAGTCGCCTGGTCGAATCCCTTCGTCACCGCGCGGATCCGCGGCGCGAGATCGTGCGCGACGAGCACGGCGACCGCCCGCTTTCCACGGTGCCGGAGATAGCCGATCACGACCGCGGTGAGCACCGCGATCGCGAGGGCGAGGACGAACCAAAACACGCCTTGCTACGATCAGCGCATCGACGTGCGGTCCGCAGGCGACAGCTCGATCGGTGATGCCTGCGCCGGCATCGCCGGGATCGGTGCCTTCGGCTGCACCGGCTGCACCGGCTGCACCGGCTGCGCGGTCTTCACGTCGTCGGCACAGACCGCCTTGCGGAGGTTCGGACCGAGCCACGAGCCCGACTTGCAGGGCTTGCGCTTGGGCTTCGCTGCGCCGCCGAACGGCTGGCAACCGCCGCCGTCGAAGTAGCCGAGCTCGCCGATGCCGCTCGGGTTCGTCGAGTTGTCGCTGTTGACCTCGCAGACCTGGACGTCGTGCATCGCCTTCATCACCGGGAACGAGATCACGCCGGAGCCCGGCATGAACGAGTCGCGGTAGCGGCGACCGCTGAGGAAGCCGAGCTGTTCGAACAGGATCGGGCGGATCATGCGCCGACCGCTCGTGTTGAGCAGCGCTGCCATGCGGAAGAACGGAGCGCCGCTCGGGTCCGCGACGTCGAACGTCCCCGTCGCGGGGTTGAAGCTCGGATCGCGACTCGAGCGTGTCGCGTCGTACATCTCGACCTCGAGGAGGCAGTCCTGCGCCTGCGGGTTCGGGAAGCAGCGCTCGAGCTTGCTCTTCGTGTTGTCGAGCTTGATCCCCACCAGCGCGCCCGTGGTCTCGAGCACGAGCACCCAGCGCTGCCCCGGCATCTGCGAGAGCACCACGTCGGCCGGGGTCACGTTCTGGCCAGCCGGCACGATGCTGACCGGCGC
Source organism: Deltaproteobacteria bacterium (assembly GCA_031385555.1). Lineage (GTDB taxonomy): Bacteria > Myxococcota_A > Polyangia > Haliangiales > Haliangiaceae > JABFXX01. The sequence continues at coordinate 38,361 of JANNBP010000421.1, read as the reverse complement.
CTTCGGAGCGCCGATCGTCTTCGCGTCGACATCGAACACGTTGTCATCGGTGACCACATACGCGTGACCTTCGCCAACCGCGACGCTGCGTGCCGGCGCCGTGTTCGCAACAAACATCGGCGCGCCGGGGGGCCGCACCGGGTTCGCCGGATCCGAGAGGTCGAGGATCGCCAGACCCTGCTGGGTCGCGACGAACATCGAGAAGCCGGCGATCTGGATCTCGTTGACCGCCGCACCGACGTTGACGCTGCCGCGCGAGACGATCTGCGTGGCGTTCGTCGTCGAGATGTCGAACGTCTGGATCGTGCCCTCGGTGGTCCCGACGAACAGCAGGTCACCGTCGATGTAGATCTCGTTGGCCGTACCCTGGACCGGGGTGCAGCCGCGGTTGGTGGCGCTGAACGCACCGGCGAGCAACGCGGCGTCCTGCATCTCGACGACGCAGACACCATTGGCGCCCGCGGCGATGTAGATGAACGGGTCGCTGACGTCGTTCGGCAACCGCGCCATCGCGCGCCCGACCGCGGTGCCCGGCAGCGTCAGCGCGAGCACGAGGTTCGTGTTGCCGATCGCCGGGCGCGTGGCGCTCGGGTGAGCACGTGCGCTGACGTCGGTGATCACGACCTGACCGTTCGACAGCGCGACCACGGCGAAGTCACGCAGCGACGGCGACTGGATGCCGCCGAGCGCCGGCGTCGCGTTGAAGTTCTTGATCAGCACGACATCGTTCGCGGTGGCGGCGATGCCCGTGGGCTCGACGTTCGCGAGATGGCGGTCGGAACCGACGCCACCGTTGCCGGTCGGGTTGATGATCAGGCCGGGGAAGCGGTTCGACTTGGCCTTGTTGAACTGGTTCGCCAGCTCGCCTTCCTGCTTGTACTCGAACAGCTCGAGCCCGTTCTGGCCGGCGGCGTATGCGTAATCGCCGAGCACCGGGATCGAGCCCGTGCCGACGCCGAACGCGTAGGCCATCAAGTGCTCGTTGCGCGACTGCCCCTGGTTGTTGACCAGTGAATGGCACATCTCGCAACCGCGTGCCTCGTCGGGGCGGACGGTGTGCGCCATCGTCTGGTTCATCGCGACACCCGACGTCGCCGCGTTCATCCGACCCGAGTTGCCTTCCTTGGTCTGGAACGTGGTGAACGGCAGCTGATCGCGGAGCGAGTCGCCGTTGGCGTCGGTCACCGAGGCGGCGACCTGCATCGACGAGCGGAACAGACCGAGGCGGCCCTTCTCGGACAGCGACGACACGCCCATCGAGAACGTGGACCGCAGCAGGCCGAGCAACTGGAAGTTGATGTGACCGCGGTTGTGGCGGTTGCGCAGCCAGATCTCGTTTTCGCCAGCGCTCGCCGTGACGTCGCCGGTGCTGGCGTCGACCAGCTTGCGCTGCTTGTTGCCGACGTCGATGTCGACGTGGCAGTTGAGGCAGTTGGTGAGGAAGCCATTGTGGCAGGTCGCGCACTCGACCTTCGCGCGAACCAGCTCGGTCGAGCCCTGCTCGCCGGCGAACTCCGAACCGACGCCCGGCTCGGCGAGGTGGTACTCGGGATCGTGCGCCTCGCGGGCGTACGGGCTGGCGGCCGAGGCGTCGATCGTCTGCGGCACCACCCACTCGAGGCCGGTGTTGACGCGCGAGCGCTGGATCACCTGACCGTTGCGCTCCTCGAAGTACGGCTCGAGGTTCTCGTTGACCGCGATCCGCATGTCGTTGCCGCCGTTCGGACCCGACGTCAGGAAGTTCGTCTTCTTGTTCGCACCGTGGCAGTCCTCGCACTCGATCTCGATCGCATCCCAGTTCGTCGAGTAGACGTTGCCGTCGCCGTGGACGTCCTGGAGGAAGTGGCAATCGATGCAGTGCATGCCGCGCTCGAAGTGGACGTCCATCTGGCGCGTCGAGCCGTTGCGGCCGCCGTAGACGTAGCGGACCTGGCGACCGTCGATCGACTTCTCGCGCGGCAGCCGGTCGATCAGGTCGAGCGTGCCATTGCCATTCGCGTCCTCGTTGATCGTCTCGGTGAACAGCACGTTGCCATCGGCGTCCTTGCGCTCGAGGGTCAACGCGGTATCGAGCTCGCCGTTGTTGTTGCAGTCCTCGGAGAACTGGTTCTGCGCGCAGCCACCGGCGCCGGCGATCATGCCGCAGGCCGGGAACACCTTGCCGCCTTCGCAGCCCTTCTGGGCGAGCTTGGCATCGCGCTCCTTGGCCGCCACGATGACCGGGAGACCCTCGGGCTTGATGATCTTCGGGTTCGCCGGGTCGGTGAGATCTTCACGGACCCACGAGTCGAGGATCGCGACCTTGGTGCCCTTCGGCGTGGTGAACTTGATCGCACCGCGGCGCGCGAGCACGTCGCGCTGCTCTTCTTCAGCGGCGCCCTGGTACGCGTAGTTGATGCGCGTCACGAAGCCGTGGCAGAGCCCGCAGGTGTCGGTGTCGATCTTCGTCGTCAGGAGGTGGTTGTCCGAGTAGGTCTTCTGCTGCTCGCCATCCTTGACGCCGTCGTTGTTGAAGTCGACCGCGCCGCGAGCCACACCGCCGGCACGGAACACCTCGTCGGACCCGACCGGGCGGCCGAGCAGCCGGTTGTGGATCAGCGAGCCGTCGCCAGCCGTGGAGTCGTCGCGCGGACCTTCGTCGTTCGTCGGATCGAACTCGCGGTGCTTGGTGGTGGGATCCTCGACGGAGACGAACGTGCCGTTGTCCTGGCGGAGCTTCTGTGCGCGGCGGTTGCCCTCGTAGTTGTAGGGCGTGTGGCACGCCGCGCAGCCCGACGAGTGACCTCGACCGTACGGGTTCGAGGTCTTGATCAACTTGATGTCGGGCTCGATCGAGCTGCCGAACGTGAAGTTAAAGTTGTTCGTCGACGCCATGTAGTTCAGCGGGTAGTAGGCGCGGAACGTCCGCAGGATGTTGTCGACCGGGTCCGGCACGACGCCCGAGAGCCCCGGCAGATCGCGATCCTGGAGCGGCGCGAGCTCGACGTGCGGGTCGGAGTTGTTGGGCTGACCGCCCCAGCCTTCCCACCGCGAGTCGCCGGCACCCTTGGTGTCGGCCGTCTGCTTGGCCGCGAACAGATCCGGATCGCCCTTGATGTCGCCTTGCGCGATCTCGCTGGCCGGCAGGCCGCGATTGCCGCAGGGCTCGGTCGACGGCGCACCGTCGGTGGGGCCGCAGTTGTCGCCGAGGTTCGCGCCGACCTGGCGATCGACGTCCACCGCACGCGCCTGGAGGCACGCGCGATCGAAGAACGGCTGGCTGCGCGGATTCTTGAGATCGGGCGGCGGCTTGATGCAGTCGAGATTGCCGTCGTAGTCGAGCGCATAGCTGAACGCGCCGAACCGCGGGTCGCGCGCCTTCTGATTGTTGTTGCTGTCACCGTCGCGCTGGCTGACGAAGCCGGTGTCCCAGCTCTCGTTGCCGTAGAACGCGCCATCGGTGACGGCCGCCTGGTTGACCATGATGCTGCGACGGACGATGTCGATCGTCTCCTGGTGGCAAGCACCCCCGCCACCGCCGTCGAACGCCGCGCGGTTGCCACGACCGCAACCGATGGTCGCGACGCGCAAGTCACCGGGGTTCAGGAACCGCGTGTAGTTGAGATCGCGGTTGAGCTCCATGTTCATGAACTCGCCGGGACCATCGCCGTGCATCTGCGGCTCGAACACTTCGCCGAGGTCGGAGAGGTTGCCACCGGCGATGAACTCCGTCGGGTCGATCGCTTCGTCGATGAAGCCGTCGAGATCGTCGTCGATGCCGTTTGCGTAGAAGAAGCGCGCGAGCGACGGATCCTTCTGCGTGCCGGCCTTGCCGTTGTCGGAGCCCGGCAACACGTGCGCGGCCGCGATCAGATCAGGATCGCGAAACCCCTTTTCACCCGCGCCGAGCTTCTTGTTCTCGAACGCCTTCTCCGGCACCGCCAGCTGATCGTCGCCACCGTGGCAATCGATGCAGCGAAGCTTGTAGTTCGCGTGCACGTGACCGGCGGTGAGCCCCGCGTGGCAGTTGACACACGTACCGTCGAACTTGAAGTCGGCTGGCTCGAGGGTTTCTTCCTTGGCCGTACAGCCCACGAGAGCCACCACCACCACAAAGATCGATGAAGTAATGCGCTTCATAAATTCGACGTCCTTCACAAGTCCGCGTGACACTTCGTGCAGGCTTTGGCCGGGCCGAGCTCGGTCTGACCCGCGTGACACCCACGCCCCGAGCAGGCCTGATGGTGCTTCTCCATCGGGTCGCTCGCATTGGCGTGGATAATCGAGCCGCGGTGCAGGTCGGCGATGCTGCTCAGAGTACGCCCACCCCACCGCGACTTGTCCGTCACTAAGTAGTGGCACGTGACGCACTGCACGTCGGTGCCATCTTTCTTGCTGCGATGCTCCTTGGTTTCGTGCTTGAAGCACGGAACCTTGCGCTTCTGCTTCGCGTTATAGAGCGCGGCGCCTTCGCTCTCGCACTCGCGCACGCGCGATCCCGGACGCGTCTCCACGTCCTTCGCGGGATCGTACTTGTCACCCATGATGCTCTTGATGAAGGAGCGACGAGATCCGTTCTGGTGGCAGGTGCCGCACTCGGCGAGCGACGGAGCCGGCCCCTCGTTCGAGTGACACATCAGGCACTGCGCGTGACCGGGGGCACCCTTGACCAGCGCGAAGGTCGGGCTCGCACCCTCTTCGTCGACGGCGTGACAGTCGCGGCAGCCGATCTGCTTGCCGTCCTTCTTCTTCATCTGTGTGTGGCCGAAGTGATCGACCGGCGAGCGCGCCATCTCGATGTGGTGATCGCGTTGGTTGTGCCAGGTGGCGCTGATCGTCACCGCGGGCTTCTTCCACGCCCATGGAGTGCTCGGATGGCAACCGGCGCAGAACGACTTGGTGCGCGCGGGGATCTTCTTCGCCGCCTCCTCGTTGAGCGGCGCGCCCAGGAACTCCTTGGCGTGGCAGCCCGACGCGAGGCACGGCGCGTGGCCCTGTTGCGCCGGCGCGAGGACCTTCCCTTTGTCCGTCACCGCGTGGCAGTCCTTGCACTTGCCAGCGTCCTCGGTGTCGACCTTCGCGCCGTTCGATCGATTCTGGTGGCACTTGTGATTGAAGTGCACGGGACCACCCGCGGGATCCCATTTTCCGCACGCGTCGTCGGACGTGTCGGCGCCAACGCCGATCACCCCGACGAACAGGCTGACCGCGAGTGCAGCCACCCCCAACACCAGCAGACGTTTCACCGTAGGTTACTCATCCCAGAGGTGGTTTCTAGCATCGTTACGGGTCCCGCTTCATTCGAGAAAACCGGTGCGACACTCTCAAAAAAACCGAGTTTGCCCCCTGCCGTCCCCGTTGTCTGCGCCGTCGGAATCGGGCCCGTGTTGCCCTTGATGTGACACTTCGCGCAGTCAAAGCCGGTGGTCTTGAACGAGACCTTCCCGTTGTGACAGCCCGCGCAGGTCTCCATCTTCGGCTTCGCCATCGTGGCGAGGCTCGTGGATTTGCCAATCTCCGCGTGGCACTCGACGCAGTTGGTGTTCTTCCGCGACCGCGAGTCGTTCGCGTGGCGCTGGTGGTTGAACGTGGCTGCGACCGACCAGTCGCTCGGGGCCTTCTTCGTCAGGGGGTCGAGCTTGTGGCACTTGCCGCACTCGTTCATCGAGTGAGCCGGGGCGCCCTTACCATGGCACTGCGAGCATGCCGCGTGATCCTTCGGAGGCTTGCCGCCGCCGAGCTTGTCGCCGTGGCAATCGGTGCACGCCGCGTTGGTGGTGCCTGTCTTCTGGAGGTGCGACGCGTGGCTGATGTTCTCGAAGAACTCCGGCTTCGGCGATGGGTCCTGCATGCGCGCCGCGAGCTTCTTCCACGGCACCGGCGAGTCCTCGTGACAGACGAAGCAGATCTTCGTGGTGCGGTTGAGGAACTCGTTCTGGTGACACGACGGGTTCGAGCACGGCGCGTGATCCTTGCCGGTGTTCGGCGCGAGCACGTTGCCGTTGGCCTCGACCGAGTGGCAGGAGGCGCAGTCATTGATGTTGACGTTTCGCTTGCTGTGCACCTCGTGCGAGAACACGACGCCCTTGACGACCGGCATCGTGATGCCGCCGGGGCTGTTGTGGCAGCTGGTGCACTTGGTGCCGACGGCCGAGAACGCCTTGCCCGCGGTCTTGCCGCCGTCGTGGCAGCTCTTCAAGCACGACTCCATCTTCGGACGCGGCACGTCCGTCGGCGAGGTGCCGGTCATGCTGGTGTGGCACGTCGTGCACGAGCTCTGATTGCTCTCGGCGTGGTGCTTCTGGTGATCGAACTTGCCGAGGCGGAACGGGTCACCGGACGCGGGCGGCTTCGGCCTCGCGGCCTCGTGGCACTTGCTGCACTCGTCCCAGGTGATCTTCGTCGAGATCGAGTTGCCCTTGGTGCCGTGGCACTGGAAGCAGCGCTGGTGAGCGACGAACGCCACCGAGCCCGGAGGCGCGTTCTTGCGATGGCAGTTCGCGCAGTCCTTCTCGATCGCGACCTTGAAGCCGACGTGCTGGCCGTGGTTGAACGTCGACGGAAAGTTCGCCGGCCGGGTCAGCGCCTTCGGCGTGGCTTCGTAGCAAGGATCGCCGGCGGGGAACCGGTGACAGCTCTGGCACTGCATCTGCGTGTTCTTCGCGTCGGGTCGGCACTTCGTGACGGTATCGGAGTGACACTTGGTGCAGCGGGTGCCGTGCTCCTGGCCACCCTTGAGGTTCATCTTGCCGTCGGCCTTCCACTGATGGCAGTCGGCGCAGGCAGCTTTGCCACGCGCACCACCCGCCTTGGCGGCGGCGGACTCGTGACCCTTGTGATCGAAGTGCCAGCCTTGCGCTGCGCGATCCTCGAACTTGATCACGATCGGCTTCGCGACCACGGCACCAGCACCCAAGCCAAGGGTGACGAGCGTGACCAGGATCCAGAATGCGTTGCTGCGAGTCACCATCGGGCCTCCAGCGCCGCGCGGAGCGACGTCAGGGTGCTGAGATCACGCGACAACGTCGGCGAGGCTTGCGCGAGCTCGCCTGCGACGTTGAGGTGCAAGTCTCTGCTGAACCACCACTGCACATCGAGACGCCCGCCACCGCGGGCATCGTTCGTGACGACGCGATACGGCGTGCCGAAGTCGAACACGCGGAAGAACGCCCCGGCGGAGAACCGCCAGTACTTGCCCTTGTTCGGGCGCGTCGACAGCGTGGCTTCGCCCGCGAGCTGATGCATGCGATCGATACCCGACGACGCCGAGTTGTCGAAGCCCTGGCAGTTGTCGGGCAGCCCGTCGAGATCGAGGTCGGTGAGGTCGTTGCAGACCCCATCGATCCGCATGTCGCCGTCTTTGCCCTCGTTGGTGAACTGCCGCAGCGTGTACTGCGCGGTCATGTAGACGCCCGCGCCGCGCACACCGATCGGCGTGCCGGCCACACCGGCGCCGACCTCGACGTAGCTCCTGTTCTCGACGTTCGTGGGATCGGTCGACAGCTCGGCGCGCGCGACCCCGAAAACCTCGGTCTTGCGGTTCGGGGTCTGCCAGTCGACCTGAAGGCCGACGATCGTGGCGTCCGTCGGCGTGCTCATGATGCCGATCTTGTTCGCGATGTCGACGACGTCCGCCGCCGACGAGGCCGCGAGGTCGTACGCGATGTCGTCCTTGAAGCGCTGATCGACATCCGCGATCACCATCAGCTTGCCGGCGTCGTAGCGCAGGCGAGCTCCGACGCGACCGAGGCCGAACTTGGTGGCCGGGACCTCGCCCTCGGCGGTGCCGAGCGTATCGGGGAGGCCGGTCGCACGGGCGCGAACCTCGACCTTCGCCTTGTTGTTCACCTTGTAGGAACCGCGCAGCGCGATCAGGTGGCGAACCTCACCGTCGCGACCGTTGTCGTCGCCGGTGGCGGCATCGTTGTCGAAGTCCGTGGTGCTGATCGCCAGCCCCATGTAGTCGAGGTTGATCTTGAGCTTCTTCTGGTCGTACCCGGCGGTGGCACCGAACAGGATGCCCGGCTGGGTATCGACGTAGAGCGCGACGCGTTGACCGGCGAAGGCCGTGGCGTTCCACTCCTTCTGCCGGAGGCCGACGGTGGCGCCGTCGAAGTACGCGAACAAGCCGCCGCCGTCGAGGCGGAACTGCCGGCCCGCGCGCAACCAGAACGCCGGCTGCTGACCATCGGGCTTGCGATCGTCGCGACCGTACTCCGCGTAGCCGGCCTTGATCGCGATCGCTTCGTTGTCGTAGGGCCGGATCGAGGCGGCGCGGGTCTCGAGAGCATCGCTCGCGTCGAACGCGAAGCTCGACATGAAGTAACCGTTGAGGGTGGGCGTGACGATGCCGCGTGCACCGATCACCGCGTCGCCCGCGATCCACGTGCGGTTGTCGGAGAAGCCATCCGGCAGCGGGAAGCCGCCGCGCAGCGTGTCGCCCGAGGCCGGCGCGTTGTCGAGCTCGACGCCCGCGCGGATGCGGAACGCGACGCGCTCGCGCAGATCGCGTGCGGTGGTGGGGAACATCTTGTAGCCGACGCTCGCGGAGCCATCGCCGGTCGACGTGGCGGCACCGTCGGCAGCGCCCTTGCCCGCCGCCGCGACCTGCTTGCCGTCCTTCGCGCTACGCATGCGCAGCTTCTTCACATTGACAGGCATCCGCTTGACCGTGAGATCCGCGTGGCTGGTGTCCTCGCTGACGATCGTGTGGACCGGCGTGGGAGCGTCGTCCGTGACGATCGGCTCGGCGTACGAGGATCCGCGTGCCAGCGAGCCAACACCCTTGGGGTGCGGCGGCGCATCGGCACGGGCGATCGCCGGTGCGAAGACCAGCAAGGACAGGGTTCGACCGATCCTCTTCATGGCTTCCCCCTTCATCGCGTCCCCCGGTGACACTTGATGCACGTCGATTCGTACGTGTGGCAGGTCATGCACGAGCTCAGGTTGAACTTCGCCTGCTCGGCGTGGCCGCCGTTGCGGAAGTCACCGATCGGCGTGTGCGAGCGCGGCGGGATCGCATGGCATCCCGAGCAGCTCTCCGGTGCGTGGCAGTTCGCGCACCGCGTGGCGTCGGTCTGCGCATCGCGGCCGTGATCGTTGCGCCAGATCAGATTGTGATCGTGCGGCCGCATGATCTGGTGACACTGGAAGCACGAGTCTTCCTTCGTCCCCTGGAGCTCGGTATGACAGCGACGGCAGGGTGCGTCCTTGGCCGCGGCTTGCTCGCCGTGGTGCTTGCGGAACGCGAGCGTGTGATCGGGCGGCCGGTTGCCACCCTTCGATCCACCGCCGGTGCCGTGGTTCGGCGGCGCCGAGCCGAGGTCCGTGCCGCCGGCGTGGCAGACCCCACATTGATCCATGCGGACCTTGTCCGGCGTCTTGCCCGAGTCCTCGTGGCACTGCGCACAGACCTCCATCTTCGGGATCGCCATGTCCTGGCGGGTCGCCGAGTCGCGGACGTTATCGTGGCAGGTCTCGCAGGCGATGCCGCCGCCGTCCTTGTTCTTCTCGTGCGTCGAGTGCGCGAACCGGAGGTCACCCGTGATGAAGCGGCGACCGCGAACCAGCTCGATCTGTTTGGGGTGGCAGCCATCGCACTTGCCCATGCCGAGGACGGCCTTCACCTTGGGCGCTTGTTCGTGGCAGCGGATGCAGTTCTTGTGACCCGGCACCTGCGGGTCGCGCGTCTGCTCGTTGCGCTCGTGGCAATCGCCGCACGCGACGTGAGCGCCGGTCGCGGACTCCATCTTGCCGTCGGACAAGTGGAGCTCGTGCGAGAAGGTCGACGCGAGCGTCTGCGACGTGCCGCGCTCCGGATACGGCTGCAGGTCCGGGTTCTTTTCCCAGCCCGCGGTCTGGTGCGGCTTGAACGGATCGACCGTTTTGTGGCAGACGCGACAGAGGGCGCCCGGCGGCTTGAAGAACTCCGCTTTGTGGCAGTCGTCGCAGGGCGCGTGCTGGTTCGCACCTGGCCTCGCGACCTTGCCCGCAACCACCGCCTCGGCGCTGTGACAGTCGAAGCACTGGAGGCCGCGGCCTTGCCAGTTCTTGATGTCCGGTTTGTCTCCGGTGTGCACACCGTGAGGGAACCGATCCGTGTCTACCGCGATCGAGCCCTTGCGGGTCGCTCCCGTTCCACTCTGACCGGCTCCTGGCGTCGTGCTTCGTGGTGAACCACAAGCCAACAGGAACACACAAATGACCGCCACCCGGATCATGCGCGGACACTACACGAACACCCATCGCTTTGGATCCTTCTCGATCGGTTTCTGTTAGTGTCCTACCAATGTCTACGGCTTCGGGCGCGGCTGAGGCGCCGGTGACTGGAGCGGCGTATACGTCGTTCCTGGCTCAGCTTCCGTTCTTCGTCGGAGTTTCCCCAGAGGATTTGCACGCCTTCGCCGGCTTCATCCTCGTACGGCAACTCAAGGCGAGCACGGATGTGGTGGTGCAACGGCAGTACGGCCATGCGCTGTTCGTACTGATGTCGGGATCGGTCGTGGTCCACGCGATCGGCCCGGATGACAACCCGGTCACGCTCGGCCGGCTCAGCAACAGCGGCGATTTCTTCGGCGAGGCTGCCCTGCTCGGCCGCGGCGAGCGCACCGCGACGGTGACCACCGAGACCGACTGCGTGATCCTCGAGATCGAGAAGCACCGCTTCGATCTGTTGACGCGTCGCTACAAGAGCGTCCGCGAGCACCTCGAGGCCACGCACCATCAACGCGCGATCTCGACGTACCTGCGCACCCACCGCTACCTCTCGCAGCTCGACGACCAGACGCGCGGAGATCTCGCTCGCGGCGCAAAGCTCAAGCTGTTCCAGAAGACCGATCAGATGACGAAGCTCGGCGATCCCGCCGACACCGTCGTGTTGATCAAGGACGGCGTCGTCAAGGCAGCGCGCGCGAAGGGCGGCTCGGTCTCGATCCTCGCGTACTTCAACACGCACGACATCGTCGGCATGTCCGACGGCACCACCCGCGACTACGGCCTCGAGGCCGTCGGTCAGTGCGAGATCATCTTCATCCCGCGCAACGCGTTCCTGACGATGATGATGAAGTACCCGCAGATCGCGGAGCGCTTCAAGAAGGACGACATGAGTCGCCGCGGCGCGATGGCGCAGATCGGCGGCACCATGATCATGGCGGCCAACCAGCTGATCGGCGCCGGTGTCGAGGTCGAGTCTCTGCTCGTCATCAACCTCGATCGCTGCGTCCGCTGCGGTAACTGCGTCCGCGCCTGCCACGCGCGCCACAAGTACACCCGCCTCGATCGGCGCGGTCCGATCTTCCGCCGCAGAGCGAAGATGGACAAGACGGCCCACGAGCACATCATGCTCCCCGCCAGCTGCCGCCACTGCCGCGACCCGGAGTGCATGATCGGTTGCCCGACGGGCGCGATCCAGCGGTTCCAGGACGGCGACGTCGACATCAACGACAACTGCATCGGCTGCCAGAACTGCGCCCGCAAGTGTCCCTACGGCAACATCACGATGATGCCGCTGGCCGAGAAGGATCGGCCCAAGGACAACCCGGAAGTCGTGATGCGCGCGATCAAGTGCAACTTGTGTCGCGGCTACGAGTACTCGAACTGCGTCCACGAGTGTCCGCGCGGTGCGATCCTCCGCGTCGATCCGTTGAAGTTCTTCGAGGAGCTCGCGCTCGTCATGGAAGCCGAGCAGCGCGACGCGATCGAGTGGGCGCGCGGTCAGGCGAAGTTCAACAATCTCCTCAACAAGCAGCGCGTCCGCGGCCGCTCGACATGGTTCATCCCGACGAGCTTCATCCTCGGACTGCTCGCGATCGGCGGCATCGTCGCCTTTGCATTCCTCGGCGGTGCACCGCTGCGGGGTGGGAGTGCGGTCGGGCTTCCGCTCGGCATCGGCGCCGCGGCATGTCTGTTCTTCGCCGCCACGCTCGGCATCCGCAAGCGGATGCGCAACACCAAGAAGCCGGACATCCAGGAGCGCCAGCCCGACGGCTCCATCAAGGTGAAGAAGAAGGGCGGTGGCCTCGAGCTCGGGTCGATGGAGGCGTGGACGCAGTTCCACATGGTGATCGGAGCCGTGGGCTTCTTCGCCGCCGTCGCCCACGCGGGCTTCGCCGTCACCGGCGTGTTCACGACCTTGTTGCTCGTCGTGTTCGCGATCGAGGTCGTCACCGGGGTGACGGGACAGGTGATCTACGCGACCGTACCGAGTGCGCTGACGCGGCTCGAGCGCCACGGATTATCGCGGCTGGTCGAGGATCTCTATGGTGAAGAGACCACCACCGAGCAGGGCGTCACCGAGCTGATCGGCACGATCAACGCGAAGACCTGGAACGACATCAAGCGCCGCGTCGATGCATCGACCGGCGGGATCAACGACCGGATGAACGGCACGTACGATCCGCCCACCGCGCTCGCCGCCGGCAAGAAGCACCTCGCCGACTCGCTGCAGAACATCCCGATGTCCGAGGCCGATCGCCTGACGCTCGATCGCGTCCTCGAGAGCCGCTACCGCCTGGTCGACATCAAGGCGCAGCTGCTGCTGCATCGCCGCTTGAAGCGCTGGTTGATCGCGCACGTCGCCACCGCGACCGCGCTTGTCATCCTCGTGGTGTTCCACATCCTCACCGCACTCACGATCTTCTAATGCCGCTCCGCCTATCCTTCGACTCCGGTCCGCTCGCAGGTATCCACATCGTTACCAGCGCCCAGCAGATCCGGCTCGGCCGCGATCCCGGCCAGAACGACATCCTCCTCACCAACCCGAAGGTCTCGCGCAAGCACGCGGTGATCGAGCGCTCGGTGCGCGGCGGGTACTCCCTCGAGGTGATGGGCACCGGCCCGTCCACGCTCAACGGCGATCCGATCTCCGCGGTGCAGGGTCGCCCGGTGATCCAGCAGCTCGCGAACGGTGACCGCCTCAACTTCGGCGGCATCGAGCTCGGCGTCGCCGAGGCCGAGGTCAAGTTCATCGTCGTCTCCGGTCCCTCGACCGGGACGTCGGTGAACATCGACGGTCCGGCACGGATCGGCTCCGGCGCGCACTGCGATCTGGTGCTCAACGATCCGAACGTCGCCAACGAGCACGTGGTCGTGACGTCCACGCCACTCGGCTTTCGCGCGGACGCGCAGGCCCTGGCGCAGTTCAACGGCGCGCAGGCCGAGAGCCGCGTGCTCGCCCACGGCGACGAGCTGATCATCGGCACGAGCGTCGTCCGCTTCACGGTGGCCGCGCCCGACGAGGCGGATACCGTCGAGGGCTCGCTCACCAACATGGCCGTGGTCGGTCGCTCGGCCACCGCCGCCAGCACCAACAACGCCGTCGGCGAGCTGGTGTTCATCTCCGGCTCTGCCAAGGGCGAGAAGATCCCGCTCGGCAACGATCAGATCATCCTCGGCACGCGCGCGGACTGCACGCTGGTGCTCAACGATCTGCTCGCGTCGCCGATCCACTGCGCGATCTCGAAGTCGGGCGATCAGTTCGTCGCCACCGACCTCGGCTCCGAGGCCGGCACGTACATCAACGGCGAGCGGATCTTCCAGGGCACCGCGCTCAAGCCCGGCGATCTCGTGGCGATCGGGAGCCACGTCGTCGAGTGCCGCCTGATCGGTGGTGTGACGATCGCGAACAAGGGCAACACGATCTTCACGACGCTCGCACCCGGCGGCCTGGATCTCGGCCCGCAGAGCAAGTTCGTGGTCGATGGCCGCGTGATGAAGGCGAAGAAGATCGTGATCGGGCGCGCGCCGAGCTGCGATCTGATCATCGACGGTCCCGCGGTGTCGCGCGAGCACTGCGTGATCGAGTGGGAGAACGGCTTCATCTGCCGCGACACCTCGAGTGCCGGCACGTACATCGACGACAAGCGCATCGTCCAGCAGACGCTGCAGCCGAGCTGCGTGATCCGCATCGTCGACACGCTGTTCCGCGTCGCGGTCCGCGGCGAGGTCTGCACGCTCGAGCGCACCGACGCCGTGCTCGCTCAGGCGGCCGTCGAGGTCATGCGCGACAACGCGTCGATGCTGACCCGCGGCATCCAGGTCTCGCCGTTGGAGGGTATGGGGATGCCGTCGGGCGCGAGCCAGTTCATGACCCGCGAGGGCATGAGGACGATCTTCTCGATCGACGCGAATCAGCTCAACCAGCAGATCGCCGCGAAGATCAAGGCGAAGGAGTTGCGCCGCGGTGCACCGGCCTGGCGTGGCTCGTCGGATCTCGAGCGCAACCCTGGGATGCGCGGGGTGATCGTGCTGTCGATGATCTCGGCGCTCGCGCTGTGCGGTGTCGCGCTGTTCTTCAGCGGCGGTAAGGCGCTCGTCAACCACCCCTTGTCAGCCGGGCACTCGAGCGCCCAGTTCGTCGATCAAGTCTCCAGCAAGGGGGGCGGCGTCACCGTGTGCGGCGCCTGCCACGGCGCCGGTGCAGCGCTGAGGGACGATGCGTGCACGGGCTGTCACGAGGGGTTCGCGACTCGTACGCATCGCTACTCGAAGGCAGCGCACGACGACAAGCAGTGCGGCGACTGCCATCGCGAGCACGAAGGCTCGTCGGACCGTACGCTCGGAGCGCGCGCGACCTGCGACGGCTGCCATCCGAGCGTCGAGGACCGGAACAAGGGCATCACCACGCAACACGGTGATGCGTTCAGGTCGATGGGCCCGGCGCCGATCGAAGCCGGCTCGATCCCCGCGCAGGGCAAGAAGCCCGATCTCGAGTTCGCCGACGCACCCGAGCCGGCCAAGGCGATCGATCCGAACACCCTCGAGTGCGAGGTCGTACTCACCAAGGGCCGCAAGGATGTCGCGACGCCCGGACTCCGCAGTTGCCGGATCCAGGCGTTCCACGTCGCGCACGCGCGTGTCCAGCACGGTGGGAAGGGTCCGACGATCGGCATCGGCTGTAACTCGTGTCACTCGAACGGCGATGGGAAGGACCCCACGAAGCTGGAGGAGAACAAGCAACTCGGGCTCGTCTGCTTTCGCTGCCACGACAAGCCCAAAGAAGGCGCGCCCGTCAACTGCGCCAGCTGCCACGGCGACGAGCACCGCCAGACGCTCGTGCGCGCGGGTACCGAGCGCGAGGATCAGCTCGGTACGCCGAGCCCGATCGCCTCGGTCGGCTGGGCTGCGGGCATCGCGTTTGTCGGTGTGTTCCCGGGCGTGCTGTTCGGCCTGATCGTTCGCACGCGCCGTCGCCGCTCGCAGGCGAAGATGGTCGAGAAGATGCTCGGTGCCCCGGCCGAGGTCGTGAAGCGCCTCGTCCACTCGATCAACGACAGCAAGTGCGTCGGGTGCTCGATGTGCGTGCAGGCGTGTCCCGCCAGCGTGCTCGAGCTCGTCGATCACAAGTCGCGCGTGGTCAACTTCGACGCCTGCATCCAGTGCAAGCGCTGCGAGAAGGCGTGTGCCTTCGACGCGCTACGGATGCACGACGCGGACAAGCCACCGCCGATGATCCCGATGCCGTCGGTCGACGCGTATCACGAGACCCCGGTCGCAGGCATGTACCTGATCGGGCAAGCCTCGGGCGTGCCGCAGGTCAAGAACGCGACCAACCTCGGCCGCGCGTGCGTGCAGCGCATCGTCCAGGCCGGCTTCAAGCCGGGTGGCGGTCGTGCGCTCGGCGCCGAGTTCGACGCGATCATCGTCGGCTCCGGTCCCGCGGGCCTGTCGGCCGCGCTGACCTGCATCGAGATGGGCCTGTCCTTCGTGGTGCTCGAGAAGGAGCGCCAGCTGTCGTGGACGATCCGCAACTACTATCACAAGGGCAAAGAAGTGATGGCGGAGCCCAACGACGTCGGGCTCGAGGCCACCCTGCCCCACTGGGATAGCTCGCGCGAAGAGCTGCTCGGCGCATGGGAAGAGCTGTGCACGCAGAACAACGTGCCGATCCGCTATCAGCACAACTGCATCGACGTGAAGAAGAACGGTGAGGTGTTCACCGTGACGTGTGGCGCCGACAGCAAGACCCCGGCGACGGCCACGCTCACCGCGGTGCGCGTGATCATCGCGATCGGGACGCTCGGCAACCCGCGCAAGGTCGGTGCGCCCGGCGAGGATCTCGCGAAGGTGAAGAACTCGCTCGTCGATCCCGAGGAGTGGCAGGGCAAGAACATCCTCGTGATGGGTGGCTCGGACTCCGGCGTCGAGGTCGTGATGGCGCTCGGCCGTCCCGAGCTGCGCAACAAGGTCTATCACTCGCAGCGCGGTGCGAAGCTCGAGGGCGTCAAGCCGAAGAACTTGAAGCTCATGCAGGAGGCGCTCGCCGCCGGCAAGTACGAGCAGCGCTACGCGACCACGGTCGCCGAGGTCACCGAGACCCACGTCGCCCTCGTCCACAAGGACGACGGCCGCCGCGAGGATCTGCCGAACGACGTCATCTTCGCGATGATCGGTGGCAACTCGCCGCAGAAGTGGCTGCAGCAGATCGGCGTCCCGTACGTGGAGAAGCCGCACAGCTGGTCGCCGCCACGAACGGATCTGTTGGCGCAGAAGACCTCCGAAGGCCTCGTGCCCGTGGGTCAGCAGCTGCGCCGCTTGCCGCGCCGCCCGATCCCCGAGCGCAAGCCGCATCATTGATCGATCGCTGCGCCTCGATCGGCTGGGCGCGTTTGTCACACGTGACGCACACGCGCGGAGGGTGCGTAGGTCGCGTCTGATTTACCGCGGAATCCAGCCGGGTTGGGTTGTGCGCTCGCGGCACATGACCTGCAGTCGCTCGCGCGCGCACGCATGGCCGACACGTTGATCGATCTCGACCCACGGAAGCTGCTGCGTGCCACGATTCCCGGCCGGAGCTTGATCGGGTTCGCCGTCGCGCTGGCGGCGATCGTCGTGGTCTCGATCGTGTCGTACCGCGGCCTCACCGGTCGACGCGCGGCCGCGCTGCTAGTCATCCGCACCTCCGAAACGATGCGCGATCTCAATACTGTCGCGTCGACCATGAAGGATATCGAAACGGGTCAGCGCGGCTATTTGCTGACCGGCGAGCTCCAGTACCTCGAGCCGTATGCGATCGGCACGAACGATCTGAAGGGTCAGCTCCAGCGACTCGAGGATGCGGCCGGAATGTCGCCCGAGCTCCAGTCGCTCCACGGCGAGCTCGAGCGGTTACTTCAGATCAAGCTCGAGGAGCTCGCCGAGACCATCGCGCTCCGCAAGGCAGGGAAGGCGGACCAGGCTCTGGCCCTGGTGAAGACCGATCGCGGCAAGACCGTGATGGACCGCATCCGCGCCACGATCATCGACATGCGGCAGCTCCTCGAGGAGCGGCTGGCCGAGCGCACGGCCGAGTGGGATGCGGTGGTCGCGACGTCGACCTACGTCACGTGGATCGGCTCTGCGATCCTGCTGTTCCTCGTCCTCCTCGCAGCCGCAGTGACGTCTCGCGATTTTCGGGATCAGCAGCGCCAGTCGTGGCTGCGTCAGGCCGAGGCAGCGATCGGGCTCGCGATGGCCGGTGAACAGTCGCGCCTGCAGCTCGGCGAGAGCATCGCGCGGCACGTCGCTCGCTACCTCGATGCACCCGTCGCGGCCGTCTACGCGTTGGAAGGCACGCAGCTCGCGCGGATCGGGAGCTACGGCATGCCGGAGGCGGCGCCGGACGGCGAGGTCACGGGCTTGGTTCGGCAGGCAGCGGAGGATCGCGCGCTGGTCCGCATGGATGACGTGCCGGCAGACTACGTGACGATCAAGTCGGGCCTCGGCAGCACGCGCCCGCGCCAGCTCCTGCTCGCTCCTGCAGTGGTCGACAAGTCTGCTCACGCGGTGGTCGAGGTCGGGATGCTGCGCCTCGCCGCGCCGCACGATCTCGAGCTGCTGCGCCGGGTCTCGGAGCCGATCGCGATCGCGCTGCGAACCGCGAAGTATCGCGACGAGCTGAAGGCGCTTCTCGAGGAGACCCAGCGCCAGGGCGAGGAGCTCCAGACCCAGCAGGAAGAGCTACGGGTGCAGAACGAGGAGCTCGAGCAGCAGACCAAGGCGCTCCAGGTTTCTCAGGCCCGCCTCGAGAACCAGCAGACCGAGCTCGAGCAGATCAACGCGCAGCTCGAAGAGCAGCAGCAGTCGCTCGAGGTCCAGCGCGACGATCTGCAGGTAGCGCAGCGCGAGGCGCAGCGCGCGAGCACGTACAAGTCCGAGTTCCTCGCGAACATGTCGCACGAGCTGCGGACGCCGCTCAACAGCTCGCTGATCCTCGCGAAGCTCCTGATGGAGAACCGCGACGGCAACCTCAACGACGAGCAGATCAAGTTCGCGCAGACGATCTACTCGGCGGGCAACGATCTGCTGACGCTGATCAACGACATCCTCGATCTCTCGAAGATCGAGGCCGGCAAGCTCGACATGCGCCCCGAGACGATCACGACGGCGCGCATGATCGACGACCTGAGGAACACGTTCTCGCCGATCGCGAAGGACAAGGGGCTCGAGCTCGCGATCGACCTCGAGGCGAACGTCCCCAAGACGTTGTTCAGCGATACCGTGCGGCTCGCGCAGATCTTGAAGAATCTGATGTCGAATGCGTTCAAGTTCACCGAGCGCGGCGGCGTCACGCTGACGGTTCGTGGCCTGGGAGACAAGATCGCGTTCGACATTCACGACACCGGCATCGGCATCGCGCCGGAACAGCACGGCGTGATCTTCGACGCCTTCCGGCAGGCTGACGGCACCACCAACCGCAAGTACGGCGGCACCGGGCTCGGCCTCTCGATCTCGCGCGACCTGGCTCGCCTCCTCGGCGGCGAGCTGATCCTCGACAGCGCGCTCGGTCGCGGCAGCACGTTCACGCTCGTCATCCCCGAGAACTTCACGGGGCCCGTCGCGGAAGCGATCCCCGTGCCGCAGCAGCGGACACCGTTGCCCGCACGCCCTGCCCCGACCAACGGCAAGCCCGAACCGGCGCGCCCGCGCGGACCGGCGATCGACGATCGCGATCGGCTGACCCCGAAGGGCCGCACGATCCTGGTGATCGATGACGACCTGGCGTTCTCGACGGTGGTCGCCGATCTCGCGCGGCAACACGAGTTCCAGGCGCTGCTCGCCCAGACCGCCGAGGAAGGCCTCGCGCTCGCGCGCTCCGCGAATCCCTCCGCGATCGTCCTCGATGTCGGGCTGCCCGATCGCTCCGGGCTGTCGGTGCTCGACGTGCTCAAGCACGATCCGAAGACCCGCCACATCCCGGTCCACATGATCTCGGGCACCGACTACGCGCACACCGCGCTCGAGATGGGCGCGATCGGTTATGCGATCAAGCCGGTCAAGCGCGAAGAGCTCGAGACCGCGCTGCAGCGCCTCGAGACCAAGCTGACGCAACAGCTCCGGCGCGTCCTCGTCGTCGAGGATGACGAGGTTCATCGCGACAGCACGTGCAAGCTGCTGTCGAGCGACGGCGTCGAGGTCATCGGGGTCGGCACCGCGGCAGGCGCGCTCGAGCAGCTGGCCTCGACGACGTTCGACAGCATGGTGCTCGACCTGTCGTTGCCCGACAAGACGGGCTTCGAGCTGCTCGAGGAGATGGCCGGCCAGGACCGCGCGTTCCCGCCGGTGATCGTCTACACCGGGCGCTCGCTGTCGCGCGAGGAGGAGCAGCGGCTCCGCCAGTTCTCGCAATCGATCATCATCAAGGGCGCGCGATCACCGGAGCGTCTGCTCGACGAGATCACGCTGTTCCTCCACCAGGTCGAAGCGGATCTGCCTGCCGATCACCAGCGCATGCTGAAGACGGCGCGCCACCGCGAGGCCGTGTTCGAGGGCCGACGCATCCTGATCGTCGAGGACGACGTCCGCAACATCTTCGCGTTGTCGAGCGTGCTCGAGCCGCGTGGTGCCAAGATCGAGATCGCTCGCAACGGTCGCGAAGCCCTCGACCACCTGCGCGACAAGCCCGGTGTCGATCTGGTCCTGATGGACATCATGATGCCGGAGATGGATGGTCTCCAGGCGATGCGCGCGATCCGCAAGCAGCCCGCCCTCGCGAGGCTGCCGATCATCGCGCTGACCGCGAAGGCGATGTCAGACGATCGCGAGAACTGCCTGCAAGCCGGCGCGAACGACTACATCGCGAAGCCGCTCGACGTCGACAAGCTGCTCTCCCTCGCGCGCGTCTGGATGCCGAAATGATCATACGCGAGGACGACATCGAGCTACGCCTGTTGCTGGACGCGATCTATCACCGCTACCAGTACGACTTCCGCGCGTACTCCGAGGCGTCGCTGCGGCGTCGTCTCGCGTCGGCCGTCGGCCATTTCCGCTGCGGCTCGTTGTCGGGGTTGCAGGCGATCGTGTTGCACGAGCCCGAGCAGTTCAACGAGCTGCTGCGGTTCCTGACCGTCCAGGTCAGCGATCTGTTTCGCGACCCGTCGTACTTCCGATCGCTGCGCGAGGTGGTCGTCCCGTACCTCGCGACCTATCCGTCGCTCAAGGTCTGGGTGGCCGGGTGCTCGACCGGCGAGGAGGCGTACTCGCTGGCGATCCTGCTGCTGGAGGAGGGCCTGCTCGATCGCACGCTGATCTACGCGACCGACATCAACCCACGCAGTCTGCGCGCCGCCGAGGAAGGCGTGTACGAGATCGAGCGATTCGCGCGGTTCTCGCAGAACTATCTCGACGCCGGCGGTCGCGCATCACTGTCGAACTACTACACCGCGCAATACGGCTCGGCGGTGTTCGATCGCAAGCTCAAGGCCGCGATCCTGTTCTCCGACCACAGCCTCGCGACCGACCACGCGTTCGCCGAGGTCGAGCTGGTGTCGTGCCGAAACGTCCTGATCTACTTCGAGAAGGCACTCCAAGATCGCGCGATCGGCGTGCTGCGCGACTCGCTGTGTCGCAAGGGCTTCCTCGGGCTCGGCATCAAGGAGAGCTTGCGGTTCTGCTCCCATGCGCTGGCCTTCAGCGAGCTCGTTCCGCAAGATCGGATCTACCAGCGCCTATGAGCCCGCGCGTGGATGCGATCGTGGTCGGTGGCTCCGCCGGTGCGCTCGAGGCGCTGATGCTGGCCCTGCCCGTGCTGCCGGCAGAGCTGCGCGTGCCGATCGCACTCGTCCTGCACGTTCCTCCGATGCGGCGGAGCCTGCTGGTCGAGGTGCTCGGGGCGCGCTGCGCCATCCCGGTCTCCGAAGTCGACGACAAGCAGCCGTTCGAGCGAGGTCTCTACATCGCGCCGGCGAACTATCACCTGCTCGTCGAGCGCACCCGCACCTTCGCGCTGTCGGTCGATCCGCCCGTGCGCTTCTCGCGGCCGTCGATCGACGTGTTATTCGAGTCCGCTGCCGACGCGTACGGTGATCGACTGGCAGCCGTGCTGCTGTCGGGTGCGAATGACGACGGAGTCGCGGGCCTGGTCCGGATCCGCGAGGCCGGCGGGATCATCGCGGTGCAGGATCCGCGCACCGCCTCGTCCCCCGAGATGCCCGAGGCTGCGCTGCGGCTCGGCTTGACCGAGCTCGTGCTCGCGCCCGCGGCGGTCGGGACGTTCATCGTCGAGCTCGGAGGATCCGCATGAAGGACGCCGTGAAGTTCCTCGTGGTCGACGACACGCCGCAGAACCTCGTCGCGATGGAAGCGCTGCTGCGTCGCGAGGGTCTCGAACTCCTCCTCGCATCGTCGGGTCCCGAGGCACTCGAGCTGCTGTTGCAACACGACTTCGCGCTCGCGTTGCTCGACGTCCAGATGCCCGACATGGACGGCTTCGAGCTCGCCGAGCTGATGCGCGGCACCGAACGCACGCGCCACGTGCCCATCATCTTCGTCACGGCAGGTGTGCGCGATCCGCTGCGTACGTTCAAGGGGTACGAGGCCGGCGCCGTCGATTTCCTCTACAAGCCGCTCGATCCACACATCCTCGTCAGCAAGGCCGGCGTGTTCTTCGACCTCGCTCGCCAGCGCACCGAGCTCGCGAACGTGCTGCGCCTCAACGAGATGTTCATCGGCATCCTCGGCCACGATCTCCGCAATCCGCTCGCGACCCTGACCGCCGGGGCGCAGCTGCTCGAGATGCAGCATGCCGACGAGGCGACGCGGCGGGTCACCGGGAAGATGCTGGCGGCCGGCAGTCGGATGACCGAAATGATCGAGCAGCTGCTCGATCTGACGCGCGCCCGGCTCGGCGACGGCATCGGGCTCGTCAACGCGCGCGAGGAAGTCGACATCGCAAACCTGGTCGCTCGCGTCGTCGAGGAGCTACACGTCGCTCACCCGGCGTGCCAGTTCGAGGTGTCGTCGCGAACATCGTGCACCGCGATCGGTGATTCCGCGCGGCTGTTGCAGCTGTTCTCGAACCTGATCGCGAACGCGGTGCAGCACGGCGCGTCGGGTGCGCCGATCCGCATCGAAGCCGATCGTGGAGAGACGGATGTCAGCGTGCGCATCCACAACCTCGGTTCGATCGATCCGGAGCTCCTGCCTGGCATCTTCGATCCGTTCCGCCGCCGTAGCGAAGGCGTTCGAGGCCTCGGCCTCGGCACGTACATCGCGCGGGAAGTCGCGCGCGGTCACGGCGGCGATATCGAAGTCGCGTCGGGTCCCGAGATCGGTACGACCTTCACGGTTCGCCTGCCGTACCGTTCGGCCGGACGCTCCCTGCGGCCCGCGAGCTCCGGCTGATGGCGTACGATGCGCGCATGCGAAGCATCTGCGCTTTGATGGTGGTAGCGGCCGTGTCCTCGTCGTCTCCGTCGGTCGGCGCAGACGTCAGCAAGGCGTGGCAAGCGGCGAAGGATAACCTGCCCGACACGATCCCCGCGATCGGAGCGGTCGATGTGGCCGCGGTAGTCCAGGCGCCGGCGTTTGGCAAGCTGCTCGACCTCTTCAAGAAGGAAGAGCGCGACGTCCGCGAAGGGCTCGACCTGTTCAAGAGCGCGTGCAGCCTCGATCCCACGCAGGTCGTCGACGGCTTCGTGATCGCCGGGGATCCCAACGGCCGCGACGACGACGTCATGGTGTTCCTCCAGCTCAAGGTCGATCGCCCGAAGGCGAGCACGTGCCTCGAAGCGATGCTGCGCGCCGTCGAGAAACGGAAGCAGGTCACCCTCCAGCAGACCGGCATGTTCACCGAGGTCAGCGTCGGTACGGACACCGCGTACTTCGCGTGGGTCGACAAGCACGTCATCGCGTTCAACCTCGACCCGATGAGGAAGCCGCGGCTCGAAGGCTTCCTCGGCAAGAAGGGGCTCGCGAAGTCGCCGGCCGGTTCGCTGTTCGGCAAGCTCGACACCAAGGCCGCCGCGTTCGGCGCGATCAAGCTGGCGAAGCGGCTCGACCGCGAGCTGCCGTTCACGGCCGCGTACGGCAACCTCGCGCTCGCGGGCGGCGCGCTCTCCGCCACCCTCGTCGGCACCGCGACGGATGCCAACGCCGCGTCGGCGTTTGTCACCGACGTGAAGCGCGAGATGACGCGGACCGCGGGTCGCGATCGCACGCCTGCGGCCCTCAAGAAGCTCCTCAACGCGGTCGCGGTGACCGCGACGGGCGCGGAGGTGACGGTGAAGGGCGGCGCGAGCACCAACGATCTGCTCGAGGCGTTGCGCGAGCGGATGACGCGGAAGGCGACGGAGCCGATGCCACCGGCCCCGCCCTCGCCGTAGCGCGTGTTAGGTTCACGCCGATGACGCGTTCGCCGAAGTCGACCTACGATGTGGTCCTCCTTCCCGGCGACGGCATCGGACTCGAGGTGATGGCGGAGGCGCGGGCGCTGGTCGAGCTGATCGCCGTCGCTTCGGGGGTGACGTTCGCGCTCGACGAGATTCCGTGCGGTGGGAAGTACTTCCTCGAGCACGGTGACTCCGACTGGCCCGCCAACGCCGAGGACACGTGCCGCCGCGCAGACGCGATCCTGCTCGGCGCCGTCGGCTGGAGCGGGTCCGACGGGCAGCCCGTGCATCTGCCCGACGGCAAGATGGCGGGCTGGAACGCCGTCGTCGGCAATCGGATCCGGCTCGACCTCTACGCGAACATCCGGCCGGTGCGCTGCTTGCCCGGTACCAAGCACGGGCTGTCTGGCACGTTCCGCGAGGTGTGGTCGCCCGAGAAGGTCGACATGGTGATCATCCGCGAGAACACCGAAGGGCTGTACTCGGGCATCGGCGAACGAGATCACGATCGCGCGACGGACCTCCGCGTGATCACCCGCAAGGCCAGCGAGCGCGTCATCCGCAAGGCGTTCGAGGTCAGCAAGCTCCGCAACAAGGGCGCGCCCGCCGACGGCAAGCTGCGCGTCACCTGCATCGTCAAGCACAACGTACTCACCGGCTGCCGGTTCTTCCTCGACGTGTTCCGGGAGGTCGCGAAGGAGTTCCCCGGCATCGAACCCGATGTCGCGATCGTCGATTCGTTCGCGATGTTCGTGCTGACGCAGCCGGAGCGCTACGACGTCTGCGTCACCACCAACATGTTCGGCGACATCCTCACCGATCTCGCGTCGGTGCTGCAGGGCGGCATGGGCATGGCCGTCGGCTGCAACGTCGGTGACGACCACGCGATGTTCGAGCCGATCCACGGCTCGGCGCCGCCGCTTGCCGGCAAGGACAAGGCGAACCCGCTCGCGATGATGCTCGCGACCGGCGAGATGATGAGCTGGCTCGGTACGCGGTTCGGCGACGATCGGTTGACCCGCGCCTCCGCGGCGGTGACCTCCGCGGTCGCATCGATCGTCGAGCGCGGCAACCCGCTGACCGGCGATCTCGGCGGCACCGCGGGTACGAAGGCCGTCGCGCAGGCTGTTCGCGACGGCGTCCACCACCGCCTGACCTGCTAGGGAAAGCGCCGAAGCCGCGATCACCGAAGAGGGACAGCCCGGACAGCCCCTAACGCGCGCGCGTCACCGCGTACCAGACGAGGAGCTGCAGTGCCTCCGCCTGCGTGTGCGGCTGATCGTGCGGGCGGATCTGGCGAACCGTCTCCGGTGACGGCGGCGTATAGCGCCAGGCGGCATCGTCGAGCGCGGAGGACTGCGCCGCCGGGCCGCGCCTCTCGATCTCGTAGTCGACCGCCTCCACGGCCTCCTCGAGCGTCGAGAACCGCTCGATCTCCTGCTGATCGATCGCGACGTGCCACCGCTTCCCGCGCGCACCTCGGGCGAGCACCGTGACCGAGCTGATCACGTCGCGCGCACGCGCGAACAACAGGCCGACGCCGTGCCGTCCGAGCGAGAACCACGCGTTGAGACTGATCGCGCGGATCTCGTCGTGGACCTGCAGCGTCAGCGGGTTGAACGCCTCCGCGCGATCCTGGATCTCGCGCAGCGTCAGCGCGCCGGCCTCGAGCTCCAGCTCCGGGTAATCGAGCTGGATCTGCTGCCAGGCCTTGGCCGCGTCGCTCGC
The DNA here is from genome assembly GCA_031385555.1 of Deltaproteobacteria bacterium. Lineage (GTDB taxonomy): Bacteria > Myxococcota_A > Polyangia > Haliangiales > Haliangiaceae > JABFXX01. The sequence continues at coordinate 13,072 of JANNBP010000421.1, read as the reverse complement.
ATCCTCGCCGCGGAGATCGAGATCCCGCGGACAGCCGAACAACGACGGCAGCGTGCACAACGAGAGCTCCGAGACGTCGACGAAGTCGAGGATCAAGCAGTCCTGCTTGCCCTCGAACAGCCGTGTCCCACGCCCGACGCATTGTGCATACAGGCCCTCCGATCGCGTCGGCCGCGCCATCGCGATGCACGCCACGCCTGGATCATCGAAGCCCTCGGTGAGCACCGCGACGTTCGCGAGCACGCGGGTCGTCCCGTCGCGAAACTCCGCCAGCGCGCGTGCGCGATCGCGCGCCGCCATCTCGCCGTGCACGATGCCGGCCGGCACGCCTAGATGGTTGAGCGCCTTCGAGAGGTTCCTCGCGTGATTGACGGTCACGCAAAAGGCGATCGTTCGGCGATCGCGCGCGAGCTCCTGGATCGAGCGGGCCACCAGCGCGTTGCGCTCCTGGATGTCGACCGCTTCGGCGAGCTCGCCATCGTCGAAGTCACTCCCACCCGACGACAGGCGCGTCAGATCCGCCGCGGTCGCGACGCGGAAGCCCTTGAGCCGCACGAGGTAGCCCGCCTCGATCAGGTCCGGCAGCGACTGCGAGTACACGAGCTCCTCGAACACCGTGTCGAGACCCTTGCCGTCGCCGCGCATCGTGGTCGCGGTGAAGCCGACGAGCGTGCCGGGCCAGTCGGGCTCGAACGCACCGATCGCGCGCAGCACGCGCTGGTTGTCATCGGCGGGTGCGTGGTGGCACTCGTCGTAGATCACCAGCCCGAGCTCGCGGCCGGCGAGCACGCTGCCGATCCGATCGGGGTGCAGCGAGCGCAGCGAGGCCACGAGCACCTTGGCATCCAGGGGGGCCCGCGAAGCGCCTCGTTCGAGCCCGACCACGCGGGTACCGGCGAGCGCGCGAGAGAGCTTGTCGACCGCTTGCGCGAGCAGCTCCTCGCGATGGGCGAGCACCAGCACCTGCTTGTTGGCCAACCGCGCGAGCTCCGAGAAGATCACCGTCTTGCCCGCGCCGGTCGGCAGGCACACGACCATCCGGCGGACCCCGCTCTTCCGTGCGGCGACCACGGCCTCGATCGCTTCGCGCTGATACGGGCGCAGCACCGGAGCCGTCATCACCTGACTCTACTCGGCGGTTACGACAGTCACAGCGCCGCGGCGATCAACCGCGGATCTTCGACGATCACCGGCGCGCCGATCTGGCCGCGCATCGTCGGGATGCGCCCACCGTCGCGATGGAACGCCAGCTCGGCGACGGACTCTTCCTCGAGTACGCCGGTCACCGCGAGCCCGGGCCCATCGGCGACGATCGACGAGATCTCGAGATCGCCGGTCACCGCGAGGTCGCTCGGGACCCCCATCCTCGACAGCCGCGGATCCCCGCGCTCGACCACGCTCCGGTGCGACAGCACGCTCGCGGGTTTGACGCGCGTGATGCCGGTGACCAGCACCGGGCCGCGCCCCTCGACATCGAGGAGGAACGGCGTGGTCTCGCTGCGGCGGAGCAGCACCGCACCGCGGCGATCCTTGATCATCGCGTGCTCGAGCAGCACCTCGGGCCCCCCGGCGATCAACGACGACACGGTGCCGCGGAACTTGCGAGCCACGCCGTACAGCGTGATCGCGCCGGGCGCGGGCAACGGTGCCGGGAGCTTGATGCCGGCGATCGCGCGTTGCCGGCGCAGCTTGCGAAGCTTGTCGATCCCGAGGGCGACCAGGCTCCCGACGGCGAACGGCGCGAGGATCGGGAGCGCGAGCGAGCTGCCGGCGAGAAACGCCGTGATCAAGCCCCAGTCGCGGCGATCGATCATCCGCATGTCGCGGTAGTAGAGGAGCTCGCGAACGAGCTCGACGGGTGCCGTCATCGGCGCGCCGCACTCGACACACGTCGTGGTCGGCGGCTGGAGCAGCCGACATTGCACGCAGCAGAACGTCGTGGACGACTCCAACGTGGGTTTCAGTCTGGCACACACCGGGTCCGCGACGACTGGTATCTTCGAGACGCGATGACTTGGATCATGCGGATCATGCGCCTCGCCGGCCTGGTGCTCGCGCTCTGCCTCGCCGTGAGCACCGTGCTCGCGCTCCCGGTCGGCGTGCATCACGGCATCACGCCGATCCACTGCACGAGGATCGATACGACCGTGATGTTGATCGGGATGTTCCTGCTCTACGGAGCCGTGATCGTCGTCAGCGTCGAAGGTGCGATCGCTGTACTCGCACGACCGGCGCGCACGGCGCTGCCGAACGCGCGCGTCGTCAGGTGAGCGGGAGCCGGACTCGAACCGGCATTCGTGTTACCGAAGCGGCTTTTTTAAGACGCCCCGCGCCTACCATCTTCGCCATCCCGGCTGATGTGAGCTGACGTTCTGTGTAGTGCCGGGAGCCGGACTCGAACCGGCATTCGTGTTACCGAAGCGGCTTTTGAGACCACCGCGTCTACCATTTCGCCATCCCGGCTAAGGAAGCGTCGTCGTTTCTAGCACAAACAAGAACGCGCGCTGGAGAACCAGCGCGCGTCTTGGTTGGTAGGTTTGGAACGGAACGGCTTACATGCCGCCGCCGCCACCCTCGGGGGCGGCGGAACCCGAACCCATGTCGCCCGAGCCCGAACCGTCCATCGGCGCGGCCGAGCCCGAACCATTGTTGTTGATCGTGGTCTCGGTCTTGGTCTTCTTGCCACCGCAGGCGGCGAGGGAGGCGATCACGATTGCTGCAAAAAACATCTTCTTCATGGTCTAGGTCCTTTTCTGGTCTTTGTTTTCTGGGTCCGTCGAAACAACAAGCTTCTGCAATCCCAAAAACTGGTCGACCGCGGAAACGGCGACCGAAAACTTTTCACGCCGTGGGCGAGGTCTCCGCAGGCAGCTCGGCGAGCGCCGATTCGAGCTCGCCACGTGCGTGCGAGTCATGCTTCTGGATGGCGGCTGCGATGCCGCGCCGATAGACATCCGCCGCCTCGCCGACTCGGCCCAGTCCCGCGAGCGTGCCGCCGGCCATCAGGTAGGTCGGGACGTAGTCGGGAAATCCCCCGAGCAACTCCTGGAACGCCACCCAGGCGAGGTCGAGCTCGCCCCGGGTCTTGTGCTCCATCGCCAGGCCATATCGAGGGAACGGATCCCCCGGGCTCTTCGCGATGAAGCTTTGGAAGGTGGCGATGCGGTCCATAAGAAAGAAAAGGGGTAGCGGTAGGCGCAGAGAGCCGCCGACGTAACGCGGCAGGCCGGGGCTACTTACAGGGGCCGCACATTAAGCAAACTCCCGGGTTAAAGGCCAGTCCGCTATGACGATTTTCGGCTCGGCAGATCGTGCTACCGTTGCCAACAGTCCACGGTGGAGCGACCGTCTATCAGGTTTATCGGGGTCGACCTCGGCGGGGGCCGCGGTAAGACCACCGCGGTGGCGGAGCTCAGAGCGACGCCTGATGGGGTCGAGGTCCTCGAGGTCGCCAGCCGCGCGAACAAGCAGCCGTGGACCGACGAGACGCTGATTCAGCGCCTGGCCTTGGCGACCGATGCCGCGATCGCGATCGACGCGCCGCTGACCCGCCCCGCCTGCGGACGCTGCGAACGGCCGGTGTGTCCTGGCATGGAGGCCTGCGAGGAGCCGGCGGTGATCTGGTTGCGGACCGAGGGCCGCGCGCTGGTCCGCAAGGTCGCCGAAGCGGTCGCCGGGGATCGGCTACGAACGGTCCATCAGGTCGCCCAGGTCCAGCTCGCGCCGTACGCGCATCGCGCCACCGAGGTCGACGTCGTGTATCGCCGCGGCCTGCTGCCGATCCAGGCACTGGGTACGAGCAACCACGCGATCGCCGCACGCGCCGGCCACGTTCGCCGGCGGCTGCGCGGCGCCGGGTTCATTCTTCATCGCAACCTGATCGAGGTCTCGCCCGCCGCGACCATCGCTGCGCTGTGCGGGACGCGCGCCGCGCGCGGCTACAAGCGCGATGCGGATCCGTGGCGCACGCGCGCACTGATCCTGGAGCGGCTCGGCGACCTGACGTTCGCGCCGCGGTCGCGGATGGCGCGCGAGGACGTGCTGCAGAACGATCACTGCTTCGACGCGCTGATCAGCGCCTATACGGCGTATCGCTGGTCGCACGACCACTGGCCCTCGCCTACCGACGACGAGGACGGCCACATCGTCGTTCCGCCACCCGAGCTCGCGCAGTCGCGCGGGGGTTAGGTCAACGACTCGTACGCGGCGGTGAGCTCGGCGAACCGGCGCTCGAGCACCCGGCGACGCACCACATCGACCTCGGGCTGGAGATCTGGGTGCAGCGCACGTGCGAGCTTGCGATACGCGCGCTTCACGGTGTCGGAGTCGCCCTCGTGTTCGAGGCCGAGCGTCCGCAGCGCGGCTTGCCTGCGCGCATCGACGGGCGGCTGCTGCGGGAAGCGCGTCGGCCGCGACTGCTCCGCGACGATACCCTCGACGTCGAGCGCACCGACGGAGCGCAGAAAGTGCACGAACGACAACAGCCGGAACCGCGGCGTCCTTGCCAGCGGCCAGATCTGGTCGAGTCGGCGTGGGCTCGCCATCGCGACGAGCATCCTTCTGTCCGCTTCATCGACTGCGACGGGTGCGAGCTCCGCGCGCGCGACCATCCGCATCCCGGCGAGCTCGCGCACGATCGTGTCGGCGAGTGCGCCATCGAGCTGCGCCTCGAGGTGCGCCCGCGACCACGCTGCGAGCGGCACGCCCGAGGTGGGCCCGACGGGTAGCACCCCCGCGACGCCACCTTCGAACACCAACGAGAGATCCTGCGACGCGAGTCGCGCGAGCCGCGCCGTCAGCGTCTTCCTCGACAGCTCGTCGTTGCCGATCACCGCGTGGCCGCGACGCAGTGCGAACACCTCGGCACGCGCGAGGCGTGCGCAGATCGTCAGCATGCCGGTGGCTTCACCGTGGCCGAGCCGGTAAAGCAGCCGCGGCAACTCTCCGCGCACCAGCGTGCGCCGCAGCGATTCAGCTTCCCGCATCTGCACCCGACCATGACGAGCGCGGATCCCGCGGGCAATTTTTCAGCCGCTTCGATAAGCGCCGAAGCAGCGATTCGGGACAGCCGAGACCTAGTCCGAAGGGTTCGGAACCTAGTTTCGGAGAGTCCCGAGAACGATCACATGAAGCCGGCTTTACGACGCTCGACGATGAACTCGGTGACGACGCTCTTGACGTCTTCGCGGAACGACACCTGACCGGCGGCGATCTCGCGAAGTGCGGTCACGGCGGGCTTGTTGTCGCAATCGACTCCAGCCGTCGCGCCGCGCGACAACTGGCGAGCCCGCTCTGCCGCGAGCACGACGAGTGCGAAGCGGTTGGGGATCTTGTCGAGGCAATCTTCGACGGTAACGCGTGCCATGGACGGCGGAACTTACTCGGTCCCCAGCAGGTGTCAAGTCCACCGCTTGCCAGAGCGTACGGTTCCCCGTACCCTAGCGCTCAGCGAGTCTCCTACCGGCAAGTAGGCGGAACCGCTCCTAACTTATGCCTGTTCGTCCTCCAGTACCCGTCGCACGGGGTCCGGTCCGTATCGAGCTCGATTGGGATGCCCTCGAGATCGCCGTCGAGCGGAACTCGCCCGACACGGATAGCTACCTCGATCTCACCACCGGCCGCATCCTGACGATCACCACCGGTGATCCGGAAGCCGCGATCAACCGTCAGACGGTCTCGGAGAACATCCGAAACTTTCTTCGCATCGAGCCGGCGTCGAGCCGCGAGCAGTATCGCTGGATGGAGAAGTTCGTCGGCAGTGTCGTCGACGAAGCGCTGCGCGAGCGGTTGATCATCTCGATCGACGGCAAGGGCGCGTTCCGGCGTTTCAAGGACGTGCTGCTCGCGTATCCGGCCGAGCGCGAGCGGTGGTTTTCGTACCGCGCGGACCTGCTCCACTGGCACATCCAGAACTGGCTCGAGCAGCACGAGATCTCGACGACGAACGAGCCGCCGTGGGGCAAGGTCGAGGCACCGCAAGAGCTGCCCACCGTCGGTCGCCCTGTCGTCCACGGCACCGAAGCTCCGGGTGAAGCGCTTCGCCGCCAGGCGCGTGATCTGATCGAGACGATCCCGGCGATCGAGCTGCCCACCGCGATCGCGTTCCTCGAGTTCTTGAAGCAGCGCTCGGCGGATCTCGCCGACGACCGCGACGACAAAGCCGATCGCGACGATCGCAGCGACGGCCCAGCCACGCTCGAGCTCGACAACGACGTCGAGTCGACCGTCTCGTGATCCAGCCGCTGATCACGGCGCTGGTGCAGCGCGCACCGGCGATCGATCGGGGGACCGCGGCCCAGCTGATCGCCGAGCTGCGCGAGATCGACACGCCACTCGCGATCTCGATCGCGACGATCGTCGAGCTCGTGGTCGAGCAGCGGGTCGATCCGGGCATCGCCCTGCCCGCGCTCGCGATGGCGTGCGCGACGCTCGACGACGTCCAGCGCGGCGCACTCGGCCCACGCGAAGCCGAGGCGGCACGCTACGAGATCGAGACGCTGTTGCCGGTGCCGACCGCAGCACCGACGAGATCGTACGGATCGACGCCCTCGCTGATCAAGCTCAGCCGCGAACGGCCGCCGCGAACTTGAGGTAGTTGCCCTCGGGGAACCCCGGCACCGTCGGGAAGTCCGGGGGCAGCGATCGGCGATCCACGATCTGCAGGCGGGTGCCGGCGTTGAGCGCACCGTCGGCGAGTGCGAGCTCGAACTCGAGCGACGACATCTTGTGCGTCGAGCTCGCCGCGATCAGCATGCCGCCGGGAGCCAGCACGTCGAGCGAGGCACTGATCAGCTCGGAGTAGTCGCGCACCGCGCTCCACGGCTTGCCACCGCGTGCTGCCGCGCTCGCGAACGCCGGCGGATCGAGGATGACCATGTCGAACTGGCGCTTGCGCTCGACGAACCTCGCGAGGACCTTGAAGGTATCGCCGACGACATGCTCCGGCTTCTCGGCGTCGAAGCCCGACAGCGTGAAGTTGCGGCGCGCCCGCGCGTGCGCCTTCGCGGCGACATCGACCGCGACCACCTCGGTCGCTCCACCGGCCTGCGCGTAGACGCTGATCGCACCGGTGTACGAGAACAGATTCAGCACGCGGCGATCCTTCGCCCAGTGGCGCACCGCGCGACGACCCTCGCGCAGATCCGCGAACAGGCCGGTCGACAGCGGCGCGGTGACGTCGACGTAGAACTTGAGATCGTCCTCGACGACCTCGAGCTCGACGGGCGCTGCATGGCCGCGCACGAGCTCTGCCGCCGCCTGCCGTGGAGCTTCACCGGCCAACGACTTGTAGCGACGCTGCTCGTAGATCGCCGCCGGCTTGAGCTCGGCTTCGAGCGCGTTGTAGAGCCCGTCGCGCAGCCCGGTGACCGCCGCGGTGAACAGCTGAACGACGAGGTAGTCGTTGTAGCGATCGACCGCGATCCCCGGCAGGCCATCGGACTCGCCGTTGACCAGGCGAATGTTGCCGAGCTTGCTCGAGTCGAGCAGCCTCGTGCGCAGGGCGACGGCCGCTTTGATCCGCGCCGCGATCAGATCGTCGTCGATCGCAGCGTCCGCACGCCGGACGAACACGCGCACGGCGATCGCCGAGTCCGCGTCGTACAGCCCGCGACCGACGACCTCGCCATCGACATCGACGAGATCGATCACGGTGCCCGGCTCGACGGAGAGTGGCCTCGGACCGAGCGCCTCGCGATAGACCCACGGATGCCCGGCGCGGATGCGGTGCCCGACGTCGGGGGAGAGCCGGACCGTGTTTTTGCGCACGATGGGCAGCCCACGCGCCAATCTGCGCCGCGGAGTTTCTCTAGCCATTTCAGGGTGCTTTTATCACCCGCCCCGGGAGATCCTTTCCAAACTGGGCTTCAAAGTTTCGGTTGATCTCCCCGGATCGTCTTCGTACTGTGCGCCGCCGTAGCCCTTCATATGCCCACTGCACAACCCTCCGTCGCTACCCTCGAGCCCGTTCGCTTCGGCGAGTTCCTGCGGGACCGGTCGCTCATCTCCGACGAACAATGGCTGGCGGCCCTGGCGTTCCACTGGAGCGCCACACGTCGTCGCAAGATCGGCGCCACCATCGTCGAGATGGGCTTTTTGAGTGCCGCGGTCCTCGAGGCCGAGGCTCGAGCCTTTCACGACGATCTCGAGATCGTCGAGGTGATTCCGCGCTCGGAGCGGACCACCCTGCCGATACCGTTCTCTTGAAACAGTCCTCCACGTAGTTTTCGCGCACGAACGCACCGAGATCGCCTACAGTCCGTTGTTCTTTTTCGCTCGCGCCCTCGCGAGCTCCGCGGGAGAGTCTTGATGGCTGTCGATTCAAAGCTCGGAGAAACAAAGCTCGGCATGGGAACGGGAGCCATTCCCAGCAACCCGCTGTCCGCCGCCACGGCGACCGCAGAGGGCTCCGGGTTGAACAAGCGCAACAAGCGCACGTCGTCGCTGATGCGGACCGCGTCGGCGCTTCCCAAGGTCGAGCACTCGCTCGACGAGTTCATCGCCCGCGCGAACCAGACGCTGGTCGATGTCTCGAACTGGGGCTCGGCAGATCAGCAGGCAAAGGACGATGACGACAAGCGCCGCGAGCAGGATGCGCAGCGCTGGAAGCAGGCCGAGACGCAGATGAAGGAGAGCGACGCGCGCGAGCAGTCGCTCCGCCGTCAGCTCGATGGTCTGCAGGGTAAGCTGGCCGAGGCCGAGGCCCGCGCCGCGGTCGCCATGTCGGCGTCGAACAGCGGGGCGATGTCCACCGCAGCCGTCGCCGCGCAGGATGCTGCCCTGTCGTCGCTCCGCGCCGAGGTCGAGGCCGCGCAGGCCAAGATGAAGGCGTCGGAGGCCAAGCAGCACGATCTCTCGAAGCAGCTCGAGCTCGCGAAGACGCAGGTATCGGCACCGATGCCGAGCGCCGATCTTGGGGCCTGGGCCCCAAACCCCCGGAGTAGCAGCCTCAGTGACGAAGACGCCGATGAGCGCGTCAAGCTCGCCGAGGCGAAGGCCGCGAAGGCACTCGCCGCAGCACGCGCCGCCGCCGCCGGACTCACCGTGTCGTCGGCGGATCTCGCCGCGATCGAGAGCGGCCTCGTGGTGCCGCAGGTCGAGAAGCGCGGCACGCCGTGGATCGCGATCATGCTCGCGTTCGCGGGCGGTCTCGCGATCATGTTCGTGATCTGGAAGTTCGCCCTCTCGGGCGGCGCCGAGGCCAAGAAGGTCGAAGCGAAGCCCGAGCCGAGCCCCGCCGTCGCACCGCAGGCCGCGCCGCCGCCGTCCGCACCGGCCAAGCCCACGGTCACGCCGATCGACGACTCCACGCCGCAACCTGCGGCCGTGAAGGAAGACGACACGAAGCCGACGGCCGAGCCGATCGAAGAGAAGCCCACCAAAACCGAGGTCAAGGCCGAGCCGGTCGAACCGAAGCCCGAGCCGAAGCCCGAGCCGGTGGTCGTCAAGAAGCCCGCTCCGGTGGTCGTCCCGAAGCCCGAGCCGGTCGTCACGAAGCCCGCTCCAGTGGTCGCGAAGCCCGCTCCGGTGGTCGCGAAGCCCGCCCCGGTGGTCGTCAAGAAGCAGCCGGCCACCCCGGCCGTGAAGAAGGACCCGCCGAAGAAGCCGACCGGCCCCGCCGTCATCGACCCGTTCGACGAGGCGCCCAAGAAGCCCGCCGCACCGAAGAAGCCGGCCGGCCCCGCGGTCGTCGACCCCTTCTGATCAGCGATTTACCGTCCTGACGCCCACCAACCCAGGTGGGCGTTTTCGTTTTCGGTCGGGTTCGAGGGTGCCCGAATCGAGCACGGCGCCACGCATCAGTTTTCCGACGAGGATCACAGTCCAGATCCTCGTTGCATCCCCTGCTGCGCTGCGATAAGTACCGACGGCTGCGTGGGAGTTCTCTCGCGCCGCCACGGAGGACCACGTGAAGCGTTTCATCACTACTCTCGTTCTCGCGCTCGCAACTACGGCGACGACTGCTGTCATCTCGACGACGCCTGCACACGCGCAGGCACCGAGTGCTGCCGATATGGCGAAAGCCAAGAAAGCCTTCGACGAGGGCAAGGCGGCACACGCCGCTGGCAAGTTCGAAGAAGCCGTCGAGAAGTACAAGGAGGCGTACAAGCTCTCCAAGAAGTCGGTTCTCCTCTACAACGTCGCCGTCGCGATGGCCGACGCGGGGATGGATGACCTCGCGGTGATGAACCTCCGCAAGTACCTCAAGGAGGCAGCGGCGGACGACAAGCAGCGGCCCGAGGCAGAGACGAAGCTCAAGGAGCTCGAAGCCAAGCTCAACGGCGGGACCACGCCGGGCAAGCCGACGGGTACCGACCCCAAGCCGACGGGTACCGACCCGAAGCCGACGGGCACCGACCCGAAGCCGCCCGTGACGATCAAGCCGGCCGGCACGTACACCGAGGCCGACTTCCAGCACATGGTCGTCGACACCGCGCCTCCGGGGAAGCCGCTCGATGTCACCGCTTCGATTCCCGAGGACTCGGGCTTCACGGTCACGCTGTTTTATCGCACCGCAGGCGAGGGCAAGTTCGCCGCGAAGCAGATGAAGTGGCGCTACAAGGAGCTCGTCGCGCGGATCCCCGCGAACAAGATGATCGGGTCGGCCGTCCAGTACTACATCGAGGCGAAGGACGCGGCCGGGCAGCCGATCGGCAAGTCGGCGAAGTCGACGAGCCCGAACCAGGTGCTCCTCGAGACCGGCGCGCCGGCGCGGTTCTATCCCGACATGAGCGACGAGGGCGACGCGAAGGTCACTCCGAAGGATGTCGTCAAGTCGGATGACGATGATGACCCGCTCCACAAGGGCAAGAAGAAGGATCCCAGCGTCGTCGTCGAGCCGAGCGGTCCGGTGGTCCCGGGCACCGGTCTCACCGATGTTGGCTCGTCGAAGTTCTCGAAGGCGAAGTGGGGCACCACGATCGGTGGCTCCGCCCTGCTCGCCTTCGCCGCCGTGTCGTTCGTCCAGGCGAAGAAGTACAGCTCGGCGCTCGAGGACGACTCGACCGAGTGCGGCGCTCCGCCATGCCGCCCGTTCAGCACGCCCGATGATTCGTACGCGAAGGACGTCGAGGCCAGCGGCAAGAGCTGGAACACGTACTTCAAGGTCGGCCTCGGCGTCGGTGTCGGTGTCTCCGCGGTCGCCGCGTATTTCTGGGTCAAGGAGATGAAGGCCAAGAAGCGCGGCGAGGTGAAGGTCTCGACGGGCGGCAAGGCACCCGAGACCACGTGGATTGTTGTTCCGGCGGTCGGCGAGCACACCGCTGGTGCCACCGCAGCAGTGCGGTTCTAGGAGCTGATCATGAAGGCCTTGTTTTTTACGCTCGTCATCTCGCCACTTCTCGCGATTGCCGCGTGCAGCCCGTTCGACCCCGATCTCGGTGCCGCGCCCTATCTGTGCTCCGCCGTCTCGCAGGAATGCCCCGAGGGCTACACCTGCCAGACCACGGGCCAGGCCGCCCCGAAGGACATGGCGTGCCTCCCCGTCGGCGGCATGCTCCCCGATGGTGGGTCGAGCGGCTTCCAGTGCCTCGAAGACACGTTCGGGGAGAACGACACCACGGCGGGCGCGTTCCCGACGCCGGTTGCCGCATCCAACGCGATGTTCGCCGCGCTGACGTCGATCTGCCCCGAGACGGACAAAGACACGTACTCGATCACGGTGGCGTCGCCGACCACGCTGAAGGTCACGACCACGTGGGAGACCGGCTCGGCGGTCAACGTGCAGGTCCTCAATGCGGGCGGCACGTCGATCGGCAACGGCGCCCCGCATGGCAACAACGAGAACTGCGTCTGCCTGAAGGACCTCCCGCAGGCGACCTACTTCGCGCAGGTCTCGGCCGCGGCGAGCGTGAAGAACAACTACCGCGTCGAGATCAAGGTGATCTCGACCGCGGAATGTACCGCCCCGCCGGCCTGCAACTAGGGGCGCTTCCCAGCCTACAAGTGGGTCAGCCGAAGCGAGCGGCCCAGCGGCGCGCTTCTGCGATGAGCTCGTTGTCGTTGCCAGCCACCTGAGCGAGGCGTTGTGCACGCTCACGCCCGCCTGTCGGGTCGGCGCGGTCCCAGCATGCACGCAGCTCCAGCCGCAACAGAGCGATCTCCTTGGCTTCGGCGTAGCTCATCAGAACCTCCGTCTTTGTGGGTCCAACGAGGAGCTTCGGCGCGGTGCTCATGGGCCCGACTAGTCTGTCGCCCGGTTTGACGGCTGCCTAGTGACGGCGGTACGCTAGCCGAACCCGTCGTTTTTCTTGGGGAGACTGGGTTTTGGGCGCGTGCGAAGCTAACGATCTGCGCTGGAGTACTACCAACCAATGAGCCGCATCGGAGAGTTGCTGGTCCGCGAGAAAGTGCTCTCGCTACAGCAGCTACAACAGGCACAGGATGAAGCCAAGCGCACGGGCAAGCGCCTTGGCGCCACGCTCTCGCGCCTGGGTTACGTCGACGACCAGAAGCTGACGCAGTTCGTCGCGAAGCAGTACAGCCTGCCGTCGATCAATCTCGGTGAGATCGATATCGACGCGGCGGTGCTCAAGCTCGTGCCTCGCGATATCTGCGAGAAGCACCAGGTCATCCCGGTTCGCCGCAACGGCCCGACGCTGGTCGTGGCGATGGCGGACCCGTCGAACATCTACGCGATCGACGAGCTCAAGTTCCTCACCCAGTACAACATCGAGCCGGTCGTCTCGAGCGAAGGCGCGCTCGAAGCGGCGCTGTCCCGCTACTACGACAAGGGCCCCGATCTCGACCAGATGATGGGCGAGCTCGGCGATATCGATAACGTCGACTTCGCCGCCACCGGCGACGACGCCGTCAACATCGTCGATCTCGAGAACCAAGCGGGCGAAGCGCCCGTCGTCAAGCTGTGCAACGCGATCATGCTCTCCGCGATCAAGAAGAAGGCGTCCGACATCCACGTCGAGCCGTACGAGAAGAGCTTCCGCGTGCGGTTCCGGATCGACGGCATTCTCCAGGAGGAGATGCGCCCGCCGATCAAGCTGCGCAACGCGATCACGTCGCGCCTCAAGATCATGGCGTCGCTCGACATCGCCGAGCGCCGGCTCCCGCAGGACGG
>JANNBP010000419.1:0-11115 GCA_031385555.1 Deltaproteobacteria bacterium | reverse complement strand
CGCCCGGCGGGGTAACTCCCTGGGCCGAGCGTGCGAGGCCGTCTTTTTCCGTAGAGGCGAGCGCCTCGCGAGCCGATGTTCAGAAGGAGGCTGCAGCCGTACCCGATCAGCACGGGCTACAGGCTCCTACAGGCTCCTAGTCCCCTGGACCCGTGATTCCTGATGAACTCGTCTCGCCGAAACGATCGATTTCGTGGATGAAATACGCCGCGAGTTTTGCGAAGTAATTCGTTTTCAGGGGACTAGCTTCGCTGCGCGATCCCCGTGAGCGCCCACGCACCCGGCGCATGCCGGGCGAGGTGGCGCCGCGAGGCCTCGGCGAGCAGCCAGGCTCCCTTCTTCGACTCGCTGTCATGGTGCGCGAACGCCTTCGCGAGCTGCGGTGATCCGACGGTGCGCACGGTGATCGGGCGAGCGCATGGAGCTGATCCGGACGATCGAACCACCGCGACAGCCAGCGGATCTCTTCCGACACCACGGTTCCGGATGCAAAATCTCTCTCGGTCCGGATCGCGAGCAGCGAGACCAGCTTGTCGTCGCGCACGTCGACGCCGAGTTGGGCCAGGTGGGCGAGGTCACCGATCCGCGCCACCAGGAGCTGCGGGGGCGCGCGGGTGTCCTGCTCGAGCGGTGGACGGCGATCGAGGACGACCACCGCGAGACCGAGCTGCGAGAGCTCGATCGCGATCGCTAGACCGACCGGTCCTGCGCCGACGATCGCGACATCGAACGTTCGATTCGTCGGGAGCGTGAACGACGGCGGCTCCACGGCACGCCTCCGTCCTCCATGGATGGGGCAGCGATATCTCTGGTCGCAATGGGCATGTCCCAAGGCCTCCGAAATGGCGCGGTGCGCCGGTGGGTTCGATCGACACGCGCAGCTGCACGCAGATCGAGGAGGGGCCAGCGTGGGAGAGGCGAGCGCTTTGTCAACGCACGAAGTTCCCGTGCTCGTGAAACGCCGCGGGTGCGACGCGGGTACGATGGCGCATGGCCGCGTTTCGACGTCGCACGGTGTTTGCCGCGCCGCTGATCATCTCGCTGGCGACCGGCTGCAAGGGGGACGGGCCGACCACGACGAGCAATCCACCGGGTCCCGAGGCGAAGCCGAAGGTCCGTGCGTTCCTTCAAGAGTGGGACGTGCGGCGAATCGGACCAGGGGCGTGCGAGGCCGCCGCGCCCGACGATTGCCCACCGAACACGAAGTGCAATCCGCCCGAGCCACGCGCGAGTGAGTGCCCTCCCGGCACGTCTGGCAAGACGGTGATCCACGTCGCCGAGCTCGCGGCGAACACGTGCGCCATCGTCCCGAAGGGTTGTGCGAACGCGAGCTGCGCCACCGTCGCCGCTCCGTGCCCGCTCCCCGCAGGGCAGAAGCTGCCAAGCCGGTTCGTCGAGGTCTGGGTCGTCGAGAAGAACAAGAACGGCGACGGCGGCTGTCACGCCGAGGAGCCAGAAGGGACGTGCCCGCCGGGCGTCGATTGCAATCCGCCGACGCCGCGCAAGGTCGCATGCCCGCCGGGTGTGACCGACACCGAGGAGAAGCGCGTCGCGCTGCTCGAGGACAAGACCTGCGCGATCGCGCCCGAGGGCTGCGACTCGCCGTCGTGCGTCGGCGCGACGACGCCCTGTCCCTAGTCACCACCGTCCCCGCACGGGGGCGATTTCGCGCGGTCGAGTCGCCACGTCTTGCAAGTCAAGACGGTCCCCGGAGATAGATCGTTCGCGTCGTGGGTGTCGCTTCACTTCTCGCCGATGCGAGCGCGGCGAGCTCGGTGCGGTTGGTGACGTCGAAGCGCGCGAGCAGCTGCGAGACCTGCGCCTTCACGGTGCTCGCACTGCAGTCGAGCATCCGCGCGATCTCGGCGTTGGTGCAGCCGCGCGCGATGAGCCACGCGATCTCGCGCTGGCGCTCCGGGAGTGAGGGCGTCGTGCAGTGATCGTGCAGCGGCCTCTCGATGCCGAGCACGGCGAGGCGCGCCGAGATCTGCGCAGCGATCAAGGCGAGCTCGCCCCAGCTCGGTTGCTCGCCGGTCGCGACCAGCTGGATCACGCCGGCGATACCGCGGCCGCCCGCGATCGGGCTCGCGCGGATCACACCGCCGGTGGCGAGGGCGAGGGTCTCCTGCGGATCGTCGCCGCCAGCGAGGAAGGCTCGAATCGCGCCGGCCGCGATCTTGTCGTCGCCGATCCACAGGGCCGGCTGTCCGCGGTCGAAGCCGATCAACGCGACCGCGATCACCCCGCGTAGTCTTTCCAGTCCGGCGAGGGCGGCATCCGCCACCGCGGGTAGGGAGGTCGCCTGTCGGATCGAGGGCACGTGCAAGCTGGACGGCGGTTGCCACGTGCTCGTCACGATCGCTCCGATCGAACCGAGCCGTCACCGCATCGATCAGCTCGAGCAGCGCTGCGTCACGATCGCTCGCCGAGCCGGGCGATCGCAGTCTGCAGCGCTTCCAGATCGCGAAACCGCGTGTACGGATTGGGGCCGACGTTGCCGAGCTCGTACCGGCTGGGCTGGCGATTCTGCCCCGCCGCGCGCATCACCCTCAGGCGCTGCGCGCAGTAGTGCTCGAGCTCGGCGAGCATCGGCAAGAGCTCCGTCGGAGCGTCGCGCTCGGCCAGCCAGTGCACCACGGCATGCTCGAGCGCCATCAGCTGCTCGACGGGATGGGTCTCGGCGACCTCGGCAAGCAGATCGTCGCGATCTGGAATCTCGATCGCGTCGCCAAATTCGCGTACGCGCTCCGCGAGCTCGCGAATCGAGTCTTCGGGATCCGAATTCGCCATCGCCCCGTGCAGATCCGCGAGGAGCGAGCGTCCGGCGGCGGCCGTCGCGAGCTTCTTCGTCAACCGTTCCGCGAACCCGACCTCGGCACCGCGCAGCACCGCCTTCGCGAGCACCGTCGCGGGGATCGAGACATCGGTGCGCGAGAGCAGCGCTCGCAATAGCTCCAAGTCGGTGCCAACGAGGAGCTCGACGACCGGCCACGGTGGCGCGCGCAGCTTCACGAGCACCGCACCACGGAGCTGCATCGGCAGGTCGTGGATGGCCTCGGCGAGCGACCTCATGTCCGCGGCGCGCAGCCAGCGCTCGACGAAGGTCGGGAGATCGGCGCGTCCGCGAAACCACAGGCGCGCGACACGAACGGTCTCCGCGGCATCGATCCGCAGCAGCGCTTCGAAGGCCTCGGCCTGGACGTCGACGGCGTCACTCGCGATCGCACGCCGCGCGATCGCGACTTGATAGTCAAGCGCGCCCTTGCCGATCGCGCTCAGCAGCGAGATCTGGATCGCCGGTGACGCTCGCTCGGCTTCCTCGAGGATCGCACGCATGCGAGCCGCGCGCGGATGCGAGGCCGGTGTGCCTGCAGCGATCCGCACGACCAGCGCGATCATCGATTCGCGAACGACCGGCGAGCGATCCTCGGTCACGAGCTCGAGCAACAGATCGTGCTCGCCGTGTCCCGCCAGCACGACGGCGAGGTGGCGACGCACGCCGGGATCCGGCTCGTCGAGGATGCGATGCGCGAAGTCACCGGCGGCATCGCCGAGGGCCAGTGCGAGCGCCCAGATCGCCCACAGTCGCTGCTCGGGCCGGTCGCTCGTGAGTAGCTCCTGCAGCTCGCTGCGACTCAGCGCACGCGCTTGCTCGAAGCTGTCGACCACCATGGCCTCACCATAGCGCGGCGCTCGAAACGCAGCACTTCACTGCTGCGTGACGAAGCTGCCGTGGTCCTCGCCTTCAACGAGAACACGCGCTCGGGGACGCAGTCGATGATCCTCCCCGCGCGCCTCTACCTCTGGACCTCTGCGTTCAATTCTCTGAACGGAAAATTGAACGCAGAGGCCCAGAGAGCAGAGAGGGCAGATCGATGGGACTCTGCGTTCAGCAGTGCGCGGGGTCGTTGCAGACGCCCGTGGGATGGAAGCAGCGCGCCCCACCCGGGCGGCTCGCCGTCGAGCTCGCGCTTCGGACCCACCCGCGTGGTCTCGACCGGCTCGTCGGGCGTGCGCATCGACTCACTCGACATGTAGCCTTGCAGCAGCGCGAGCTTCTACAAGTACGCGGGGTCGCGGTACTCGCCGAGCTCGCTGCGGAACAGATCGCAGATCTCGCCGAGCGTCACGTGTTGCTTCACCGCGTCGAAGATCGGCGGCATCACGTTCTGCTTGTCGTCGCGCAGCGCTTCCTTGACCGCGGCGAGTGCGCGCTCGGCAGCCGCGGGATCGCGCTTGCTGCGGAACGCCTTGATGCGCTCGATCTGGTTCGCCTCGACCTCGTGCTCGATCTTGAGCGTGGGGATGTGATTCTCCTCGCCCTCGGTCTGGTACTTGTTGACGCCGACGATCGCGCGCCGCTTCTGATCGACCTCGCGCTGGAACTCGAAGGCCGACCGCGCGATCTCGCGCTGCGGATAGCCTTCCTCGACGGCCTTCACGATGCCGCCCATCGCGTCGATCTTGTTGATGTACTCCCACGCCGCGGCCTCGACCTGATCGGTCAAGGTCTCGATGAAGTACGAGCCGGCGAGCGGATCCGCGACCGCCGCGATCCCGCTCTCCTCGTAGATCACCTGCTGCGTGCGGAGCGCGAGCATCGCGGCATCCTCGGTGGGCAGCGCGTACGTCTCGTCGTAGCTGTTGGTGTGTAGCGACTGCGTGCCGCCGAGCACCGCGGCGAGCGCCTGCATCGTGGTGCGCACGACGTTGTTGAGCGGCTGCTGCGCCATCAGCGAGACCCCGGCGGTCTGCGCGTGCGTCCGCAGCAACCACGACTTCGGGTTCTTCGCGCCGAACCGCTCGCGCAGGATCTTGGCCCACATCCGGCGACCGGCGCGGAACTTCGCGATCTCCTCGAAGAAGTCGTTGTGGACGTCCCAGAAGTACGACAGGCGCGGCGCGAACTCGTCGACGTCGAGGCCGGCCTCGATCCCGAGCTGCACGTAGCCGATGCCGTCGGCGATCGTGAACGCGAGCTCCTGGACCGCCGTCGCTCCGGCTTCACGGATGTGATAGCCGCTGATCGAGATCGTGTTCCACTGCGGCATCCCGCGGGTGCACCACACGAGCATGTCGCGGATGATGCGCATGTGGCCGCGGATCGGCGAGATCCACTCCTTCTGCGCGATGAACTCCTTCAGCATGTCGTTCTGCAGCGTGCCGCGCAGCTTGTCGGGTGACACGCCTTGCTTCTCGGCGACGGCGACGTAGAGCGCGAGCAGCACCGCCGCGGGCGCGTTGATCGTCATCGACGTCGAGATCTTGTCGAGGGGGATGTCGCCGAACAGCCGGAACATGTCGTCGAACGACGCGACCGAGACACCTTCGCGACCGACCTCGCCGAGCGAGCGCGCGTGATCCGGGTCGTAGCCCATCAGCGTCGGCATATCGAACGCGGTCGACAGGCCGGTCTGGCCGCTCGCCATCAGGAACTTGAAGCGCGTGTTGGTGTCCTCGGGCGTGCCGAAGCCGGCGAACATGCGCATCGTCCACGGCTTGCCGCGATACATCGTCGCGTGCGGGCCACGGGTATAAGGATACTGACCGGGATCACCCAGCTTCTCGGCGTACGTCCACCCGCGCGCTTCGAGGTCCTTGGGACCGTACGTCTGCTGGAGTGGGATCCCGGACATCGTCTTGAACTGATCGTCGGGATCGGTCTTTTTCACCGGGGCCATGACCCCCTTTACCATGGGGCGTCGATCTTCACGGGACGTATCCCGGTGCGAGGTTGCCCCGATTCGGGGGTAAATCCCCAGGCCTACACGGGCCATGTCCTCGGATCTTCATATCCATGGCGGGCCCACACGTTGCAGCCATGCCCGACGTGCGTACCTTCGCCTGCCTCGCGTTCCTTCTGACCGGCTGTCTGGTTGGCGACCCCACGCCGCTCGATCCCGGTGCCGACCCCGCGCCGCAGGACCCCAGCCCCGACCCGCAGGACCCGCCGCCGACGGGCACCGCCTCGGTCCGGATCACCGCGACGACCACCACCAAGGGCGGTCAGTTCGCTCCCGCGAACGTCGTCGCCGTGTGGATCGAGGACTCGGCGGGTACGTTCGTCAAGACGATCGATCGCTGGTCGGCGGTCCGCACCCAGTACCTGCTCGAGTGGAACACGGCCGCGGGCCCGGGCGACGTCGATAGCGTCTCCGGCGCGTCGCGCACGAACCACACGACGCCACTGTCGATCCAGTGGAAGCTCAAGGGCGCCGATCAGGTGGAGGTGCCGGACGGCACGTACACGATCCGCATGGAGTCGACCGAGTCGAACGCGACGAGCCCGGCCGATTGCAACGAGGCCACGTTCACGTTCGTCAAGGGCGCTGCACCGCAGAGCCAGACCGGCCTGTCGAACGGTGGCTTCACGAACGTGTCGATCGACTTCACGCCTTGAGCGGGATCAACTGACCGAGCTGCCAGGCCTGTAGCTCCACGGTGCGCTGGCTCGCGCGCCGATCATTCGCCTGCATCCGTGCGAGCAACGTCGCGATGAACAGGATCACCGCGACGTAGCCGCCGAGTCCGACCAACGCGATCGTCGGATCGATCGCGTCGCCGGGGAGCTTGATCGAGATCGTCGCGCCCTCCAACGTGGTGGTCGCGGGCAGCACCCCGGCGACCTCGATCGCGAGTGGCACCAGCACGGCCGCCGCGCAGCACGACCACAACAGCCAGATCGGTCCCGTGCGTGTATGGGTCGCGTACATGAGCGCGGTGATCAGCGCGACGCCGGGCGCGACGAGGAACGGACTCAACCCGCGCGCGTACAACACGACCAGCACGACCTGACCGAGGAAGCTGACGAAGATCAGCGCCGGCGTCGGGCGCTTCACGATCACCGCGAGCGTCGCCATGATCCCGAAGGTCAGCGCCGTCCCACCGAACACCAGCCACGGTTCGCGCACGCCGCCAAACCACATCACCGGAAAGAAGATCAGGTACCCGAACATGCCCCACACTCCGAGGCGCGCGTGCCGCACCATCAGCTCCGTCTCGGTGCGCCGCAGCGCCTGATCGACCTCGGTCGGCGTGTCGATCGGCGGCTCGAGCATCAGGCGGCTGACCAGCTGCGCGGCTTCGTGCGACGTGGGATCGAGGGCGAGGGCGCGAGCCGCGGCACGCAGCGCGGCCGAGTAGGGCGCGAGCTCGTCGCGCTTGGGGCCGCGCCGCAAGGTGCGCTGCCGGCTCTCGGACAACGTCTCCAGCAGGCCACCGTCGAGCAGCGCTTGCGCGGCTGCCAGCTCGCGTCTCGCTAGGTCGCGGCGCAGCGCGAGATCGCGATCGCCATCGAGGTAGCGCTGCACCAGCTCGCCGAGCGCGCGCGCGCTGGTCGGACGGTTCGCGCGATCGACCTGACACGCGGCTTCGCACACCCGATCGAGCTCGGGAGGAATCTCGCGATCGGGAGCGCGCTGCGACGGGCGTGCGTCGGTGCCGGCCTTCGCGGACGCGAGCCCGGCGGCGCCGCGAGGGTGCAGCGGTTCGAACGCGAGGATCTCGAACAGCATGCAGCCGAGCGCGTAGACGTCGGCGAGGCCGTCGAGATCCGCCTCGCCGGTGATCTGCTCGGGCGACATGTAACCGGGCGTGCCGATCGTCGCGCCGACGGCCGTGTGCTCGGAGGCATCGCCCGACGGTCCGGCGGTGATGTCCTCCGCATCGCCGATCACCTTCGCGATGCCCCAGTCGAGGACGTAGACCTCGCCGAAATCGCCGAGCATCACGTTCGCGGGCTTGAGATCGCGATGGACGATGCGCTTGCTGTGCGCGAACTCGATCGCGAGGCAGACCTCGGTGAACGCGCGGAGCAGACGCTGTCGCGGATACTTCGCGAGGGTCTCGGGATCCTCGACGAGCGCCATCCCGATGATGTCGGCGAGGGTCGCACCGGCGAGCTGCTTCATCGCGAAGAACGGCTGGCCGTGGGGATCCGTCGACAGCTCGTAGACCGGGACGATCGACGGATGCTCGAGCTGACCCTGGATCTTCGCTTCGCGGACGAACCGCGCGGTCGACTTCGCGTCGGCGGTGCCACGGATCCGCTTGATCGCGACCCGGCGCCCGATCTGATCGTCCTTCGCCGACACCACCTCGCCCATCCCGCCCTGGCCGATCCTGCGGCCGAGCTCGTAGCGGTTCGTCAGCGTGCTGCCCCCGCCGCGTTTTGCGGGTCGCGTCTCCACTCCCTGCGTGGCGAGGGTCGCATCATCCCCACCGACCGTCGCGCCCAGGACATCTCCGTCGGGAAGCGCCGTCGCATCCGTGCCGGCCACGGGATGGGCAGTATCGTCGTCCTGCATCGCCGCCATCGTAGCGGCGATTCGGCGATAGTCGGGGCATGCCCGTCCATTTACGCGACGTCATCGGCTATCTCGACACCACGCTCGAGATCGATCGCTTCAAGGACTTCGCCCCGAACGGCCTGCAGGTCGAAGGGGGGCTCGAGGTCGAGACCGTGGTCACCGGCGTGTCGGCGTCGGCAGAGCTGATCGCACGCGCGATCGAGCTCCACGCGGATCTGATCGTCGTCCATCACGGCCTGATCTGGGGTGGTGGGCTCTCGAAGAACACCGGGCCGCTCGCGCGCCGGCTGCAACTCCTCCTCGGCAACGACGTCTCGCTCGCCGCGTATCACCTGCCGCTCGACAAGCACGCGCGACTCGGCAACAACGTCGGGCTGTGCGATGCGCTCGGCCTCGGCGCCGCGCGCGAACCGTTCGGCGAGGTGCGCGGTCAGCCGCTCGGGATCGCCGCACACTGGGCGCAACCGTTGACCCGCGAGGATGCGATCGGGCGGATCGCGGCGGGCGTGTGCAACGGGCAGCCGCCGCGCTTCGTGTTCCCGCACGGCCCACCGATCGTTCGCAAGGTAGGCGTGTGCTCGGGTGCCGCCTCCGATCTGCTGGAAGCGGCGTCGCGAGAAGGTTGCGACTTGTATCTAACCGGCGAGCTCGCGGAGCGCGCGGGTGACCTCGCGAAGGAATTGCAGGTCACCCTGGTCGCCGCGGGGCATTACGCCACGGAGGTTTTCGGCGTGCAGCGCATCGCCGAGGAGCTTCTAGTGCGTTTCCCGAGCTTGACGGTGCAATTCGTGCCCGTGCCATCACCGCTCTGACGCGCGAGATCCGATCGATACAATGAATGACAAAGGATGACGGAAGCGGACGCCTTCTTGTTGCAGACTCCGTGAAACCTCAATCGGAGATTCCAGAAGATATGTCGAAGCTGACGTTTGCTCTCGTGGCCGCTCTTTCGCTCGCCACGTTCGGTTGCAAGAAGAAGGGCGGAGCCGCCGCGGAAGCCGTTGCCAAGATGGAAGGCTTCTCGAAGTCCATGTGCGACTGCAAGGACAAGGCGTGCGCCGACAAGGTCAATGAAGACATGACCAAGTGGGGCACCGAGATGGCGAAGAGCGCCGGCGCCTCGAAGGACGACAAGCCGGATCCGGATCTGGCCAAGAAGTCGGCCGACATCATGACCAAGTACACCGAGTGCATGACCAAGATCATGATGGCCGGCGTGGGGACGAACCCCGACGCGGGCTCGGCAGCGGGCTCGGCAGCGACGGCGGCGGGCTCGGCGGCGACCGCCGCGGGTTCGGCGGCAGCGGGCGCGGACAAGGCGGACGCGGCTGCGGCCGGTTCGGCGGCTGGTTCGGCGGCGACGGCGGCGGGCTCGGCGGCAACCGCCGCGGGCTCGGCGGTGGCGAAGGAAGAGCCGAAGAAGGAAGAGCCGAAGAAGGACGTCCCGAAGAAGGACGAGAAGAAGCCGGACGACAAGAAGGCCGGCGGCTGGTGATCTGAAGCTGTGGCACCGTTCTGAACGTGTCCACCTTGCAACGGCGATCCTGGTATCTCACCACGGTCGCCGTTTGTTGTTTCGGCAGTTTCGGCTGCGGAAGTCGCGAAGCTGCTCCGCAGATCGATCCAGGTAGCGGAACCGGCAACGCGGTCGAAGCCGCGTCGCCGCACGACAAGGAGCTCACTGCGCTGTGGGAGCTCGAGAAGCAGCAGCGCACGGCGATCGACTTCGCGACGCTGCAGCCCTCGGAGGCCGCGTTCGGTTCCGATCCGTATCGGATCGTCAGCGTGCGTGCCACGTGGTTCGTCGGCCTGCTGCGTGGCGAAGGTGCGGTGGTGCTGCTCGACAGCACGGCAAAGGAGCTGTCGCGCGTGGCGCTTCCAGGCGCGGTGTCGATCCACGTCCTGCCCGACGACGACCTGCTGGCGATCGGCCAGGGCGGCGGCTTCGTCCAGCTGCGGGTCGTCGACGGCAAGCTCGCGCAGATCGCGGAGCTGAAGGTCGAAGGCCTGATCGACGCGCGTGGGATCGCGGCATCGCCCGACGGCAAGATGGCGTACGTGGTCGAGGAGCGCGAAGGTCGCCTGCTCGCGTTCGAGCTCGCGCGCGCCGACCGCGTGATCCATGTCGGGAAGACGCGAGAGCTCGGGCGCTGTCACGGGCCGATCGGCGTGAAGGTGCTCGGCGACGTGATCGCGACCAATTGCTTGCTCGATCGCGCGATCGAGATCCGGCGCGCTGGTGTGCTCACCAAGATCCAGCACGACGGTCCGATGTGGGGCTTCGACCTGTATCGCGACAAGCACGGCACCACGCTGCTGGCCGCGGGCGGCGTCGAGGACCATCCTCTCGAGCGCGCGGACGGCGGCTTCGGCTACATCGACTCGTTCCTGTTCCTCTACAAGCTGGTTGCCGGCACGCCTACCCGGCTCGCGGTGGTCAACCTCAGCGAGCATCGCGGCATCACGCCGAAGTGGGTCGAGATCTTCGAGCGCCCCGATCGACTCGGCGTCGAGACCGCAGGGTTCGGCAGCGGCAAGCACCTCATCGTGAGCTGGCCGGCCGGGAAGCTCGACGCGGAGCCGAGCGTCAACGCGTGGCCCCTGCCGCCGGGAATCACCGACGCTGCGAAGCTCCCGAACGGACTGCGGATCCTCGCGAGCTCGCTGCTAGATGCATGGGTCGTGCAGGGCGTCGGCACCACGCTGATCGCAGCGGGCGCTCCTTCGAAGCGCACCCCCACCGAGCAGCTCGGCGAGTTGCTGTTCTTCACCGAGATGATGGCGCCGTGGGGCAAGGCCGACGGCA
>JANNBP010000364.1:0-45038 GCA_031385555.1 Deltaproteobacteria bacterium | reverse complement strand
CGGGTCTGCGCGTTGTCGCCGAGCCCGGGCTGCTTCCCGGTCCACGTCGTGTGCTCGCTGACGTACCCGAACCCGCGTGTCGCGCAGGGCGCGAACGCGTGGCCGATGTCGTACCCGAACGACAACGCCCAATCGTACGGTTCGGCGATGTCGACGCAGTCGATGGTGTTGGCGGGCGCAACCCCAGCGAGGTACCGGCTGCTCCACTCGTAGTGTTGCTGCGCCATCCGGCGCGCATCCAAGACGCTACTGTCGAACGACACCAGTGCCCATGGGTCGCGCGTTACACCATCGCGCCCCAGTACGTGAACGTCGCGGATGCGCCCGGCCTTCAGATATCGATCGAAGCGTTGGGCGTCGGTCGATGCCGGATCGAACGCAGTCAGCGGGTAGGTCTCACGGATGATCGCGAGGTCCGCGAGCCCCTCGCGGCTCCCCGTGCCGTGCACCTCGACCGCCCGCCCGTACGCGCGCATGGTGAACGCATCGAGCGCTGGGTCGAAGAACATCTTGGCGTCGCCGTAGGCGTAGCGCACGGCCGAGAGCGTTCCTCCGAGCCCGTGAACGCCGGTGGTCTCGACCGACGTGACGACGACCTCGGGAAATGGAACCTGGTGTAGGGAGGTGCCGTCCTCCTTCGCCGATCGATAGGTGATCGTCGTGATCGCGCCATGGCCATTGTCGATCGTCGACAAACGCCCGGCCTGCGGATTCCCCGGGGTTGCCCCTTGGAGGTGACGGACCGCGAGGCGGTTTTGCGGTCCGAACATCGTGACGACCTCTGGCTTGCCGTCTCCATCGAGATCGTAGAGGCCGCCGGTGGTCAGCGACGAACCATCGGACGAGCAGGTCTCGGTCGTGGTGGAGATCGCGAAGCCGTCCGGTGCGTCGATCGGAACAGGCGCGACGAACCCCACGCCGGTTCCGACGGCGATGGACCAGGTCCCTTGGATCTGCTCGATGAAGTCCGGGATCCCGTCGCCGGTCACGTCACGGAGACCCGCGAGCTGGTGCGCGCTGTAGCTCGTCGGCGGGCTCTGGGAGTTGCACGAGCGGTCATGTGGGTTGAACTGGCGGACACGTCCAGGGATCTGAACCGTGACGTTGCTGATGTAGAGGCCGCTCGCGATGCCCGTGCCGAGTCGAACCGTGCGGTCGTCGATCCGATCGACGACGCCATCGCCGTTGACGTCATCGAACGCGCAGAGCTGCGACTGCTCGTCGCTCAGGACCTCCGTGGCTTGCATCCATCGTCCGACGCCACACTTGGAGTTCTCGATCGCGGTCACGGCAAGCGAGAACGGATTGACTGCTTGGTCGAGCCGGACGCCGGCGATGTTCAGGGTGAGCAGGACGTTGTTCTGATCGCCGTCGGCTGGGCCGAGTCTTCGCGTGATCACTGCGTTCGGGAGGATCGGCGGGTTGCCGTTCACTCCACCATCAGGCGGCGAAGCGTAGTCCGTCCGGATCGGTGAGGAATTGAAGAGGACGTCGGGATACCCGTCGCCGTTGACGTCACGGAGCTCCCATTCCGTGAAGGTCATCTCGCTGCTCGCCGCCTGCTGGTCGACGATCGGCTCCAACGTAACGCAGCCTGCGCTCGTCGTGCTGGCAGTCACGTAACGCCCAGTTGCCCCATCCCACTTCCAGCACTCCGTCATCCTGGTGTCGAAGCCCGTGGTTCGGCGTGCCAGTGGGACGCGGTCGCCAGCGATCACGTGTCCCTGTGCCTGCAGCATCTGACGCAGCTCGGTGACGCGCACCGTACGCTTCACCCAGGTGACCGGATTTCCCGGCGTGTTCAGGTAGAACGTCCAGAAGCCAGGCTGCTCGGCCGCGTCGACGATATCGACCCTGCCATCTCCGTTGACGTCGATCGTTTGACGCCAGACGTTCGCCACGTTCTGGAAGGACTTCTCGTAGCGAAGCAGGCTGGTGGAATGCGACGCGAGAGGACGACCCGCATACACGCTGCTGCTCAGCGGTACGCTCGGGCTCAGCGTGGTGCTGGTGCCGCCGCCGGGACGGTTCGTGGCCACCATCAGCTGACTGCCGCTCTGGAAGACGAGATCGGGTCTGCCGTCGCCGGTGACATCGACGAGGTTTTGCCAGTTGACGTACGTCTTCCCGCCATCGGGGCTCGAGGCCTGCGTGTCCTGGAACGTGCGTGCGATCGGTGCGTTCGCCGCCACCTCCGAAGGAAGCGGAACGTCGACACCGCGCTGGTAGCGCAACACCTGGTTGCTCGTCGCGCTGCCATAGCCATATCTGGCGACTGGCATGCGGACGGTTTCCTCGGCGGTGCCCGCCCGACCCAACATCTGCACCGCGACGAGCTGCGGCAGCCGGGTGTCTGGATCAACCGCGTACTCGAACGCGTAGCGGTGCACGCGCTGGGCTGCGGCGCCGCAACTCTCCCGCTGCAGCACGTCGAGGGTGGCGAGCGTCCGCATCCGCGCGTACGCGAGGTACTTCACGAACGACAGCGACAGCGGCGTCGCGGACGCAGGGCCGTAGCCGAACCGGATCTCGGTCTTGGTACATCCGGTGATGCTCGGGTGGGTGTTGTAGCGAACCGAGATTAGGTCGATCGAGACCCCGCTACCGCCGGTGAACGAGGGCAGCGTCACGTCGTAGGCCAGCTCGACCCGATTGCTGCTCTTCACGCTCGCGATCGAGGTGAGGAGCCAGAAGTCCGAGTCCACGACCTGCGTGAAACGGAACTCCTGTCCCTGACCATCGCGGAGCACCCACAGGTTCACCGCTTCATTCCGCAGCTCCAGGTCGGGATTGCCTTGCGCTAGCCATACCGTCTGGCCCGCCTGAATCGCCTTGACCATGTTCGTGAGTCGACCGGCGATCGACACCACGAGCTGCTCGCGTCCTCGAATTGGATCATTGGGACCGTAGGTGGGGCGTCGTCGGGTGACCGTGCGATCGATTTGCACGTAGGAGAGCGGCATGTCCCAGCCCAGACCGGCGGCTCCGACGCCGCGTCGGCCGTACGTGACTGCGATCGGCAACGGCAGATCTCCGCGTGCCGGAGGAAGCGCCAGCGGCACCGATGCGCCATACGCACCCGTCCCGGAGACGGGGCTGAAGCCCGTGTCGGACGCCCGGCCCGCATAGTGACTTCCCGTCGGAGCTAGCTGCGCGAGTGCTCGGCCTCCGCCGACGATCGATCCGATCAGGAACAGAACAGATGTGATGCACAAACGGAATCCACCAAACATGCGCGACCTCCCTGCTGAAAATGGCTCCGCTATTTCGTGAACTGCGAGCTACACGCGGCGACCGCTCTCGAATCGTCTGCGGACAGGAGGCAGTCGACTTGCTCGTTGGTCATCTCGCGCGTGCAATGGGAAAGGAACTCTTCGCCGAGAGCGCGCCGAATGATCGGGCCACGGATCTCTCGATCAAGACGCACGTCTCCTGGCTCGAGCTCGAGCTCGACGAGATGCTCGCGTACGCGTTCGCATCGAGATGTATCGACAGCACCCTCGCTGGAGTCGCAACTGGTCAGGCAGCGCCACGCGGCGATCAGGCCAAGTGTTGGATAAGCAATCTTTGCTCTCATCTCGATCCACATTGATTCCTGTTATCCAAGGATCGCCCTCAGGTCAATTGCCAATCGGGGACGCTCCTTGGTGGTTCGCGATGCATTCCATCGTCGACAAGTACGTGCAGATGGCTGGATAGGGACGGAGCAGATTGCTCAAGTGCGATGACTGCGTGGGTGACGGAGTAAATATTGTAAATAAACCACCCAATGCAATCAGTTCGATCGTTCGTTTGGAGTCGCTAAATCGGAATGTTGATAGGGACGGAGTACACATCCGCAACTCTCCGCGAGCAGCGTGACGACCTCGTCCGCCAAACACGCTTCGTCAGCTGCGAGGACACGTTGAGCGATGGCCGACCCGCGTTGCCGCGTGACATCGAGCGCGGCTGCCACGTGCGCGAGGGAGATCCCGGCGTTGACCGCCGCATGGATCGCCACTCGTTTCGCCCTCGAGACTGGACCTCGTGCGTATCGGCGCCGGAGCGCGTCAAGCGGCAGCTCACAGCGCCGGGCAACGGCAACGAGCAGTGCCAGAACGTGGGAGGAGACGTGAGCAGACCGGATCGGACCACCCCGAACCACAGCAGGGAGCTCGAGCCCGTCGCCACGACCCGGCACTCGCATGCGCGACGCCTGATCAAGCCACTCGTATCGGTCGGCGCCTACGTACGCATTGAAGCTCTGTGGATCCGCGAAACCAGCTCGCTCGAGACCCTCGGCGACCTGGAGCCACTTGGGTGCTGCCGACAGGCCGAGATAGATCCGGTGGCTCGATACGGTCGCTCCGGGCGCCCGATCGCGGTGCAGATCGGCGATGACGCTCGCGACGCACTTGCTCGACACAGCCCGCGTGGAAGGCCGGTCGGCAAACAGCGAGCCTCGTCGATCATGTCGCCGGTTGAACCAACGAGCAAACGCGCCATGAGCGCGGCGTGTCCAGGAGTCCAGCGGCTGCTCGCCAGCGATCATGGCGAAACACAAACGATGGCCCTTCAGCCGATAGGCGACGCAGCGCCAGTCGCTTCGCTCGAGGGCTCGACCAAACAGCACCAAGAACCGTTCACATTCCTCGTTGGAAGTCAGCGCTCGTCCATCCAGGAGACGGGACTCGACTTCGTAGAGCACTCCCGGGGTCGTCAGGCGGGCTGTACGCGGCATTGGCAGCGCGCTCGGCCGCCGACACGAAAGGTTGTCCCATTTGTTCGGATGTCTCCGTCGAGCCGGAGCGCTGCCCTACCGGGGCTCCTACAAGATCGCCCGTCTCCGGTGGTCCCGGCGTGGCGATCGTCGGTGCCTGGTCATGGCCAACGGCGCCAGGGCCCGCGAAACAGTTTCGGGCTACGGTCACCGGATGGATAGCTTCTGGTTCGATCGCTGGCGCGAAGGACAGATCGGATTTCACGAGGGCAAGCCGAACTCGCACCTCCGCCTCTACGCCGGCGAGCTCGGTGCCAAGCAACGCGTCCTGGTTCCGCTCTGCGGCAAGTCCGAGGACCTCGTGTTCCTCGCCGCGCTCGGGCACACCGTGATCGGCTGCGAGCTGGTCGAGGACGCGGCGAAGGCGTTGTTCGCGGAGCATCAGCTGACGGCGGAGATCACGCGTCACGCGCATCACGTGCAGTACACGGCCGGTTCGATCACGATCTTCGCGGGCGACTACTTCGAGCTGACGCCGGGCCTGATGGGTGGCCTGTGCGACGCGCTCTACGATCGTGCGGCGCTGGTCGCTCTGCCGCCGGAGCTCCGGTCGCGATACGCGCAACGCACGCGCACGTTGCTCGCCCTGCACGCACCGATGGTGCTCGTCACGTTCGAGTACGACCAGGCACGGTTCAAGGGGCCGCCGTTCTCGGTGCGAGAAGCGGAGGTCCGCGAGATCTACGCGCCGAGTGCGATGCGGCTGCTCGGCGAGCAGCTCGATGCAAGGCGGCCGGAGCTCGCGGCGATGGATCGCTGCTGGGCGATCACACTCTGATATCGACTCAGAACAATCAGAACAACGACAGCTGCGGGGTTGGCTTCGCCGGGCGCTGGAACGTGGTGCCCTTCGCGTCCTCGTCGTGATCGTCGTGGCGGTCGAGCAAGCCGAGGCGCTTCGCGGTGGTCTCGAACATCGTGTTGATCATCTCGGCGTACGGCCCCTCGCCGCGGCCACGCACGCCCCAGCGCGCGTCGTACAGCTTGCCGCCCCGCGTCGCGCGAATCCGGTGGAGGATCTTGTCGCCGGCGAGCGGTAGGGACACCCGGATCCTGTCCTCGAACACGTCGCGCACCGCGCCGGGCAACCGCAGCAGCGTCCACCCGGCCCAGCTCGCGCCAGCTTCCTTCGCACGCTCGAGGAGGTTCACGATCTGGTTGTCGTTGACGCCCGGGATGATCGGCGCGCACATCACGCCGACGGAGACGCCGGCCTTGGCCATGGTCTCGATCACCTTGAACCGGCGATCCGGGCTCGCGGCCCATGGCTCGATCGCGCGCGACAGCTCGTTGTCGGTGAACGCGAGCGATACCGAGAGATGAAACCGCGCGTGCTTCGACAGCTCGAGGAACAGATCGACGTCGCGCTCGACCAGCGCGCTCTTGCTGATCACGCTGACCGGGTTGCGATACTCGAGGCAGACCTCGAGGCAGCGCCGCGTGATCTCGAGGTCTCGCTCGATCGGTTGGTAGCAATCGGTGACGCCGGAGAACATCACCGTCTTGCCTTGCCAGCTCGGCTTGTCGAACGCGGCGCGGAGGAGCTCGGGTGCCTGGCGCTTGACGATGATCTTGGTGTCGAAGTCGGTGCCGGCGCCGAGATCGAGATACTCGTGTGTCGGTCGCGCGTAGCAGTAACTGCACGCATGCTGGCATCCACGATACGGGTTCGCGCTGAACGAGAACCCGAGGTCCGGCGAGTCGTTCTCCGACAGGATCGATCGCGACTGATCCTCGATGATCGTGACCGCCGACGGCGGTGGTCCATCGCCCTCGTCGTACTCGACCGCGACACTCCGAAACCGGTTGTGAGGGTTGTCAGTCTCGCGAGACTTCACGGGAAAGCGACGGTACTGGAACTCTGTTCAGGTGTCCAGGTTCGCGACCGTCATCGGCGTCCAGTTCGCCGCGCGCCGCGCCGTGCGTGCGGCGGCATCCTCGGTGTCGTAGGCGGCGAAGCGGACCGGCGCCGCCGTGAAGTCGGTCGCACGCGCGAGCACGTCGAGGTTGATCACGGCGCGTCCGGAAGCGACCGCCGAGACGAACCGATCACACCGCTTGCAGATCAAGAAGTCGGCGAGGCGCAATCCGAAGCGGTAGCGCTCGACCTGCGCGTCGTCGGCGATCGTGATCGTCAGGTGACCCGCTGGGTCTGACGTGTAGTGTGGCTTCCGCGCGAGGCAGAACGTGCAACCGCAGATGCGGACCGGCAGCTCGGCGGGTCTGCGCGCAGTTTCGAGTTGAACAGTCAGGACACCACAGCCGCAATTGCCGTCGAGGATCACCCGATCACGCTAGCGCGAGATGCGCGAACCGTTGCAGCACAGCGGTCACGACAACACGGCGATCAGGCGCTCGTGGACGTCCGGAGACAACGGCGGCGCGGCGATCGCTTGGAGCGCCGTGGTCACGTACTCCTTCTTGTGCAACCGCGGCAGTGCCAGCGCTCCGCGATCGAGGACGAAGCGCAGCGCGAGCTCCGCGATCGACTTCGCCTCGACGTGATCCGGTCGCTTGCCCTGTTCGAACGCGCCACGCGCGGCTTCGCACGAGCTCGCGGCCGGGGGCAGGTCGCGCACGAGCGGCGCGAGCGTTCCCACGGCGATGGCGATCTTCGTCAGCATCGCGTCGTCGAGCGATCGGCGATCGTCGCGCGGCGACATCTTCATCCCGGGACCGATGGTTCCTCCCAGCACTCCACCGGCGAGCGGTTCGCGCGCGAGGATCTGCAAGCTCTTCACGCGCTCGGCATCTCCAGCGACCGGCGTCACCGGGATCCGACCCATCATCGCCGCGAGCTCGGGATCGTCGAGCATCGGATCATCGGCGACGTCGTCGAGGCTCACGAGTAGTCCCGTCGACTTCGGCTTCGCCTTCTTCACTACCGGCGCCTTCATCACGATGCCCTCGAGCAGCGGCAGCCCGCGGCGATCGCAGGCAGACAGCGCGATCGAGATCGCACAGAACGGATCGCGCAACGCGGCGGCACGCTCGAGCTCGTCGGTGAGCCGACCTTCGCGATCCGCAGCCACGAGATCGAGGCGCACACCCCAGCGCAGGACCTTGCCTTCACGGGTCAGCTTCCCGAGCGTGCCGGCGAGCTCCGGCCACGCCGTGGACGTCAGCCACGCCGTCGACAGTGGCAGCATCGCGAGCGGCAGCGCATCGAGCTTGGTCGCGCGCAGGGTCGCCTCGATCCGCTGTTGCACGTGACCCGGTGGCAGGCGATCGAGGAAGCGCGTGCCGGCGAGCAGCGGCACCCGGGTCGCGGTCAGCGCGGAATCGCGCAGCCGCAGCCCCCGGATCGCCTCACCCACCATCTTCTCGGCATCCTCCTCATCCGCGACCTCGACGAACGACAGGTTGCTCGTCAGCGCGTGGTGAAGTGTGCGCTCGATCTCGGTCACGCCACGCGCGTCGGCCGTGGCGAGACGAAGCTCGCCGAACCCGACGGCAGAGGTGGCGAGGCCACCGACAGTGCGCTGATGCACGGCCGCATGGTACCCCAAGGGTACGTGCGCGCCTGGCGGCTCGCAGGCGTAACGCGCGAGACAGTGGCGCGGTGGACGACTATCATGGGCCGCATGCGTAAGGTCCTCGCACTTGTGTTGCTCGCCGCTTGCGGTGACGACGAGTTCAATGCTCTTCCCGACGGCCCGCAGGCGCCCGATGGCATGGCGGACGGGCCCACCAGTGGCCTCGTCAAGCTGACGGTCACCGACGTGGGCCTGCCGCGGATGGGCGTCAAGGTGTACTTCCAGAGCTCGGACTCGTCGCTGGTGTCGGCGACGATGACCGACGTCAACGGCGTCGCGTCGGCGGTGATGGAGGCCGGCGGGTTCGTCACCGCGATCCAGCCGTTCGCACTGCGGCTCCCGCAGGGGCTCTCCTCGACCGAGCTCAAGACGTTCGCCGGCGTCAAGCCGCTCGACGAGCTGGTGCTCAGCCGCGATGACCTACCGCCCGAGGTCATCAACGCGAGCGTGATCGCCAACCCCGATCCCGCCGTCGTCAACGGCGGCACCTACACGCTGTATTCACCGTGCCAGAGCAACGGGCTCACCATCGGCAGCACGGGCTCCGGCGGCGGCTCGGGCTCGATCAGCAGCGCGGTGAGCTTCATCGGGTGCGGCACCACGACGGACCTCACGGTGGTGGTCACGGATGGCAGCGGCGTTCGCAGCTCGATCCACAAGCCCAACGTGACGCTCACCGAGCAGGGCGTCATCGATCTCACCGACCTGACGTACGTCGCCGCCGAGACCGCGACGTGGCAGTTCACCGACGTGCCGGCGTTCATCGGCTCGTTCAGCGTCACCGACGCCCTCGCGACTACGAGCGGCCCGCAGTTCCTGACCTTCGAGGGCGCGGCGATCGACAACGCGACCGGCATCACCCTGCCGCGTGCGCGACCGGTGATCGACAACAGCGCGCAGATCGTGCTCACCAACTTCTCGGGGGCGCCGTTCTCTAGCCACGGGATGCTCGAGTGGGGGCCAACGACCGCGGCGTACTCGAAGTCGTTGACCGACGTGCTGCTGGCGAGCTACGCCGCGTTCCCCGAGTACAGTCTCGCGACCAAGAGCGTGACCTGGACCGCCGATGCCGGTCTCGCACCGGACCTCGCGATCATCCGGACTGATCTGTTTCGCAAGACGGCGCCATCGCTCGGCTGGAGCTGGGAGATCGCGGCCCCGGTCGGCACCGACCTCACCGTGCGGTATCCGGTGCTGCCGGCGCCCGACGATCAGTTCAATCCGATCACCAACGACTCGACCAACGTCAATCGCCTGACCACGGCGAAGCTCGCCGGTGGCTACGACGGGATCCGCGAGGTCGTGCTGTCGATCGACGGCGATCCGAACACCGGGCTGCCGCTCGACCTCGTGATCGGCGCCACCGGTCGGGTGGTGACCGAAGATGTCCAGTTCCCGCAGGCCAAACGCACGCCGCCGGGAACCCTGTTGCCGCTCGCCGGCAGGGTTCAGAAGGCGCTCAAAGCGCACCGCCGCTAGCGTTTGCTCGTCGAGTTGGGGTTAGATCCAGCGATGGATCGTTCCCCGCAGTCGGTAGGCGCCTCGCTGCCGCGCGTCGACGGCATCGCCAAGGTCACCGGCAAGGCACGCTACCTCGATGACCTCGATGTGGCGGGCATCTGGCATGGCGTCACGGTGCGGTCGAAGGTCCCGCACGGCGTGCTCGAAGGGTTCGATCGCGATCCCTCGTTCGATTGGGCGCAGGTCGTGGTCGCGACCGCCGAGGACATTCCAGGCGCGAACTCGATCCGCCTGATCGAGGACGATCAGATCGCGATGGTGCCGATCGGCGGCACGGTGATGCACGCGGATGAGGCCCTCGCCGTGATCGCTGCACCCACGCGTGCTCTCGCGTTCACTGCCGCGAAGGCGTTCAAGCCGCGGATCAAGCCGCTGCCTGCGGTGCTCTCGATCGACGCCTCGCTCGCCGTCACCGAGAAGCTGTATGGCACCGACAACGTGTTCAAGCAGTTCTTGATCCGCAAGGGTCACGTCAGCGACGCCGAATTCGAGACCCACTTCGCGAGCGCCGCGACCGTCATCGAAGGCACGTACGTCACCTCGCCCCAGGAGCAGATGTACATCGAGACCCAGGCGATGATGGCCGAGTACAAGGACGGCAAGTACTTCATCGTCGGGTCGATGCAGTGCCCGTACTACGTGCACAAGGCGATGAAGCACTTCCTCGGCTGCGATGCCGACGGCGTGGTGATCACGCAATCGGTCACCGGCGGTGGGTTCGGGGGCAAAGAGGAATATCCGTCGATGCTCGCCGCACACACGGCGACGATCGCGAAGAAGGCCGGCAGGCCGGTGAAGATCGTCTACGACCGCGACGAGGACATCGCCGCGACGACGAAGCGCCATCCGTCGCGCACGCATCATCGGCTGGCCGTCGACGCGCAGGGCGAGATCCTCGCGATCGACGTCGACGTGGTGATGGATGGCGGCGCCTACCTGACGCTGTCGCCGGTCGTGCTGTCGCGCGGCGTGCTGCATGCGGCCGGGCCGTATCGCTGTCCGGTCACGCGGATTCGCGGCCGCTGCGTCGCCACCAACTATCCGCCGCACGGTGCGTTCCGCGGCTTCGGCGCCCCGCAGACCACGTTCCCGTACGAGCGCCAGATCGAGAAGCTCGCGCGCGCGCGGGGTGAAGACTCGTTCGCGATCCGCCGTCGCCTCGCGCTGCGCGCCGGCGACACCACGGCGACGGGGCAGGTGCTCGGCATCTCGGTCGGGAGCGACGAGGTGCTCGACGCCGTCGAGCAGGTCGCCGGGACTCCCCCCGAGCGCGACGGCTCGAACGACAACGGTGCACCGGTCAAGCGCGGCCGTGGCTACGCGTTCTACTTCCACGGCGCCGGCTTCACGGGGTCCGGCGAACAGCGGCTCGCGGGCAAGGCCACGGTGGCCGCCACCACGCAGGGCTTCGAGGTGCGCTCGAGCTCCACCGACATCGGTCAGGGCGTGATCACGATGTTCACGCAGATCGCCGCCGGCGCGCTCGGTGTCGACGCCTCGCGGATCACCGTCGTCGATCCGTCGACCGCACACGTCCCCGACTCCGGTCCGACGGTCGCGAGTCGCACGTGCATGGTGGTCGGCGGCGTCATCGATCGCGCGGGGCGCGTGCTCCGCACCAAGCTCGAAGAGTGGGGGCGAAGCGAGGGCATGCCCGGCGCGTCGTGCGACGAGCTCGGCGTGATCTACGCGGCCCGCCACGGCGAGCTCGCCGAGACGGTGACGTACGAGCCGCCGCCCGGCATCCACTGGGACGACGCGACGTACACCGGCGAGGCGTATCCGGTGTTCGGCTGGGCGTGCTGCCTGGTCGACGTCAGCGTCGATCTCGACACCTACGAGATCACGATCGATCGCTGCATCCAGGCGATCGATGTCGGCAAGGCGATCAACCCGAACATCGTCAAGGGCCAGATCGAGGGCGGCACGCTGCAGGCGCTCGGCTGGGCGGTGATCGAGAACATCGTCTACAAGGATGGCCGCGTGTGGAACGCGAGCATGACCAACTGCATCGTCCCGACGTTCGCCGACGCACCGGATCTCGAGACGATCATCGTCGAGGTCCCGTATCCGTTCGGACCCAGCGGCGCGAAGGGGGTCGGCGAGATTCCGATGGACGGCCCCGCCGCGGCGGTCGCGAACGCGGTGCACGATGCGCTCGGCGTGGCCTTCGATACGCTGCCCCTCTCGCCGGAGTCACTTGCACGGGGACCCCTTCCGGAACATGAACGGCGCGCGGGGTTGGCGATCGAGCGAACCCCGGGCGCCGGAGGTGCGTCGTGAAGATCGCGCTCGAGGTCAACGGCAAGGCCGCACAGGTCGATGTCTCGCCGTGGAAGCGGCTGCTCGACGTGCTGCGCGAAGATCTCAAGCTGACCGGCACCAAGGAGGGCTGCGGCGAGGGCGAGTGCGGCGCGTGCTCGGTGAACCTCGACGGTGAGGTCGTCAACTCGTGCCTGGTCGCGATCGGGCAGTGCGGGGGGCGGAAAGTGACGACCGTCGAGGGGCTCGCGCACGGCGACATCCTGCACGCGGTCCAGAAGGCCCTCGTCGCGTGCGGCGGTGCGCAGTGCGGCATCTGTACGCCGGGCATCGCGATCTGTGCGTCGCACGTCGTCGATCGCGGGCTCGTCGACTTCGGTGACGAGCATGCCCGCAGGCGCGTGCGCGAGCTGCTCGCCGGCAATATCTGCCGGTGCACCGGCTACCAGCTGATCGTCGACGCGGTGATCGCCGCAGCGAAGGAGGTCGGCCAGTGACCGCCGAGTACGTTCGCCCGCGGTCGTTGAAGGAAGCTCTCGAGACCCGCGCGGCCCATCCTGACTGGATGGTGCTCGCCGGCGGCACCGACCACATGGTCAGCGCGCACCACAAGGCGGATCCGCCGGGCATCCTCGACTTGTGGCGGCTCGAGGAGCTCTGCTTCATCCGCGCGGATCGCGACGTGGTGTCGATCGGCGCCGGTGCCACCTGGTGGGAGATCCAGAACCATGCGGTGATCGGCAATCGCCTCACGCCACTCGCCGCCGCGGCACGCGAGATCGGGGCGCTGCAGATCCAGGCGCGCGGCACGCTCGGCGGCAACGTCGGGACGTCGTCGCCCGTCGGTGATTCGCTCCCCGCGCTGCTCGCGCTCGAGGCCGAGATCGAGGTCGCGTCTCATCGCGGCCGCCGGCGGATCAAGTACGCCGAGTACTGCACCGGCTATCGCACCACGCAGCTCGCGCCCGACGAGCTGATCGTCGCCGCGCACTTGCCGCTGCCCGAGCCCACCGTGTCGCTCGTGTGGCGCAAGGTCGGCACGCGGCGCGCGCAGTCGATCTCGAAGGTGATGGGCGCCGCCGTGATCACGGTCAGCGGCGATGTCGTGACGCAGGCGCGCGTGGCGTTCGGTGCGATCGCGGATCGGCCGATCCGCGTCACCGCGATCGAGGAAGCCGTGCAGGGACAGCGGATCGGAAACCAGGCAGCCGAAGCCGCGCGGATGGCGATGCGTGCCTCGATCAAGCCGATCGATGACGTGCGCTCGACGGCGAGCTACCGGCGCGAAGTCGCAGAGAACCTCGTGGCTCGCTTTTTCGGGCAACGTGGCATGATTCGACGTGCCGTCGGACCCTGACGATAAAGGCGTGCCAGCGCCCGTCGACGCCGATGGTTCCAACAAGACCGCGGCGCCCGAGGACGTGCCCAAGGCCGCCGACTCGGCGTCGATCGACATCTCGATCGCGACCGGCGCCTCGGGATCGATCGACGTCGCGATGTCGGGCCCGATCCCGAAACCGCCCGTGCTTCCGGCGGGTGCCGTCGTCGAACCGGCGAGCCCGGCGGACTCCGGGCCGGTGTCGAGCGGTCGCGTGACGAACGTCCACGCCGCGGCGACCGGCCCGACGCCGGGGGAGCTCCCGCGCGCCAAGAGGCTCACCGATGTCGGCAAGGACATGCTCGGCAAGGGCGTGTCCTCGATCGGCTCGGGCATCGAGTCGATCGGCGAAGGAGTCAGCAAGCTCGGCGAGGCATCGAAGAAGGTGCCGATGGTCGGCTCCAATATCTCGAAGCTCGGCGAAGGAGTGTCCAAGCTCGGCGAGTCGATCACCGGGTTGCCGCGCGTCGCGCGTACGCGGCGTGGTGCGCTGCTGGTGCGCAGCCTGCTCGTCGGCTTCATGCTGGTGTTCAGCTGGATCGCGATCATCGTGATGCTCCAGGTC
Source organism: Deltaproteobacteria bacterium (assembly GCA_031385555.1). Lineage (GTDB taxonomy): Bacteria > Myxococcota_A > Polyangia > Haliangiales > Haliangiaceae > JABFXX01. The sequence continues at coordinate 31,017 of JANNBP010000364.1, read as the reverse complement.
CAGGGCACCGACTCGCCGGACTTCCGGCCGCACGCCGAGCGCATCCTGCGGCAGATCACGCGCAACCAGCCTGCGATCGCCACGCTCGAGAAGCGGCTCGGCGATACGACGATCGACCAGGAGCGCGTGCGTCTCACGCGCCGTCTCGAGGAGCTCAAGCAGGAGCGCATCCGCGACATCGGCGATCTCTACGAGAAGGCGTCGCCGCGGTTCCAGGAGATGGTGCGTAAGGAGCGCTTCATCGACGAGATGCTCGATCTCAACAAGACGCTCGGTCAGTTCCTCGAGATCACCGCGGTCAACGAGTCGTTCGTGTCGTCGGGGCCGACCGGCCGGATCGGGCGGATGTCGACGATGGTGCAGTACCAGCGCGGCAAGACGCGCGCGGCGGTCAGCCTCCACCTCGTCGATGGCGAGTGGAAGTTGCTCGGCGTCAGCGTCGAGGTCCCGCCCGAGCTCGCGATCACACCGGAGGCGCGCGAGGAGCGCGTCACGCCGTGTGACAGCAAGGGTGACGATGGAAAGAGCGGCACCGAAGACGACATCCCGAACGGCACGATGAACCCGACGAAGTGCGACGTCCACTTCGTCAGCCATCGCATCCTCGAACAGCTGCGCGACGGTCAGGCCGCTGCGGTCTGGGAGGCGGCGAACCGCGACGTGTTCCAGAAGCAGGAAGTGAAGGCGAAGTTCATCGAGATCTCGACGGAGCAGCAGCGCGTGCTCGGCGAGTACCGCCGCATCATCGCGGTCACCGAAGCCAAGATGTACTCGGGCAAGGAGGAGGAGCGCGGCTACTTCGACGTGATCGCCGAGTACTCGCGCGCCAACGTGCGCGTGATCTTCGGGCTGACGCGACCGTCGAAGACGCTCGAGTGGCAGCTCCGCAGCCTCAAGATCGCACTGCCGATGCCGCGCATCGATGATCTGGCGCGTGCCGCGGGTAGTGATGATCCGGCACCGGGCTCGGGCTCCGCGAAGCCGGCCACGGGCTCGGCGGGATCCGGATCGCAGAAGCCGGGCCCGGGCTCGCAACGTCCGGGTGCCGGCTCGGCGCGGCCGCCGCAACGCACGACGCCACCGGTGCATTCCGGCAGCGGATCCAGCACCGCTCCGAAGACAACTGGCAGCGGAAGCGCGGGACCTGGTTCGGGTTCGTGACGGTGTGGAGTGTTTGTCGACGACGATCCGCGATCGTCAAGGCCCCGTGACAAGCTCGCCTCCGCTTCGCGGCGAAGTTCGACAATAGATGCGTGGCGGCGTGGCGGCGCCGAATCAAAGTGAAGCTCGGACGCGACGTCGTCCTGGAGATTCCGCAAGTATGAAAACGACCACGCTGTTTGCCTCTGCCGCTCTCGCCGCCATGTTCCTCACCGGTTGTCCCAAGGGGAAGGATGAGAAGAAGGTCGATCCCCAGACCAAGGTGATCGACGAGGCAAAGCCGACCGAGACCAAGCCGACGGAAGCGAAGCCGACAGAAGCGAAGCCGACGGAAGCGAAGCCCGACGAGACGAAGACCGAGGCGAAGCCGACCGAGGTGAAGCCCGACGAGACCAAGAAGGAAGAGGCCAAGAAGGAAGAGCCGAAGCCGGCCTCCAAGTAGCGGCTACCCCGGCCACTGGCAGCTCGAGTAGCCAGTCCTGACCACGGATCGCACCAACGATCTCGTCGAGTTGAGCGCTCACCTACGCGTATGAATCCTGCAACGCGCCGCAGCAAATGCGTCTCGTTGGCTTAGTGGTTCTCGGGTTGGCCGCGTGTGCGGCCGAGGGTGAGTTTCTGGACGACGAGGTCGAGCTCGATGCCGACGGCAAGGCCGACGCAGCCGACGAGCTGTCGGTGCGCACCGGGGAGACCACGGTGTCGATGCGCCAGGCGCTCGAGCGCCGCGGCGATCAGTTCGTGCTGCGCGGCCGCGCGAGCCGCAACGTCATCGAGGGCATGGGCTTCATCATCGATGACCCGTACGGCCAGTTCGAGATCAAGAGTGCGCGAACGTTCGAGGTGACCTGGTCGGTGTCGGAGGCGAGGACCCTCGTCGACGGCGTCGATCAGTTCGTCCGGATGACCTACCCGCACTCGAACGGTCGGCCGGATTCGCTGACCGCACGCGTGATCGTGCGCCCGCGGTTTTCCTCCTTCACGGGCTCGTCGAGCATCTACCTGACCGCCGAGCTCTTGCCGGTGGTCCAGGCCGGCGAGACGGTCTATCGCGCGAAGGGCAAGACCAGCGCGCCGTTCGCCAACCTGCAGGTCACGCTCGACGGTGAGCCCATCGCGATCAGCAAGGTCGACGGGACTCACTTCACGATCGATCTCGCGCCGTCCGTCGCGCTGCGGATCGCCGGCACCACCAGCAAGCTGAACCTCGCGGCGCGGCTCTCCACCGGCGCCCGCGTCGAGAAGCAGGCGGCGCTCGGGTTGTCGATCAAGAAGCTGGCGGTCACCGCCGGCGATCCGTACGAGAAGTTCCCGCGCCCGGACTGCCCGGCCGCGACCAAGACCTGCTTGCTCGCACTCCCCGATGGCGCGCTCGACACCGCGAGCTGCGGCGAGGCCTTCGTCGTCAACTCGTGTGCCCGCGTGATCGGCCTCAGGATCGACGACGTCGCGGTGACGGCCGCGATCGCGAGCGGCCACACGGTGACCTCGAGCCCGGCGTTCCGCAGCGATGCGCAGGGGCTCGTCGGCACGACTCGCGTCGAGCAGCTGATCGGTGGCGCCGAGCAAACGCTCGACGATCGCGTCTCGCGGACCTTCGCGCGCTGGTTGCTCACCCCCACGGCGAAGACCAAGGTGCTGACCACCGCCGTCGACGGTGCGATCGCCCAGGCGTATCTACGCCCCCTCGAGCTCGTCGAGCCGCTCGTGGCCGTTCCGGGCAACGACGCTTCGATCCGCAACTCCGCTGCCGATGGCCTGCTGGCCGAGCTCGCGGCGTTCGACTTCGAGAACACCGAGTTCGGTCGCAGCTACGCGACGCTGGTCGACGAGTTCCGCGCGCGGCACGTCGAGAGCATTCGCGAGTTCCGCGAGTCCAACCCGATCGAGCTCGGCTCCGCGGAGTCGGCGGTCGTGATCGGCCGCTGGCTCGACGCCCACGTCGAGGTGGTGGTGTCGCGGACGACCGGCGAAGTGACGCGCACGCTGATCGAGATCGACTAATCGATCGATAGCGGAATCGCGTCGGCGGACATCCCGCCGGTGCGATCGGTGACGACGACGAACAGCCAGCTGTTCCCAGCCTCACCTGCGGTGAAGCGATTCGGCGGCGTCTCGACCGATTGCTCGGGCTCGCGCACGTCGATCTCGATCTCGTGCTCGGCGAGCTCGCCATGCGGACTGTAGAAGTAGCAGTCGAATCGCTCGAGTCGCTGCTCTGGATCGTCCGGGTTGCGTGGATCGAAGCTCTCGGGATCGAACGCGAGCGTCAGTGAATACGGCTGAAAAGCCGCGCGTGCTCCAGAGCTCGGCCGGGGCTTGGTCCCGTTTCAAGCGGAGATCGGTCACTCCAAAAATGAAACGTGGGTGAATCGGACAAACGTCGCGCGATGAGCGCTTGCAGCACGATCGCGGGCGAACTTGGCCCACCTTGCTGGATCGAAGCTCTGCAGTGCACTGCTGCGGCCTCAGGGCACGGCACGACGATTGCTGAGGTTCCATGCAATGTCTACAAACACGCTCCTCGTCATCGTCCTCATCGTGCTTCTGCTCGGCGGCGGCGGGTTCTACTATCGCGGTCGACGGCGCTAACCCCGAACAACCGCTGACGGTCGGCCCCGCGCCGACAACGCGCGTGGGTGGTCGCATCGAACCGAAAATTCGTACAACTGCCAAGGGTTGCTTAGCTCTCGACGGTGCGCGCGGCCGGCAGGTCGTCGCGCTTGCGCAAGCGCCATGCACCGAGCACGACGCCTGGCCATGCGAGCCACGCGGCATGCGCCCACCACGGACGCTCGAAGCGGAACGCGAGCGTGTGCTTGCCGGGCGGGACATCGATCGCGGGGAAGTCGGGCGAGACGCGCTGGATCTCCGTCTCGACGCCGTCGATATACGCGTGCCACCGCCGCGGGTGCCAGCTCTCGCGCGCCCACGAACGTCGACGGCGCTTTGACGTCGACGTCGGTATAGATGTCGGCGAGCTCGCTGGTTGCCGTTCGTGCGCGAGGTGGAGCCCGGTCGTCAGAGCCATCGAGCTGATCGAATCGCGAGCGCTATCACCGTTTCAAGCGGCGCTCGGCAGCGATGGCTATCGCGGCTTGGTGGCGATCGCTATCGCCCGAATCAAGCGGCGCTCAGCAGATGGTTGTCGTGGCTTGGTGGCGTTCGTTATCGCCCGAATCAAGCGGCGCTCGGCAGCGACGGACATCTCGGCTTAGTGGCGGTCGTTATCGCCCGAATCAAGCGGCGCTCGGTGGCGATCCGTTTTCCTGTCCCCGTCGCGCCGACGCCGCTTGCGCGCGCCGCGGATCGTTGCGGTTCGTGCGCGAAGTGGATCCCGTCGCCAGGGCCATCGAGCCGCTCGAATCGCGATCGTCGTCGCCCGTTCCAAGTGCGGCTCGATCGCGGTCGCTGCCACTGCCGCCGGTAGGTGCAGTCCGATCGCGGTTGCTATCGCCCGTTCAAGCGGCGCTCGGGCTATCGCGGCTTGGTGGCGATCGTTATCGCCCCAATCAAGCGGCGCTCGGCTATCGCGGCTTGGTGGCGATCGTTATCGCCCCAATCAAGCGGGCTTCGCAGCGATGGTCATCGCGCGCTTGGTGGCGATCGTTATCGCCCGATCAAGCGGCGCTTGGTGGCGATGCGTTTCATCTGGCGGGCCCCGACACCGCTGCTGTCAACTCCGCGGATCGTTGCCGCTCGTGCGGAGGTGGTTCGCCGTCGCCAGGGCTCGAGCGCATCGAATCGCGATCGCAATCGCCCGTTTCAAGTGCGGCTCGATCGCGGTCGCTACCGCCGGCAGGTGTATTTCGATCGCGGTTGCTATCGCCCGTGGTTGTGCGTCGCCTTGATCGCAATCGTGCTCAATCCGTGATCGCGCAGACCGCGAAATTTCGCGATTCCTCGTCGAGAAACGTGTCAGACCCACCTGCTACAGATCTCGAATGCGGAATGGAAAGTGTGGCCCGCACGGCGGAAGTCGCCCCGGCGCCGGTCGCAAGCGCATGAAGTATCGGCTCGATGCCCCGCATCGCACGCGCGAGAAATTCTCTACACCAAGTCCCGTGCACGTCACGATGCGTGGTCAGGAGTACATCTTCGAGCTGCGGAATGATCTCGTGTACGAGTTGCTCGGCAAGGTGCTCGAGCGATATCGCGACGATCGCTTCGACAACGGCGCGTTTCGCGTCATCCACTTTTCGATCCAAGACAGCCACCTTCATTTGATCGTCGAGGCGGCGAACGACGCTGCACTCGAGCGCGGTATGCGCAGCTTCTCGATCAACTCGGCACGCGCGATCAATGCCTCGATCGCTGCAAATGGCCGAGTGTGGTTTCGGTTCCACTCGACGCTGATCAAGACCAAGCGCTATGCGCGCAATTCGATCGCGTATGTCCTCGGCAATTGGCGGCGCCATCGCAAGGACATCAACAACGGCCAGTTCGTGACCGCGAAGATCGACCCGTACTCGAGCGCGATCTCCTTCACCGGATGGAATCGGCGATTCAAGGTGCCCACCGGCTACAAGCCTCTACCGGTATCGCAGCCGACCACGTTCTTGCTTCGCACCGGCTGGGCGTACAGCGGTCCGCTCGATCCGTATCAGGCGCCTGGCCCGGTCTGGTAGCCCGACATGCTTGTCGAAGCCGCGCCGCCGTTCGCGGTCTGGATCAGCAGTCAGTGACCTATCTTTCAGGGACGAAGAGTTACGTGTTGCCGCGTTGCAACGAGCAGAGCTCGCCGGCAACGCCCGATCCCGATCGACCGCGAGCGATAGCGCCGTTGGAGCTGGTTCCAACGATGGATCCATCTGGGACCAAAAATTGAAACGACCAACCGCTGCGTCGCTGGTGTTCTGGATCTTTTCCAAGAAACCCTCCCGGAGGTGGGCGCGGGCAATCGGTGATATGGGCTGCGGCGGGCGGCGGTTCTCGATCCACGAGCGTCCGTGCTCGGCGCGAAGTTGACCGTCATGGCGATGATCGCCGGCATGCAGCGACGGAACGGATGACCTGTTCGCGCGTCGACGCTTTGACGTCTCCCACGCGCGTTTTCGGCGTCGCGCGATGGCAGGCGGCGCTGGCACCGCCGATCGTGACGCATCGACGCCTTGACGTCATCGTCGGTGCGCGAGCAACCCCGGTATGGACTCGGCGGTGAGGCGCTCGATTCCCACGACGGGTGTTCGGCGTCGCGCCTATCGTGAGGGCAGGTACTGGCACCGCCGTTCGCGACGCATCGCCGCTGACGCCGTTGGTGGCGATTCGGCGGTGGACCCGTCGACGTGCGTGTTTGTCGTCGAACTCGTGCACGCCTCTCCCCGACGTTCGAACCGACGAGACACGGTAGGGTCGGGCATGCACCTCGCCCAAGCGCTCCTGTTCGTCGCCGACGTTCCCCGGATGCAGGCGTTCTACGAAGGTGTACTCGGCCTCGCCGTCGTCGCGACCGAGTCCGGGTTCGTCCAGCTCTCCGCCGGGCAGGCGATGATCGCACTTCACGCGATTCCGCCCGAGTACATGCCGGAGATCGCGTCACCGCCGGTGGAGCGAGAGGACGGCATCATCAAGCTCGGGTTTCACGTCGACGATGTCGATGCCGAGCGCGCCCGACTCGTCGCTCGCGGCGTCACCATGCGCGACGTCAAACGCTGGTCCGACATCGCGTTCTGCGACGGCATCGATCCCGAGGGCAACGTGTTCCAGCTGACGACGCGCTAGCGAATCACAGCCCGCCGCGCTCGATTTCTCGACGTCGACGACGGAGCGTCCATCCGGTCATCACGACGAACACCGCGGTCACTCCACTGATCGTGAGCGCCTGACGCAGCGGCGCGGAGTGCTGGCCGACGGCGTCGTATTCGTTGATCGGCAGGCTTTCGAGTGCGAAGCCCAGGTAGATCGTCGCGAAGCCGATGGCGAGGCCAAGCGGAATGATCGCCCCGTGCTCGAGCACGTCGAGCCAGGACGCGCGACGGATGCACGCGCGACCGAGCGTCATCGCGGTCACGAGTCCGATCGCGGTGATGACGAGGATGTTCCACTTGCAGTGGTCGACGACGGCTCCAGTTTCAGGCCCGCCCCACAGCGTCTCGATCATCAGCAGTAACCACGAGTCCCTCCCGACCGTGACATGGATCGTCCCGATCAACGTGGTGACCGCGACGACTCCCGCGATGCCGAAGGCGACTGCCCAGCCATCGATCCCGCGCGCGAGGCGCCTGGCGAGATCGAGCGATCCCTCGGTGCAACGATCGAAGATGCGATCTGCGATGCCCAGCGCGAGGACATAACTCGCCATCATGAGGGCCAGGAGCACGGCACCCATCGTGCGCGTGCTGACATCGAAGATCGCGAGACGGTTTGGAAGCAGCTCGAACTCGTTTGGCCTCCACGACTGGAACATCAGTCCTGCGATCAGCGCGAACGTCATCAACACAGCGACGCTACCGGCGGCGACCCTCGCCACGCGATGTGCATAGATTCGCCCGAGCGCGAGCAGGGTCCGATCGGCGATGGTGTCCGCTGCCGCCTCGGAAGGCAGCAGGACCTCGACCGGAACCAGCTGTTGCCGACTGGTGGTCGCGAGCGCAGCCAGATCGGTGGTGACGAGCTTGTCGAAGGTCATCGTGCGTCTCCGGGAATGGGCACCCCATCGGATGCGAACCGTTTTTCGTAGTAGGCACGCAGCCGCTCGCGACCACGCGACAGGCGAGACTTCACCGCCGAGATCGAGACGTTCTGGAGTGCGGCGATCTCGCCGACCTGGAATTCCTCGATCTCGTGGAGCACGATCGCCTCGCGCTGGACGGCCGGCAACGTGGCGAGGGCAGCGCGTGCTCGCTCGCTCGCATCCACCGCCTCGGGCGACCAGTCGCTGGTGCGGTAGTTGCCATCGATGACGACCGCTTGCCGCGGGTCAGGCTCGGCATCGTCGAACGGAAGCAGGCGTCGCAGAAACGCGCGGCGGCAACGATTGCGATGGACCGACACGACGATCCGGAACAGCCACGTGCGAAACGCGGCATCGTCCTGGAGCTGCTCGAGCTTCGCGAGCGCGCGGAGCACCGCCTCTTGATAGAGGTCATCGCCATCCGCCCGCGATCGGCACAAGCAGCGCGCGAACGCTTGCACGCGCACGTGCACCGGCTCGAGCAGCCGACGGAATCGCTCGCTCCCCACCCTCATGACGCCACGGACAGCCTAACCGGGTCGATTGGTCGCAGCGAATCGCAGATTCGTACAACCGGCGGGGATTGCTTAGCTCTCGACGACGCGCGCGGCCGGTAGCGCGGTGTGCTTGCGCAACCGCCGCAGCAACCACCACGCACCGAGCACGACGCCTGGCCACGCGAGCCACGCGGCGTGCGCCCACCACGGACGCTCGAAGCGGAACGCGAGCGTGTGCTTGCCGGGCGGGACATCGATCGCCGGGAAGTCGGGTGTGACGCGACGGATCGGCGTCTCGATGCCGTCGATATACGCGTGCCACCGCGGGTGCCAGCTCTCGCGGGCGACGAACGTGGACGGCGCCTTGACCTCGACGTCGGCATAGATGTCGGCGAGCTCGCCGGGCGACGGATCGACGCGGAACGCGCGCAGCACCTTCGCCTCGGGCGCCTGGAACAGGCCGCCGTAGCCGAAGTACGCGAGGTGATGATCGGACAGGGGGGCGTCGCTCTTCAACCAGTCGAGCGCGGCGTTGCGAACATTGTTGCCGGCGCGCGACGGCCCCTCGGGGAGCACGCCGGTGACCTGGATCGGCGACACGATGCCGGGGGCGGGCAGACGACGCAGCTCGTACCGCGCGGTCTCGCCGAGCACTTCACCTTCGGGCGCGTTGCCATTCGCCTTCGCGAACAGGAACAGCGGCGTGTCGTAGACCCAGGCGAGCTTCGGGAACTCGCGCACGGTGTAGACGAAGTCGTAGTTCGGCGACGCTTGCAGCCCGCCCCCGCCCATCTGCAGCAGCGACGGACGCTTCGCGTACACGTAGCTGAGCATGTTCCACCAGTGGTTCTCGCAACCGGGGCCGACTTGCTTCTTGCCCTGCGGCTGCTTCGCGATGAGGTCGATCATCTCGAACATCTCGCCGCGGTAGTCGAACGCCGCGAGCGAGTTGACGCGCTCCGACAGCTTCTGCGAGCCCTGCAAGGCGACGAAGATGACGAGCGCGCAGGTGAGGGCGATGATCACGGTGCGGATCCCGAAGACCAGCTCCTCGAAGGCCTTCTCCGGAAGCCGGCGGATGTACGCGATCGGCCACTGCTCGGCGGGTGCGGTCCACACCGCGCGCAACATCGCGAAGCCGCCGGCGCCGATCGCCAGCGCGAGCACGACCTGCATCGCGCCGAGGAACCGCACGGCGGGGAGCAGATCGTCGGCGGTTTTCGGTGCGTGGGGACCGAGTGCGAGCAGCGCGGCGAACGTCAGTGCCGGCGCCCACAGCCAGCGCCCGAACTTCATGCGACCGAACGCGACCACGAGCGGCAGCGCCAGCGTCAGGATCCAGAGTCGGTTGAAGTCGAGGATCTCGCCCTTGGTGTACCAGCGCGACAGCTCCTTGTAGCCCGGACCCACCTCGTCCCAGACGCGATGCGGGAAGCCGCCGAAACCTTCGCGATCGATGATCACGGTGATCCATCCGGGTATCGTGGCGACGGCGAGGCAACCGCCGATCACGACGAGCCGGACCAGCGGCGAGTGGCGCACCGGCCACGCGAGGTAGAGGAACGCGGCACCGGGAAGCACGGCGAGCCCGCACAACAGCGTGGTTCCGCTCGCCGCGCCGGCGAGGAACACCAGCAGTGCGGCACCGAGCATCGCGGCGCTGCCGAGCACACGCGGACCCTGCGTGGGCGCGGGATCGTCGGGCTGACGCTTCGCGCGCATGTCGAGGACGAGCTTGCCGATGATCGCGGCGAGCAGGAGCAGTGGCCCGATGTACGCGCTCGCGGCGCCCCACTGCCACTCTGCAGGTGGATCGACCGTCGCGCCTTCTTCGCGCTTCGGGACCACGGTCAGGATCACGAAAGCAATGACGTTCGCGCCGAACGCGATCGCGACGCCGCTGACCAGCGCGATCGAGAGCTTCTTACCGGCGAGTCCGACGCGCGCGACCAGGCCGCCGAACAAGATGATCGGCGCGAGGTACATGAACTTGATCGGTGCGACCACCGTGTCGGGTGCGGTCTCCGGTGGCACCGGTCGATCGAGGGCGAGCGCGGCGCAGCTGAGGACGAACGCGAGCCCGAGCACCACGAGCAACACGAGCTTGAGGTTCGCGTGGCGCACAGGGAACTGCAGATAGTGGGCGAGCACGCCGACGGCGAGCCCGATGCACAGCGCGATGCTCGCGAACGGATGGCAGAGGAAGACCAGCGTGCCCCACGCGAGCGCCGTCGGGAGGTTGCGACCCTCGAGCAGGTAGCGCACGCCGTAGCCGAGGCCGAGCGGAAAGAAGGCGAGGGCCCAGGTCTGCGTGTAGAGCCCGACCTGAAACGTCCCGTCGGCACCGCTGCCCCACCGCGAGTTGCCGGAGATGAAGGTCACGCAGAGCGCCGCGGCGACGGCTTGCCACGGTGTCGCGCCCATCACGCGCATGCCTCGATACGCCGCGAGCGGCACGATCACGAGCGGGAGCCAGAGGCTGAGCTGGAACCAGAACAGGTGCTTGCCGAACAGCGCTGTTGGCAGCGCCGAGATCAGCTGCGGCATGACCTGGTAGTAGTACGCCGACGCATAACCGCCGTTCGCGCTCGGATTCCAGAAGTCCCAATCGCCGGCGCGGATGCAGTCGGCGAGCCGCGCGCTCTCGGCCATGTGGAACGACAGGTCGTCGCCGATGCTCTCGCCGGTGAACACGCCGGCGAACATCACGCCGCTCGAGATCGCGAGTGCGACCACCGCGGGGATCGCGCCGTGGTCCTCGATCCACGCGACCGCGCGATCCCACAGATCGGAACCCTTCGGTAACCGGCGCCGCCCGGTCCCCGCCCAGTAGGCGCGGCAGAACAACGCGACGCCGATCAGGAAGGTGACGATCGCGGAGAGCTCGACCGGGCCGCCGAGCGACCAATCGTCCTCGTAGAGAGCGAAACGAAACCACGTCGCGGAGATCACCGCGCACGTACCGCCGGCGAGCATCGCGAACCAGCGCGCACCTTCGAGGATCGTCCACGGGCGATCGAGCGGTGGTTCGATCGTGTCGTCGTCGCCGTCGTCGATCGACTGCGTCCCGAGGGCCTTCGCGATCGCGATCGCTCCTGCAAGCGCCGCCAGTCCCACCGTCGCCACGCGCGACAGATTGAAGCCCTCGGACGACGCTCCGAAGATCACCGCGACGGCGATCGCAGCCGCGATCGTCATGATCCCGGGCAGCAGGCGGAGATTCATCCGAGCTCCAGCAGCGCAGCGACGTGCTCGGGCTCGAACCGCGGCGTCGCTCCACGTTCCCCGGCAACCGCCGCGGCATAACGAGCCGCACACCGACCCGAGGTCGCGAGATCCCAGCCCGAGGCCAGGCCGTGGACGAGGATCGCGACGAACGCATCGCCACACCCGATGTTGTCACCGCCCGGCTTCGCGGCGACACCCGGAACTTCGATCCCGCCGTCATCGCCGTCGCCGTACAGCGTCGCACCGTCGGCACCGTGGGTGATCGCGACGATGCCGGCGGTCTCGCGGAGCTTCGCGAGCGGATCGGTCCAGCCGAACCAGACGCGCAGCGCCGCGAGCTCGCGATCGTTCGCCTTGATCACGTGTGCCGCGGCGATCGCCTCCTCGATCGCGACGCTCGCCTGGTCGCTCGGGCGAAAGTTGAGATCGCAGACGTGCGTCGCCTTCGTCGCGGCCGACGCTTCACGCCACCCGGCGAGCCCCTCGGGCGTGCGCTGCGCGAGCGTGCCGTAGACGAACACGCCGGCGGTCGCGAGGGCAGTGTGGGCGTGCGGCGTGCACGCGATCCGCTCCCACGCACGACCGGGGTGAAGCGTGTAGCGAGGTTCGCCGTTCTCGACCCGCACGGTGACTTCTCCCGTAGCGCGCTCGGGATCGATCTGCACGAGCTCGGTATCGACGAGCTGCGACAACGCCTCGATCGCGCGATGCCCATCCTCGTCGTCACCAACGCGCGTCACCAGCTGCGGCCACGCACCCGCCTGCCCGAGGTGCCACGCCACGTTGGCCGGCGCGCCTCCCAGCCGATCGCCATCGGGGAACCGGTCCCACAGGAGCTCGCCCCAGACGACGATGGCGTCACTCATTGACAGCGCCTAACTTGGTGTACAAAGTACACTTTAACGTGGCTGAAACGCACTCGAACGGCATCGATCAGGTCTACGGCGGTTCGCTCGCGCTGCTGACGGATTTGTATCAGCTGTCCATGGCCTGTGGCTATTGGAAGGCCGGTACGAGCAATCGCGAGGCGGTGTTTCACCTGACCTACCGGCGCCCGCCGTTTGGCGGTGGCTACGCGATCGCGGGAGGCATCGCCCCGGCGATCGAGTACCTGCGGCGCCTGGCGTTCACCTCAGACGATCTCGAGTACCTCGCAACGATCCCCGACGCCTCGGGGAAGCCACTGTTCCCGGCGGGCTTCCTCGAGTGCTTGCGGGACCTGAAGTTCTCCTGCTCCGTCGACGCGGTCCCCGAGGGCAGCCTGGTATTCGCGCACGAGCCGATCATCCGCGTCTCCGGGCCGATCCTCCAGGCGCAGCTCGTCGAGACCGCGCTGCTCACCATGGTGAACTTCCAGACGCTGGTCGCCACCAAGGCCTCGCGCGTCGCCATGGCAGCGAAGGGCGCGGCGGTGATGGAGTTCGGGTTGCGCCGCGCGCAGGGCATCGACGGCGGGCTCTCCGCCTCGCGCGCGGCCTATCTCGGCGGCACGCACGCGACCTCGAACGTGCTCGCCGGCAAGCTGTTCGGGATCCCGGTCAAGGGCACCCACGCGCACAGCTGGGTGATGTTCCACGGCGACGAGCTGACCTCGTTTCGCGAGTACGCGAACGCGCTGCCCGGCAACTGCACGTTCCTCGTCGACACCTACGACACGCTCGAGGGCGTCAAGCACGCGATCCTCGTCGGCAAGGAGCTGCGCGCGAAGGGCCACGAGCTGCAGGGCATCCGGCTCGACTCCGGGGACCTCGCGTATCTCTCGATCGAAGCGCGCAAGCTGCTCGACGAGGGCGGCTTCCCGAACGCGAAGATCGTCGCGTCCAACGATCTCGACGAGAACCTCGTGTTGTCGCTCAACGATCAGGGCGCGCGGATCGACACCTGGGGCATCGGCACCAAGCTGGTCACCGCCTACGATCAGCCGGCCCTCGGCGGCGTCTACAAGCTGGGTGCCGTCAAGGAAGACGGCAACTGGCGCGATGTCATCAAGCTCTCCGAGCAGCCGATCAAGATCAGCAACCCCGGCATCCTCCAGGTCAAGCGCCTGCGGCGAGGCGGCGAGCTGGTCGGTGATGTGATCTACTGCAGCGAGCAAGGCTTCAGTGGGCCGACGCTGTACGACATCGAGGATCCGACGCGTCCCGCGTCCTCGCCGGCGCACGACTCCGCCGAGGATCTCCTCGTCCGCTACCTCGACGAGGGCGCGCTGGTGAAGCAGCCCGATGAGCTCGCGACCTGCCGCGCTCGCGCCGCCGCCGAGCTTGCGCAGCTGTCACCGCGCACGCGCCGATTCTTGAACCCGCAGCCGTATCCGGTCGGGCTCGACAAGCACGTCCACGACAAGAAGCAGCAGCTGATCGCCGCTGCACGAGGCAAGTCCGATGCATGAGCCGCTGATCTTCACGACCGAGGCCTACCAGTACCTCGGCGAGGCCATCGCGAAGGGCACCGGCTGGGAGGTCGGCAAGGTCACGCGCAAGACGTTCCCCGACGGCGAGCACTACCTGCGGATCGATAGTCACGTCGCCGATCGCGACGTCGTGTTGATCGGCGGCACGATCGACGATCACTCGACGCTCGAGCTCTACGATCTCGCGTGCGTCCTCGTCATGCAGGGCGCGTATCGCCTCCGCATGGTGATCCCGTTCTACGGCTACTCGACGATGGAGCGCGCGGTGAAGCCGGGCGAGGTCGTCAAGGCGAAGACGCGTGCTCGCCTCCTGTCCTCGATCCCGCAGGCGAGCCGAGGCACGCAGGTGTTCCTGCTCGATCTCCACGTCGACGCCGTCGCGCACTACTTCGAGGGCGGGACACGCACCGTCCACGTCTACGGCAAGCCGCTGGTGATCGCGGCCGCGCAACGTTTCGGCTGCGAGGTGCTCGCATGCACCGATGCCGGTCGCGCGAAGTGGGTCGAGTCGCTCGCCAACGACATGGGCGTGCCGGCGGCGTTCGTCTACAAGCGTAGAGGGGACGATGGCGAGCCCGCTGTCACCGGCGTCTCGGCGGAGGTCACTGGTAAAAAGGTCGTGATCTACGACGACATGATCCGTACCGGCGGCTCGCTGATGAACGCGGCGCGGATGTACATCGAGGCAGGTGCGGCCTCGGTCGACGCGATCGCGACCCACGGCCTGTTCCCCGGGGATTCCCTCGCCAAGCTCGAGGCGAGCAAGCTGTTCGGCTCGATCTGGGTCACAGATAGCCATCCCAACGCCGTCGCGCTGAGCAAGCAATCGAAGTTCCTCCACCTCAGCAGCACCGAAGGCCTGCTGATCGAACATCTCAACTTCAACCGGTGAGCTCATGCAACTGATCAACGTCGGAGTCGCGTGCGTCAACCAGACGCCGTTCGCGTGGGATGAGAACTTCGCGAACCTGCGCGATGCCATCGAAGCCGCGCGGGCGAAGGGGGTCTCACTCCTCTGTCTCCCCGAGCTCGCGATCACCGGGTACACCTGCGAGGACGCGTTCTTCATGGACGGTCTGCAGGACACCGCGTTCTCGCAGCTCGAGGCGCTCGCCCCGCTGACCAAGGGCATGGTCGTCGCGGTCGGCTTGCCCGTCTATCACGAGAAGGCGCTGTACAACGCGGCGGCGCTGCTCGCCGACGGGGCGATCGTCGGCTTCGCCGCGAAGCAGTTCCTCGCCGGGGATGGCATCCACTACGAGCCGCGCTGGTTCAAGGCGTGGCCGGCGGGCGACAAGGACACCCTCGAGCGCAAGCAGGCCGACGGCACGATCAAGAAGTATCCGCTCGGTGATCTGACGTTCGATATCGGCGGCGTGCGCATCGGCTTCGAGATCTGCGAGGACGCGTGGGTCGCGAATCGCCCGGGAACCGACCTCTCGCTGCGCGGCTGCGACGTGCTGTGCAACCCGAGCGCGTCGCACTTCGCGTTCGGCAAGTTCACGGTGCGGCAGCGGTTCGTGGTCGAGGGTTCGCGCGCGTTCGGCGTGGTCTACCTCTACGCGAATCTGATGGGCAACGAGGCCGGCCGCGTGATCTACGACGGTGGCGGCCTGATCGCCTCGAACTCCGAGCTGCTCGCACGCGGCCGTCGGTTCTCGTTTCAGAGCCTCGAGCTGTCCACCGCCGTCGTCGACATCGACGCGAATCGCCGCGAACAAGCGCGCCGCGGCTCGCACCGCCCGCGGCACGACGCCGAGAACCTGGTGGTCGATCATGACTTCGCGTGGCCGATGCTCAAGCCCGCGGCACCGGTCGCGCTCGATACCAGCTGGGAGGATGGCCCGCACGTGCGTGACGAGGAGTTCGGGCGCGCCGTCGCGCTCGGCCTGTGGGACTACATGCGCAAGTCGCGCTCGCACGGCTACGTGGTGTCGCTGTCGGGTGGCGCCGATTCCGCGGCGTGTGCGGTGCTCGTCGCGCTCGCGATCCAGCTCGCCTATCAGGAGCTCGGCGCGCTCGGCGTCAAGGCACGGCTGCCACGCGCGAAGCGAGTGCACGAGGTGATCGATCGGGGTGGCTCGATCACCGAGGCGGTCGGCGCGCTGCTCGCGTGCGCGTACCAGCCGACGGAGAACTCCGGGTCGGTGACGCGCGTCGCGGCGGAGCAAGTGGCGAAGGCGGTCGGGAGCGTGTTCCACGTGATCGACGTCGACCCGCAGTTCAAGCAGTACATCGCGGCCACCGAGCAGGTGATCGGTCGCAAGCTCGACTGGGTCGCCGACGACGTCACGCTGCAGAACATCCAGGCGCGCGTCCGTGCACCGTCGATCTGGATGCTCGCGAACGTGCGCGGCGCGGTGCTGCTCACCACGTCGAATCGCTCGGAGGCCGCCGTCGGTTACGCGACGATGGACGGCGACACTGCCGGTGGGCTCGCGCCGCTCGGTGGCATCGACAAGCCCTATCTGCGTGCGTGGCTGCGGTTCATGGAGGCGCAGGGCATCTCGGGGCTCGCTCCGATCGCCGCACTCTCGTACATCAACAAGCAGCAGCCCACTGCCGAGCTGCGCCCGCGCGTCGCCGGCACCGCCGAGCAGACCGACGAAGCGGATCTGATGCCGTACGACTTCCTCGAGTCCGTCGAGGATTGCGCGATCCGCGACAAGCTCACGCCGCTCGAATCCCTCCAGCAGCTGACGCCTCGCTATCCGCAGTACACGCCGCTCCAGCTCGCCACGTGGATCGAGCGGTTCTTCCGGCTGTGGTGCATCAACCAGTGGAAGCGCGAGCGCTTCGCACCGGCGTTCCACCTCGACGATCGCAACCTGGACCCGCGCTCGTGGTGCCGGTTCCCGATCCTGTCGGGCGGCTTCGAGCGCGAGCTCGCGCAGCTGCGCGCCTATGTCGCGGCAGGGAACTGAGATGTTCGAGTACGAATATCCGCGCGCGGCACTCGCCGTCGACTGCGTCGTGTTCGGCCTCGACGAGACCGATCTCAAGGTGCTGCTGATCCAGCGCAAGATCCCACCGCACCAGCACGCCTGGGCGTTGCCCGGGGGCTTCGTCCGACTCGACGAGACGGTGGAGCATGCGGCCCGCCGCGAGCTCGAGGAAGAGGCCGGCGTCACCGACGTGTTCCTCGAGCAGCTCTACACGTTCTCCGCGCTCGGTCGCGATCCGCGCGAGCGCGTGGTCACCGTCGCGCACTACGCCCTCGCGAAGCTGTCCGATCACCGGATCCGCGCGGCGACCGATGCGATGGGCGTCGGCTGGTTCTCCCTCGATGATCTGCCGAAGCTGGCCTTCGATCACCAGGAGATCGTGACCACGGCCCACGAGCGCCTGCGCGGCAAGGTTCGCTACGCCCCGGTCGGGTTCGAGCTGCTACCTCCTCGGTTCTCGCTGACCCAGCTCCAGCGGCTCTACGAGATCATCCTCGGCACCGATCTCGACAAGCGAAACTTCCGGAAGAAGATCCTGTCGATGGACCTGCTCGTCGAGACCGACGAGTACGAGCAAGGAGTGCGCCACCGCGCTGCGCGGCTCTACAAGTTCGATCGCCGTCGCTACGATCGGCTGACGAAGCAGGGCTTCGAGCTATCGATCTAGTCGGTCATGCGGTCGCGAGACCCCGACGCCGTTGAACTTCTGCCGATCCTTCTCGAACCTCTCCCCGTAGATGTAGTCCACACCGGGCAAGATCCAGTTCCGAGGTCGATACCGGATCCCCGCGATGACCATGACCTTGCCGGTCTCTCCTGATTGCAAGCTCAGGCGACCACCGACGGCGATCCTGGTGCTCATGAGCTCGAGCTCGACACCTCCACCGCCCGTTTCGTCGATCAGGATGCGAGGCGCGCTTCCCACCGGAGCCGGGAGCCGGGTTGGCATCCGTTCGCCGGCCGGGTCCGGGTCGGTATCCGCTCGCCGGCATCGACGTCTCTTCGCTTGGCTCACGCAATCGCGAGCGGCTCGGCGTTGACGCTTTCGGTCCTCAGGCGGGCGCTCTCGCCCTGCTGGCCCTCGCGCCCCCGACCGCGCCGAGCGCCCCGAGGTCGCTGCCCGCGCCGACGATCGCCGCAACGCTGCGCAGTCGTGCGGTCGACAGCACCCCGCTCGCGCTCGTCACGGTCCGTGCGCGCTGGTCTGCGACTGGCAAGAGAGCGCCCACCCTCGGAGAGGCCGAGGAGCTTGGGTTCCTCGAAACGATCGCCACAGGAGACCGCGCACATGTTCATCGCGTACCAGGTCGCCAAGGAGCTCATCACCGCACTCGCCCCACTGGTCCCACAGATCAAGCGCGAAGATCTCGAGCTCGCGGATCAGCTGAAACGCGCAGCGCAGAGCGGCCTTTCGTGGACCCATCGAACGCGAAGCGGACGCGTGACGACGAAGAAGATTCGCTGCTCGGGTGCGGTGACAGGCCGCGGCTACCGATCGCGATGGAACAGTCACCGAAACGATTCGATGCTGCCGTTGAATGGAATCGGCCGATCGCGTCCCACGCGGGACGTCAACCGCGGCTCCGGATCGCCGACTCCCGTAGACCATCGAACGCGAAGCGGGCGTGCGAGACCGGACGAAGGTCCGCTGCGCTCGGGCGGTAGTCGACCGGGTGACCGATCGCGATGGAAGAGCTAGCGAAACGATTCGGCGCAGCCGTCGCGCGGAATCGACCGATCGCGTCCTACGCGGGATGGCGACGAAGATTCGCCGTCCTCGGGTGCGGTGACAGCCCCGCGCGGCTACCGATCGCGATGGAACAGCGACCGAAACGATTCGACGCTGCCGTTGAATGGAATCGGTCGATCGCGTCCCACGCGGGACGTCAACCGCGGCTCCAACTCCGGCTCCGACTCGCCGGGCGCCAGCGGTTTTCCGTAGACCCATCGAACGCGAAGCGAGCATGGTGGTACGCCTCCGATCTCGATGAACCCTTGGTGATGGGCCGTGTGGTGCCCCGAACGGTCAGATTCGATAGCTCGTGCGTGCCGCCGAGGGCCTGCGGACGGATGTGATGGATCTCCAGGTTGCGCCGTGAGCGACAGCCCGGAATCCGACAACAGAACTCGTCGCGCGCGAACACCTGCTCGCGAATCCGCGGTGTCACCGACGACGTCGCCCGCTCCGGCGCATCGGCATCGAGCGAGCCAATATATCGCGCGTCGCAGTGCGCCTTCTCGATCACCGCGTCTGCAACATCGAGCTCGAGCCCACCACCGTTCTGCGTGGTGCGCTTGCAGTCCTCGCACTGCTTGTACGCGATCTGATGCGCCGGGCCATGCTCGCCCGTGCTCGGATCGAGGACGCGGCGAAGCATCATCTCGACGAACTCGAGGTCTCCGAGCTGAGCACCGACTTCTTGCTCGAGCGCGACGCGCGCTTGTCGCCACATCGCATACAGCTCGGTGGGCAGGGGAAGCTTGATGTTGCGCACCTTCAGGTCAGGTTGCTTCGGATCATCGGGGCGGTCGCCAGGCACGTGACCCGCGACCGCACGCTCGATCTGGTGAACGTTCATGCCGCTGATCCTCGCCAGCCACTCGTCCTCGGTCTCCGAGGTCGCGACGCGCGATAGCTCTCGAACCGCCGAGTAGTTGAGCTCGCCCCGCGCGAGCTGCTGGGTCGTGACCGGCAGGCGAGCCAACGCGTGCGCCACACGCATCCGCTCGCGGGCGGTGTGCGGCTTGTAGCCGAGGGTCTTCTCGAGGTAGTCCCAGTGCGACACGCAGCCCCTCAAAATGCCGACCTTCAGCTGCTCGGCCCGTACGAGGTCATATGCCTCGGCGGCATCGAGCGCGGAGCGCCTCTGGGCGTACTCGACGAGACGCCGATGCAGCGCGTCGTTCTCGTGCTCCTTCACCAACGCGTTCACCTTCGTCTGATCGAGCATCGCCATGACCTTTCTGCACGAATGCAGAACGCTTCTATCACGCGATAAATCGACGCTCTGACATGCGTTCTCGTCGACGATGTCGCGATCGAGCGGCGAATTCGCAGGCGCAGCAATGTTCGCGCGCAGACCGCAGCGCGTTCGATCTGACGCGCAGTTTTCGCCCATCCTCGCCACTCGCGCTCGGATGCGTCCCTGATCTCGTCAAGCGAAAACGTATCCCGGTGTCGCATTCTGATGTCCGGATACCGGACGCGACGATCTTCATCGAGCTGAATCAGTCGGCACGTCCCGCGTGGGACGCGCAGAGATTCGGCGACGAACTGTCGTCGTCGATGACCTTGGTGAACATCGCGCCCTTTGATGATCGGGCGTTGCCGCCGAAGTCTCACGGCCGTTCGCGACCTGGATCAGCCTTGGAGCACGCTATCGGAAACGCCACCCCAATGCGCTGCGTGTCCGTCTGCCCCTTGGGGGCCGTCGGCAATCGGGCGATTGAAGTCGAGCCAGTCGCGACGTTCCGCGTGGGGAGAGATCTGGCGGAGCAAGCAGTAGTCTCCGGCCTCGAGTATGGCGTTGTCGTGCGGCGGCAGGACGCGTCCGCAGTAGACCCTCCCGGGAGGTGAGCGCGTGCGCCGCCGTTATGGGGGCTCGGCGGCGGGTCGCGATCGATCAGCCTACGGCCGTGCTCGGTGGAGCGTGAACCGTCATGGCGATGTTCGCGCCAGCACGGCACGGTTGCCCTTAACACGCGCCGATTTGCGGCACCTCGACGGGTCGCGGTCGCTCGATCGATCAGTGCACGCACGAGTCCGGCTAGGTGCCGCCTTCGGGGCGATGCGCCGTTGAAGACTTCACTTCCGCTGCCAGCGCAGCACGAAGAGGTGCGCTGGACGTTCGAGAGGAGTTGCCGCCTCGAGGGCCGCGTTCATGCGCTGACGACGGCCGCGCACTTGAAGCAACGAACTCCCCCGGAACCCTCCGTCGTTCGCGATCTCGATCTGCCCCAGTAGGGAGGTGAGCGCGTGCGCCGTTGATATGGTCGGCGGCGGGTCAGCCTACGGCCGTGCTCGGTGGAGCGTGGACCGTCATGGCGATGTTTGCGCCAGCACGGCACGCGATCGCTTGATCGAGCAGTGTATGGCCCCTGCGGGTGCCGCTCGGGGCGATGCCCCCTCGAAGACGTAACGTTCGGATAGCTGAGACTCGAGTTGAAGTCGCCGACTCGGTCACCGCGCTCGCAACCGTGTTTCTCGCGCTGCGAGTATCCACGTTCGCCGTGAGCGGCCGCGTCAAGACAATGCTCCGTCGGAGACTTCACGTTCGGCTGCCAGCGCAGCACGAAAGGGATTCGGGTCTTTCGTGACCTCGATCGCGATCGAGTAGCCGCGCAACGCTATGGATCTAGCGACAGCACGAGGCGGGGCTTGCCGGCGTTGGTGAACAACCTCGTCCCGGCGAGCGGCAGGAACGTGCGCGGGACCACCAGCACCGTGACCTCCTCACCAGGCTCCGCGGTCACCGTACCCACCGGCGTCGGCTTGCTCCGCGTGGAGACATCGACGAGCTCGGTGTCGACGATCGTCGCCTCGGGCCCACGGCGCGCGAGCTTGAGATAGCCGAGGTCGTTGATCCCGGTCCCGATCGTCATCTTCTGCGTCGCCTTGACGACGAGCTCGACACCGCAATCATCCTTCGTGACGTCTCGCTTGAGCCGCGCCTTCAGCGCATCGCCGCAGACGAAGCCGTGCACCTGGATCCTCGAGTCTGCCGGACCGGTCTCGGAGAGTGCGAGCTTGCCGATCGCGGCATCGAGCTTGTTCCGCCAGGCGACCAGGCCCGCTTCGAACGAGGCTTGCAGCTTCGCGACCTGCGGATCGCTGCCGAGCCACACGATCGCCTCGCGCAACACGCGGCGGATGCCACCGGCTTCGGCGGGCTCCGCGATCAGGTACTCGGAGCTCGCGCGCTCGTTCGCGAGGCGCATGAAGCCTCGCTCGATCCGGGTCACCATGCGCGCCGCGTTCGCGCGGGCCACTGCGGGAGACACCACGTGGCAGGTCAACCGCGGCAGCTCGGTACCGCTCGTGAACGGCGAGCTCCCGGTGTACTCAGCGCGGACGTAGCCGGCGTTGCGATAGGTGCCGAGCTCGGGGTCGGCCTGGATCGCG
Organism: Deltaproteobacteria bacterium; assembly: GCA_031385555.1. GTDB lineage: Bacteria > Myxococcota_A > Polyangia > Haliangiales > Haliangiaceae > JABFXX01. Next base: position 8,981 of record JANNBP010000364.1, on the reverse strand, counting down.
ATCTCGACGCGGTCCTTGACGGTGAGCTTGGTGCGCAGCAGGAACGGTGTGTCGGAGCCGAGGGTCGGCCCGGGGACGCACGTGCCGGCGACCCTGACGAAGCTCGTCGTCTGCTTGTAGTCGTCCTCGATCCGGCACGCGAGGATCGCGTCGTCGATGTTGCCGGGCTCCCACGGACCGCCGAGATCGTGTGTGGCCTCGAAGCCGCCGAGCGGCTCGCCCTTGCACCCGGACCACGAGCGCGCGCAGACACCCTTGAACGCGCACTCGTCGTGACTCGCGCAGCGCGCCGCCACCGCGCAATGCTTGTCCGTGGTCGGCGCGCAGTAGCCGTCCCGGTACACACCGGTGGTCCACAGCAGCGAGCAGCCACCCTGCGTCTTGCAGAGCTCCGATGCCGCGCAATCCTCGTTGCGCTCGACGAGACACGTCGGCTGCGAGTTGGCGCCGAGGAAGCTGCGCGTCAGCCCGGGTTGACACGCGCCGAGCCGCTTGCACTCGGGCGTCTCGAGACAGCGGTCGAGCGACGCGAGCGACGACGGCGCCAGGCAGTAGTTGTCGCGGCAGCGCAGCGGGCTCTCGCAATCCTTGTCGCTCGCACACTCCTGCGCCGTGCCTCCGCCGTTGCACGACGAGCTGGTCGTGCAGCCATTCGAGGGACAGCCGCGCGTGCACCCGACGACCAGCAGCAACGCGAACCACACGTAGCGCGTCATGGCGCTGATCCTAGGCTAGAGTGGCGCCATGCGCGCGCTGGTTCTCGTCGATCTACAGTACGACTTCATGCCGGGTGGCGCGCTCGCCGTCACACGCGGCGACGAGACGGTGGCCGTCGCTACCAAGTTGATGCCGAAGTTCGACATCGTCGTGGCAACCCAGGACTGGCACCCGAGGGACCACCAGAGCTTCGCGGCGAACAACCCGGGCACGCAGGTCGGGCAGCTCGGCGAGCTCGATGGCTTGCCGCAGGTGATGTGGCCGACGCACTGCGTGCAGGGCTCGCGCGGTGCGGAGCTCCACGATGCACTCGAGCGCTCGCAGATCACCGCGGTGTTTCGCAAGGGCATCGATGCGGGCATCGATAGCTACAGCGGCTTCTTCGACAACGGTCACAAGAAGGCGACCGGCCTCGGCGATTGGCTCGAACAGAGGAAGGTCGACAAGCTCTACGTGCTCGGCCTCGCCCTCGACTACTGCGTGAAGTTCACGTGCCTCGATGGTCGCCAGCTCGGGTTCGAGGTCTTCCTGATCGAGGACGGTACCCGCGCGGTCAACCTCGCGCCCGACGACGGCGACCAGGCGATCGCGGAGCTGCGCGCCGCCGGTGTGACGGTGATCGACAGCGGCTCGATCAGCGCGTAACCAGACTCGATCTAGTCGGTTAACGGTTCACGGGTTCGCTCGTCTTCGGCCGGGTGCAGCTGGCATACAGTCGCGCCGTGCAGGGGGACGCCCTTCCGGTGGTCGTGCTCGCTGCACAGCGCGGCGATCGGCGTGCGTTCGCCGAGCTCTACCGCCGGTTCTCGCGCGCGGTGCACGGCGTCGTGCTCGCAAAAGTCCGCTATGCCGAAGCCGCCGATCTGGTGCAGGACACGTTCGCCCTCGCCCTCGAGCGACTCGGTCAGCTCGGCGAGCCCGCGGCGTTTCCCGGCTGGCTGCTGTCGATCGCGCGCAATCGCGCCGTGGATCATCTACGAGGGAAACGGCCGATCGCCATGGGAGACGACCTTCCGGAGTTGCCGGTCGCAGCCTCGCGCGCGTCGGAGGCGGCGCAGGTGTTGACCGCCTTGCGCACCCTGCCCGAGGCGTACCAGGAGACGCTGATCCTGCGCCTCGTCGAGGGCCTGTCGGGTCCGGAGATCGCCGAGCAGACCGGCCTGTCGCCAGGCTCGGTTCGTGTCAATTTGCACCGAGGTATGAAGCTCCTGCGCGAGCAGCTCGGAGAAGGGAAGGCGTCCGATGAAGTCGGATGACGACTATCTCTGGGACAAGCGTGGCGACGATCCCGAGGTCGCGCGGCTCGAGGCGTTGCTGTCACCGCTCGCTCATCAGGCACCGCTCGACGAGCTGCGGCTGAAGCGACGGCGATCGAAGCTGCCGTTCGTGATCGCGGGTGTCGCGGCTGCCGCGGCGGCCCTGGTGCTCGTGGTGGTGTGGCCTCGCGCGAGCGAAGGCACCGGCTGCGTCGGACCCGGCATGGTGTTCTCGTCAGCCGGCACCGTGTCGTGCAACGGCGACGCGCTCGCGACCGGCGTGCTGCCGATCCGTGGAACCCTGGAGACCGGGTCGCAGGAGGCCGAGTTGACGATCGCGGACATCGGCACCGCGAAGCTGTCCGCGAACACGATCGTGCGGCTCGATCAGAGCTCGATCGGCAAGCGCCATCAGCTCTACCTGCAGGAGGGCAAGATGCACGCGAAGGTGATCGCTCCACCAAAGATCTTCGCGGTCGCGACCCCAAGCGCCGACGTGATCGATCTCGGCTGCGAGTACACGATGGAGATCGATCGCACCGGCGCGGGGACGATCAGCGTGCAGACCGGTCGCGTCGAGCTCGAGACCTCGAAGGGTGCGGTGGTGCTCGCTCCCGCAGGAACGCACGCGCGCTTGCTGCCCGGCCGCCGCGCCAGCCTGCCCTTGATCGACAAGGCGAGCTCTGCGATCACCGCCGCGGTCGCCGAGCTCGAGGATGGAAAGCCCGATGCGATCGCCCACGTGCTGGCCGCCGCCACCAAGGCCGACGCCATCACGATCGCGAACCTGGCGCGCATCGTGACCGTGGCGCAGCGTCCCACGGTCCTGAAAACGCTCATCACGCTGGTGCCGGCACCCGGCTGCGCCACGGTCTCCGAAGCGGTCGCAAACCAGGATCTCCTCGAGATCTGGTACGACCACGTCTATCTGATCCACGTCGGGGCCTTCGATGCGACCCCCGCGAACTGTGCGACTCCGCCCTAGCGGGTTGCGATCGCGCGCGAGCGCACGATCGGGGAGGCGGCGCGCGTCTTGCTCCATGCCCCGACATGAGCATCATCATCACGCTTTTCGTCGGTCTGATCGTCGGAGCCGTTGCCAAGCTGCTGATGCCGGGCAAGGACCCCGGCGGCATCCTGATCACGATGGTGCTCGGCGTCGCCGGTGCGTTCATCGCCGGTGTGCTCGGGCACTCGCTCGGTTGGTACGAGTCGGGTCAAGCCCCGGGCATCATCGCCTCGATCATCGGCGCGCTCGTGGTCCTCGTGGGCTATCGAGCGATCATCGGCAAGAGGGCATGATGCTGACCCAGCCCGACGTCGGCCACGAGCCGCACAACCCCGTTCGCGACGACAGCAAGCTGGCACCCGGAGAGGATCTCGATCGCGATCCCGATGGCGTTCCTCACAGCGTCGTCGGGTTGACGGCCGGGTTCTCCGTGATGATGGCCGCGCTCCTCGGCTTCATGTTCATCGCGGGTGGCACGGTCTCGCGCGTCGCGGCGGTCGTGCTGCTGCTCGTCGCCGTCCCGGTGATGATCGGTGGGCTGAACCGCAAGGCCAACCGCGACCGCGATCGTCTGCACCCGTCCAGGTGACCGTGCGCTTCCTCGTGCTCGCAGCGATCGCCCTCGGCGGTTGCGGCCCTTCGCGACAGCGGAAGCCCGGCGACGAGTACCTCAAGGCGGTGAAGTTCGAGGGCAACCAGAAGTTGTCCTCGAAGTCGCTTGTCGCAGGACTCGCGCTGGACCGGACTCGCAAGGCCGGCCGCTCTCCCGACCCGTATCAGATCGACGTAGATAGGGACCGGATCCGCGGCAAGTACCTGCGCCACGGGTACCTCGACATCGACGTTCGCTCGCGTGTCGAGCGTGCGGGTGATGCCGCGACCGTGACGTACTCCCTCGAGGAGGGCGTCCGCGCGACGACCCGTGTGGTGATCCGCGGCCTACCGCCGGATCCCGATCTGCCTCCAGCGTTGGTGCGCGCACAGCTCCCGCTCCGCGACGGCGCGCCGTTCTCGTACGAGCTCTACGATGCCTCGAAGGAGTCGCTGATGCGAGTCGTCGAGGACGCGGGCTACGCGCACGCGAAGCTCGAGACCACCGTCTACGCCGATCGCAGCAAGCGCGAGGCGGTGATCACGCTCGACTACGAGCCCGGACCCAAGTGCGTGTTCGGGAAGGTCACGATCACCGGCGTCGACGGTGCACTCGCCGAGGCAGTGCGCAAGCGCCTCGCGTTTCACACCGGCGATCACTACTCGACGCGCGCGATCGCGCAGTCCCAGCGTGCGCTCTACGCGCTCGGTCGGTTCGGCACCGTGCAGGTCCAGCCGACGAAGGACGAGAGCCGCGAGGTCGGGGTCACCGTGTCGGTCACCGAGGGCTCGCGGCGCACCGTCGAGCTCGGCGGCGGGTTCGGCATCGATCCGCTCGCGTACGTGATTCGTGGTCGCGCCGGGTACTCGATCACGGGCTGGCCCTTCGACCTCGACACGTCGACGATCGAGCTGCGCCCGGCGTACGCGATCATGCGCGCGGGCGGCTACCAGCCGCGGATGCGGGCGGTCGCGAGGATCGAGCGCCAGGACGTGTTCTGGACCTACTCGAAGGGCGACGTCGAGGTCGGCTACAACTACCTCGCGACGCTGCCATACACCAGCTACGGCCCGCACGCGCGGCTCGGTCTCAGCACGCCCGTGTGGACGCCTCGCCTGCAGTTCCGCGTCGGCTGGGGCCTCGAGCGGCTCGCCTTCCGCGACATCTCACCCGCGATCGATCCCACGCTCGAGATGAAGTTGCGCCTCGACGAAGCGCAGCTGGTCGGCGCGTACTCGCAGGCACTCAGCCTCGATCTGCGTGACAACCAGATCTCTCCGACCCAGGGCGCGTACGCCGAGGTTCGCGTGACCGAAGGCACTCGCTACGCAGGCGGTCGCTTCGATTACCTGCAGGTGGTTCCGGACCTCCGCGGCTACGTGCCGGTGTGGAAGCCGTGGGGCGCGCTGCTCGCGGGCCGGGTTCGCGTCGGCACCATCACCGGCGACGTACCGATCACCGAGCGGCTGTTCTCCGGCGGTGCGTCGAGCCATCGCGGCTTCGGCGAGCGCGGGCTCGCGCCGTTTGTCGTCGCACAGGACGGCACCGATATCCCGTACGGCGGCGCCGCGTTGCTCGAGGTCAGCGTCGAGGCCCGCCTGCGACTCGGCACGGTGAGGAAGATCCCGATCGGTGGCGTGGTGTTCTTCGATGGCGGCGACGTCACCGAGACGGCCCGTGAGATCGAGCTCGGAAATCTCCATTGGGCCGCGGGCGTCGGCCTCCGCGCGCTCACGCTGGTCGGTCCGGTCCGCGCCGACCTCGGCTACCGGTTGAACCGCTTCGGCCCGATGGAGCCGTCGCCTGGTTCGCGCTTCGCATTCCACCTCAGCCTCGGCGAGGCGTTCTGATGCGAGTGAAGCGCGCGATCAAGAGGTTCGTCCTCGGACTGCTGGCCGTGGCGATCGTCGCGGTGACTGGCGTGGTGATCTTTCTCCACACCGACACCGGCCGGGAGGTCGTGCGCGATCAGATCCAGAGCTCGCTCGCGGAGACCTTCGCCGGCAAGGTCCGCGTCGGCAAGCTCGAGGGCAGTCCGTTCGGTACCTACGTCGCGCGCGACATCGTGATCGAAGGCCCCGACGGCCAGCCCGCGATCGAGATCGGCAAGCTGTCGCTGGAGCTCGAGGTCCTCGAGCTGGTCAATCACAAGGCCGTGTTGACGAACGTCGTCGTCGAGGACGTCGCCGTACACGCGAAGCGGATGGCCGATGGCTCGCTGTCGCTCGCACACCTGCTGCGTCCGACCCCACCGACGACATGGACCGTCGCGATCCGCGACCTCGCCATCAAGCACGGGAAGTTCGAGCTCGAAGGAAGTACTCCGATCCATCTCGACGATGTCGCGCTGGTCGGCGCGCTCGACTACGCCGCCGATACGCTGCGCGCGACTGCGAACGTGTCGGCGACCTGGCAAGAGCGCGGGGTGCCACTACAGGCGATGGTGTCCCTCGAGCAGAGCGTCGAGGGCCTGACGATCCCGGCGCTGCTCGCGACCGTCGGCGATGTCCGCGTCAACGCGGCGGGCGTCCGCATCACGGAAGACGGGTTCGCGGGGAGCGGCGTGATCCGCGCGCCGCGTGCGGCAGTCGCGCAGCTCGCAGCGATCGAGCTCCCGGGCGATGTCATGGTCGCGTTCGCGGCGACCGCGCTGGAGTCTGGAGATGCGGGCTCCCACGTCGCGTTCAACGGCACACTCGGCGAGGATGCGATCCGTGGCTCGCTCGATCTGTGGCCCACCGCGAAGCGGATCGCGGGCTCGATCTCCGCGCCGGACCTCGATGTCGCGAAGCTGACCCGTGGTCGAGTGCAGGCGCGCGGTGGCGGCTCGGCGGAGCTCGATCTGCGATTCACCGAGGCGCTGCTACCCGTCGGTCGGGTGACGCTGACCGCGCAAGGCGACTACGACAACTATCCGCACACCTCGCTCATGATCTCGGCGAGCTCCGACGGTGAACACGTTCGCGGGGCGATCGAGGCGACGAATCCCGGCCTCGCGGCGAACGTCGCCGGCGAGCTGACCTTCGCCGCCGATCGGATCTCGCTGACGTCGGCGACGGTGACTGCGCGATCCCGCGACCTCGGTGCAGCGAGCGGCAAGGCCGTGCCGATGCGCGGGACGATCGACGTCAACCTCGCCGTGCATGGTCAGCTCCGGCCGAAGCTCGACCTCGCGGTGGTAGGGACGATCGACGGCAAGCAGCTCGTGGTGACCGCGCCATCGCCGCTGACGATCGAGACGGTCTCGATCAAGCTCGACGGCAAGCGCATCCCCGAGCATCCGACGGGTCGGTTCGAGCTCGTCGCGCACGACCTCGCGACGCCGCAACTCGCGCTCCGCCAGCTCACGCTGCGTGCCGCGGATCGCGCCGACGGCGTGATCCAGGCGACGATCCGCACGCTCGCGCGTCGCGACCCGTGGTTGGTCGAGGCCGACGCACTGATTCGCCTGGGCGAGACCACCACGATCGATCTGCAGCGCCACCTCGTGCGCGCGGGCGCAGGTACCGAATGGCAAGGCTCCGGTGGCAGGGTCGTGATCTCGAAGGATCGGATCGAGCTGCGCGACCTCGCGACGGCGAGCAAGGACGGCGCGCTCGCCATCGCGGGCGCCTATCAACGCAGGACCGGGGATCTCGCGGCGAAGGTCGACCTCGAGACGCTCGCGCTCGCGAACCTCGATCCACAGTACGCGGGCACCGTCGACGCCAAGCTCGATTTCAGCCGGCGCTCCGGCGTGGTCAAGGCGACCGCCGAGGTGAGGGCTCACGGCATCTCCGTGGTCCTGCCACGCGCGAAGACCGTCGCCGTGACCGCGACCGCGCCACCGGCGAAGGTCGTGACCACCACACCTCGCACCGCGAAGGGCACGCCGGTCGATGGCACGTCTCAGATCGCGGCGAACAGCGGTGTGCTGCCGGCGACGACTCCGCCGGCGACTGACAAGAAGGTCAAGTCACCGACCTCTTCCACGGCCACCAAGGCCGACATCCCGTCGCGCTCGATCGCGTCCCAGGTCACGTCCAACACGAAGGCAAGTGTCCCCGCGGGCGCCGACACCGCCGGGACCGCCGCGGAGCGCGACCGCCGTACGCCGGGCTTCGATGCGACCGCGAAGATCGCGATCGATGGCACGCGTGCTGTCGTCGACGCGACGATGACGGCAGGGACCAGCAGCGCTGCACTCGCAGTCGAGCTCGCAGGTCCGTCGCAGATCACCGATCCCGCGGCGTGGCGCCGCCTCGGTCGCGACGCGATCAAGACCGCGACGGTTCGGGTCACCAAGTTCGACGTCAAGACGGCGATGGACACGCTCGGCGTGATCGGCGACTACGGCGGCACGATCGATGGCGAGCTCCGGTTCGCGGGCACGCCGACCGGAGCGCTTCACCTGCGGAACCTGACGTCGCCCGAGCTGCGGGGACTCGGTGCGATCAACGCCGACCTCGAGCTCGCGGCACGCGGGGATGACCTGGTCACGAGCGTCACGGCACGCCTCGATCGGATCGGAGCGATCGATGGCACCGCAGAGATCCAGATGCCGGTGCGCCTGTTCGATGCCGGCGCGTGGCGGGCACTCGGTCGCGGGGCACTCAAACACGTGGCGATCCAGGCTCGCGATCTCGCGATCGATCCGAGCCGGCTGGAGCAGTTCGGGATCGTCGCCACCATGCGTGGGCGGGTGTCGTTCGACCTCGACCTGATCCCGACCCGCGCCAAGCTCGACGTCTTCGCGAAGGGCCTGCGTGGCTCGGTGGTGTCGGATCCGATCGACGCCGAACTGCACGCCAACGTCGGTGGCACGCTCACCAATGCGCGTGTCGAGGTCAAGGTCCAGAACACCAGCATGTTCGAGGGTAACTTCGAGATCCCGATCTCGTACGACGAGCTGATCGCGGCACCGTCACAGCTTAGGGGTCTCCCGCTCTCGGGTGCCGGACGGCTGCACATCAGTGCGTCCCGCTTGCTCGGGGTGTTCGGGCGCCACGAGATCACCGGCGGCGAGCTCGACGGCAGCCTCCTCGTGGCTGGCACCGTCGGCAAGCCCACGGCGGTCGCGAGCATCGTCGGCACCAACATCCAGGTCCCGCCCGGTCCACGCGGTAAGCCGATCAAGAGGATCGACCGCCTCGCGATCGATCTCGCGTACGAGGACAACAAGGCGTCGCTGATCATCGAAGGGACGCAGCCCGACGGCCGGTTGATCCTCGCCGCGAACGCGGATCTCGATGCGATCGATCAGGCGACGATGACGATCACCGCGAACCAGTTCGATCTGCTTCCGGTCCTCGTGTTCGCACCCGGTCCGGCCGGCGGCGCCGCCGGCCGGCACGATGCCGCCCACAAGATAAAGGGCCTCGAAATAGCGAGCATGGACGTCACCGGCCCGCTCGCGCTGCGCGACGGC